>JAIYDG010000149.1 GCA_027487625.1 Bacteroidota bacterium
ACCATAAGAAGCTGGGCCAGTACCTGATGAACCTAATGAAATTGTTAATGTTGACCCATTTAAATTAAATGCATAACCAGCATTAGCCTGAAGGGTAAAGGTCATGAAATCATTATTAGCCAAAATAAGGGTTGAACCAGATTCAAATCCAGATGCACTAAATCTTGCTGTAGTGCTTGAACTTGTTAGACCAGAACCACGACTTAAAGATACTGTTGCTGAATTCAATGGATTAGTTGTAGCATTTACACTAGTTGGAGCACCGCTCCAAGTATTGGCAAACTGAAGGAGTGTTGGTAATGTTACATTAAATGTGCTACTAGTATTTGAATTGCTTAATCCTACTGCACTTGCACTTAGTGTTAATGCATTGCCCGTTCCATCAAAAATCAAATTTGAAAAAGTTGCAAGTCCATTAGTAGCAGCAACCGAACTTGTTGATGAAACAGAAAAAGTTCCAGTTGTTGTTAATGAAATATTGTTTGAAAAATCCGAGTCGATATTATTGAAAGTATCTCTTGCTGAAACTGTAACCGCAGGAGAAATTGCGGCTCCTGATACTACATTACTTGGTTGTTGAATGAAAGCAAGAGTTTGGGCTGATACTTCTATTCTATTTTTATCTGAACTTATTGACGAGGCTGCAGAACCTGCTGTAGCATCAACAAATTGTGAACCTAATGCACTTGAAGTCGCGCCAGAAACAGCAAATGAAAATTGCACATTGTCTGTTTGGCTTGATTTAAATGTTGCTCTTAAAGAAAGATTTATTTGAGAATCATCATTACAAATTAAGTTTAATCCAGAAAAGCTTATTGAATTTCCACTAACAACTTGTTCTGCAAGGCGTGTTGTACCATTGAATAGTCCCAAAGATTTAATAACTGATGAGTTTGTAATGCTGAAAGAAATTGAATTGAGTTCAGTAATTAAAGCATCAGCATCTGGAGAAGCTCCACCATCTCGAAGATTCATTTTGAATACTTCAATACTATTACTTATAGATAAGTTTGAAGAATCCAAAGCTGTTTTGAAGTCTATATTAGAAGGTTCATTAAAAACAGGGTCTACAATAATGTCGGAACTTGCAGAGTTTGATGAACCTGTAGTTGTTTCTACATTTGTACCCGGATTTAAACCAAGGTAGTTTTGGGTTCCAGAATTACCATTATATGCAAATGCACTAAAATGATAATCTGTACCAGGACTTAGCCCTGAAAGTGGTATTGAAATACTTCCCGCTGCACCAGCAAAAATTACGAATTCACCTGGAGAAACAGCAGAACCTGATCCAAAAACAGTTGAGGCTGTATAAGTAACTCCATCAGTTGGAATTGCATTTACCGGATTGGTTTGACGAGCAATTACCAATACATTAGAGCCATTTCCACCACTAAGGTTCAATGTCATACTATTGTTCGCTAATGATGAAGTAAAACCAAAAGAAGGCTGAGTTGTTGGTTCGTTCTGGAGGAAGCTAAAAGTCCATGACGGAAAGCTTGCAGCACTAGAAGAGGTAGTCCAATTGCTGCTTGTGTGTATAAATGATCTTAAAGTAGCTAAAATACCTGAAGGGCTTGAACTAGTTAGGAATGCAGAACCGTTGTTACCTGAAGTAGCCAAGAAATTCTGACCAAGTGTAAGTGCTGCTGGAAGCCAAGTTTGAGAACTTGAAGGTGTTCCTGTTGAAATAATTGAACCTGAGGTAAAGCCACAAATAAAATTAGGATTAGTTGCTGAACCTTGAAAAGCAAAAACCTGTTCGCCTGAGGATGACATCCCTGAAGCCAATGTGCCTGTTCCAATGTTGGTTGAAGCAGTTGGGTCTGTAATTAATGTAACAACCGTTCCTCTTGCTAATCCGCCAGAAGGAGCTGTCCAAACCCCAATGCCTTCTCCTGTTGTAAATGCAGGAGTTGAAAGGCTTGCATCCCAGTTTTTATCAGTAAACTTAATTCTGGTATTACCCGGAATATCATTTAATGCAACAAAAGAAAATCTGTCGTTTCCTGTGCCATCAAAACCAATTATTGCTATATCACCAATAGCTAAATTTGTAATACTTCCTAATACTGACACATTTTGAGTATCTGCACCAGTACTTGTTAATCGGATGTTTGTGCCTGCAATTTGTGGTTGATTAATTAGGGAACTAGGATTGTATCTTACATATATACTTGTTGTTGAAACTGTTCCAGAACTTGGAGTTAAAAGAATTGGATTTGTAGAGTTAAAACTTCCTCCTGATAAAGTAGAAATTTCATAACCTGTAGGAGGAACTATACTAATATTATTTGTTAAATTAGTTCCTGATACAGTTAAAATTTGTTCAGCGGATGGAGTATTTACTGAACTTGTAACAAATTCATTCAATGCACCAACTGTTAGTGTTGGAGCGTTTAGAACTGTACTTCTTAAAACCACATCATCAACACGAATTGAAGCTGTACCTGTTTTTACAAAGCGAATTCTTAAACCACTTATCTGAGCTGAAACTGGTAAACTTAGTGTTTTAGATAAATACCAACCTATTGCTGCGTTAGATGCTTCATTAAATAATGCTGCCGAAGTATTTGCTACAGTTACCCAATTTGTACCATCCCAATAATCAACAGAAAATGTAGCATGAAGAGAGGCGCTTTCTTTTCTATATCCAAATTGTAAGGTTAAACCAGTTTTAGATGAAGCATTTATTGATTCAATTGACAAACCATAAGCACCTGATGTTGATGTAAAAAATGCATTTCCACCTCCAGATGCTCCAGTATAAGTGCTAGAAACGCTTGTTGCTCTTAAATCACAAGGATTAGTTTGAGAACCATTACCATAGGTAAGTGTACCTTTGTTTTGAAATGTTGCTGGTGCTGTACCATTTGAATAATTTACAATTGAAGTTGTTGTAGTTGGTGTGCCAAAATTTTCAGAAAAAATAGTGGTTGTTTGAGCATTCGAAAATTGAACAAAAATTACTGATACCAAAAGTACAAAATACCTAAATAAATTAGTTGACGAGAATTTTAAATGATTTAATTTTCTTTTGAAGAAATTCATACTTGAAAGTTTTCTCAAAAGTATGATGTTTATTGGGACTTAGCCCCATTTTAGAGGTTATTAAATCATGAGGAAATAGTTAAAATCTTTTAATAAAATATTTGAAAATACAAGAGATAAACTTAGTGTTAATTTTAACTTATCAAAACATTAATTTATTGCCATTTTCATCTGGGCATAAACTTTATATCCTTTACTTTTTTCTCCATTTACTATTGGTGCTAATATCGACTCCATCACACTATTTATTTTTAAAGGAGTTGATTCTTCTTTTAGGATATCAAAGTCTAATTGAACTTTGATATTAACATAAGCATAACCAATATAAACGCCAGGTTCGTAGATTATCACATTTTGCTCTTTATGATTGCGTCCTTTACCTACAATATAAAACGCTTTTTTTTCTGCTGTCAATTGATCAAAAAACAACTGTGCTTTTTTATTGTATTCAACAATGTTTTCTTTAGCCATACATAAACCATCACAAATATCATTTTTCACAGATATGCATTCACCAGGATTGGTTTGATGATTGCACAATTTTGGACACAAACTGAATTCATCTATTAAACTCTGCATATAAGCAAAAGCAGCGTGGCGTGATCCAAAAGTTACCAAAGGCTTTTGTTCTCTTCTTACTTTATCTATTCCAAATCGAATTTTCCCGTTTTGATCAAGGTAATCAAACAATCCATAAACTGCCTGAACACGTTTTTGAGCCCTGTTTTCATCAGGCCAAAGCCTTCTAATTTCATGACTTTCTAACAACATTGCCATCAATTCATTTCCAGTGCTTACATAACTTAATCCATGAACCTCTCTAAACATATTCTGTTTTTGAGATCCTTTTAAACTTCCACTGAAATGAGATGAAATTCTTGATTTAATATTTTTAGCTTTACCAACATATAAAGCCAATCCTTTTGAATCAATAAAATAATAAACTCCTGAAGTTTTAGGCAATTTTTCAAAATCCTCCCTGGGTAAATTAGGAGGAAGCATTTGCTCTTTTGAACCTTTTTTTAAACTTTCCTCAATTACATTTTCTTTATCATTATTCAATAAATAATGAAACAATTGAAGTGTTGCAATTGCATCTCCTCCCGCTCTATGCCTGTTACTTAGCGGAATGTTTAATGATGCACAAATATTTCCTAATGAATAGGATCTATAACCGGGAACAATTTTTCTGCTTAAACGAACAGTACACAATTTTTTAGATTGATAAGAAATACCAACCAATTCAAATTGATGTTTAACAAAACTATAATCAAAGTTCACATTGTGTGCTACAAAAATATTTCCATCCAAAATATCTTTTAATTTTGGGGCGATGTCTCCAAATGTGGGGGCATCTTGAACCATTTCATTAGATATTCCTGTAAATGCTTGGATATAGGGAGGAATCGAAATCTCTGGATTTACCAATGTTTCAAACTGATTAATCACATTTTTACCATCACTTATATAAACAGATATCTCTGTTATAGCATTGGCCGATGGATGACCTCCGGTTGTTTCGATATCTATTATTGCATACACAACTTCAAATATAAATTTTATGCTATTTTAGCCGGACTATTTAATTGTTAACCTATTAACAAACTTTTCACAAAATTGTATAGGGTAAAAATAATTTAAGTTCTATCGGCTTTTCATTGGCTTTGAATAAAGAAATTGAAAATAAATCGAAATTTCATTTAATAATTTGATAATATTAGAAAAGATAAACTTTAGAAGTAATTAAGCTATATCTAGAGATTTTAACTTGAAGAAACATTGGATTAGATAATCAAATTGTAACAAGTATAAAAATAAAGATAGTTTTAGACTGCATTTTGAGAGGTAAGTTATATCATTTACTTATTGATTTATCTTAATTTTATTAGTTTTCAATATTTTAAATATCAAGGCATGATGTTGACCAAATCAAATTCATCCATTAATTGACAAAACTTATCCAATAAATAAAACTCAATTTAAAATCAAATTTGGTCGGAATTTCTAATAAATTTGAAATTCAATTAAAATTATAGCATCATGAAAGGTACAGGAATTGCATTGGTTACACCATTTAAAGAAGATTATTCAATTGATTTTGATGCATTATCAAACATCATTGAACATTGTATTAATGGAGGCGTGGAGTATTTAGTTGCTCTTGGAACAACTGGTGAAACCGCTACTTTAACCAAAGAAGAAAAAAAACAAGTTTATCAATTTATACAATCACAAGCTAAAGGCAGAGTAAAATGTGTTGCAGGGATAGGCGGAAACTATACATCTGAAATTATTGAAACTATACAATCATTTGATTTCACTGGGTATGATGCTATTTTATCTGTTAGTCCATATTACAATAAACCTAACCAAGAAGGAATTTATTTGCATTATGAAGCTATTGCTAATGCTTGTCCAAAACCTGTAATTTTATACAATGTTCCAGGAAGAACAGGCAGTAATATGTCAGTTGCTACAACTTTAAAATTAGCTGAACACCGCAATATTATAGCAATTAAAGAAGCAAGCGGTAATTCAGAACAATTCATGGATTTGATTCATGCTAAACCTGATTCATTTGAAATTATAAGTGGAGATGATAACTTAACTTTACCCTTTCTTGCTATGGGGATGAATGGTGTTATTTCTGTAATTGGTCAGGCTTATCCAAAAGAGTTTTCTGAAATGGTAAGATTAGGATTAAATGGTGATTTTGAATCTGCAAGAAAACTTCATTACAAATTATATCCAATAATGAAAGCCATTTTTTATGATGGAAATCCTGGTGGTATCAAAGCAGTAATGAGTATGATGGGCCTATGCAAAAATGTGGTAAGATTGCCATTGGCTCCTGTAAAACATGAAGTTTACAATACACTAAAATCATTGATGTAACACCGCGATTCATCGCGGTGCATTCACAGCAAAGCTGTGAATAAATATAACATTGCGAAGCAATGCCTGACTATAAAACATATTGCTTCGCAATTATTGACACCGCGATAAATCGCGGTGCTACGGAATACTGACACCGCAATGAATTACATCGCGATAAATCGCGATGCTACGGAATACTGACCCCACGATGAATTACACCGCGATAAATCGCGGTGCTACGGAATACTGACACCGCAATGAATTACATCGCGATAAATCGCGGTGCTACGGAATACTGACACCGCGATGAATTACACCGCGATAAATCGCGATGTTACGGAATATTGACACCGCGATAAATCGCGGTGCTACGCGGAATATTGGTAACGCGTTAATGAATTTCTGATTTTTAATATTAATTTAGAATAATCTTTGAATACAATCCCGTTCCTCATAAAATACATACATGATGTACGGTTATTATATCACCTAAATAATAAATTATGAAGATGAAAAAAATTCAGTTTAATTTTAAACCAACCCTAGTTTACATTGGCACTTTGTATATTTTTTTAGCTTCCAGTTTATTTTCAAAAGGCCTAATGAAAAGTATGTCAGAATTTGAAGTACCAGAACATGTGCTTAATTCTCCTCATTACTTTGATGCAATTTTCTGGGTGTATGTACACATGATTGTAATTGGATTATTAATCATCCTTTTAGGAATTTCTGTAACTGAATTAAATAAACAAAAGTGGATTTCAAGTATCCTATTTGTGGTAACTTCCTTTTACACTTATCTCGATTTTAAAACTGCTGATTGGTCATATGGAAATTCATTGTATAAAGGTGAAAGTTCCTTAGCACCTGCAATAATTGGTTTGTTTGTGAATTTGGTATTTATAATTCTGATGATAGTATTATTCAAACGCAAATCGAAATAATATAACACCGCGATGAATCGTGACACCGCGATAAATCGCGATGCTACTTTTGACACCGCGATAAATCGCGGTGCTACAGACGAATTATTCTGTAATATTTTACATAATCACCCGATTCTAATTTCAGAAAATATATACCTGAAACTAAATTCGCTGTTGATATATCTACCAATATTTTGTCTGATATATCAATAGTTTCTTCCAATTTTAATTCACCCAATATGTTCAAGATTTGAAGCTTAATTGGACTAGCGAAGTTTCCTTTAAACTTCAAGGTTATTTGGTTCTCAAATGGATTCGGATATATCAAATCTAATTCCCAAGGTAAATCTATTGCTACTGCAATTGTTTTACTGTAGCTGAAATTGCCATCAAAATCAACTTGTTTGAGTCGATAATATACTACGGAAGGAAGATTCTTAATACCATCATCAATAAAACTATATTTTAAAATGGTATTGGAATTACCATTCGCTTTTACTGAATCTATCTTATAAAATACCTCAACATTCTCCCCTCTTTGAATTTCAAAAAAATTATTATTTACTTCAGAAGCAGTTGACCATTTCAACAATACTTCGTTTTCTGATATTTGCTTTCCTTCAAAACTTAACCATTCTACTGGTAATGTTTGTGTATTTACTGTTAAGGCTCTTCTATTTGAATAAATTGTTTGTAATCCCTGACCATTGTATTCAATTACTTTGATTGAATAAGTTTGATTAGCCATTAATCCAGTAATATTGATAACAGAGCCAGTATCATTATAAACTACAAATGTCCCATTTCCTAAGGAAGCCCCATTACCATAAACAGAAGAAGCTATATAACTCATTCCATCTGTAAGTTGAAGTGAATTATTAACTCCGGGTTGAATCATTACAATTCGTTTTTCGCCACTTCCCTTTTTTAGCGTAAATGAAATTTGCTGATTATTAACCGTTGTAAATTGCAGATTGGAAGCAGAACTCAAAGGCTCATAAAGCAAATCACATAACCAAGAAAAATTTTGTTCATTGTTTTGAAGTTGTGCCTTATGAAAAATATTCATTTCGTAGATAACAGAATTTAATCCTGATTCAAAAATCTGCTCAAAATTATCTCTATAATTATCTCCTTTTGTTGCTGGTAAAGCTGGCTGATTCGGATTTAAGATAAAAGGAGAAGCAATCACATTTCCTTGATTCATTAAACGCATATCTAGGTCGT
The DNA here is from genome assembly GCA_027487625.1 of Bacteroidota bacterium. Taxonomy (GTDB): domain Bacteria; phylum Bacteroidota; class Bacteroidia; order UKL13-3; family UKL13-3; genus CAISCU01. The sequence goes on from JAIYDG010000149.1 coordinate 8,082, forward strand.
TTATTAACTTCAAAGTTGTGTCATTATAAGCTGGATTTGCTGTTGCTGCTTTGGGATCTGTCCAACATATACTTGCTTTTAAAGTATCTGAATTATTATTGATTCTTACTTTAATTTTGATGGTATCATTTTGAAGTAATTTCAATTCATCAATTCCATTGACACTTCTTTGTGCCATATAATTTGCAGCTTTAGGAAGATTTGGAACACCCCAACCACAATCATAACTCGGACCAGGAATGCTGAATTTACAATTCCTTGCTGTATGTAAAACCAATCCTTTTAATGATGCTGATTTTAAAAATCGACCAGTTAATTGTTGATTGTATTCTTGTAAAAGTATCAATGAACCAGCCACATTTGGCGCCGACATTGAAGTTCCACCTAAAAATGCATAGGCAGAATCATGTGTTGATGTTGAGCTTAAAACCAATCCACTTGCTGCAACTAAATCCGGCTTAATTCTGCCATCATCTGTAGGACCCATGCTGCTATATGAAAACACATTTGCATTAGAAGTACCATTCAAAAAATTGGTGTCTGTAACACAAGCGCCAACAGTCAAAATGTTTTTCGCATTTCCAAAAGTTGCCATACAATCATAAGGCCCCACTGTATCTCTGGTTGTGTTTGATAGTGCCCATGCTGTTCCATTCCAATAATAATGAGTTGTACCCGGAGCTACAAAGGAACCTCTATCGTTTCCAGCACTTTTTACCATTAAAAAATACGGATTGGCAAAAGAAACACTGTCCCAAATTCTTGATCTGTTATCATAATATCCAAATTTCCAATCACGGTACATATTTAAAATTGAATCACCATACCAATAAATATTACCACCAATATTTTGCCAGGCAACGGTTGTGCCATAAGCATGATTTGAAACCAATAAATTAGCTGCATTGGCTATAATCTCATTGTTATCATTGGTAAAATTCCAAGCTTTTAATTTGGTTTCAAATGCCATTCCTTTAGCAATTGGATTTAATCCAGAAGCTATCATCTGTCCAGCAACTTGTGTTGAATGAGAGCTAAGGCTAACTGAATCCATGTTCTGCACTCTGCCAATTAATTCTCTGTGTGAAATCCTAATGGCACCGCCATCCCACATCCCGAGTTTATTAAGACTGAGACCGCTTAATTGGAGATTCAAATTAGCTGTTGGCCAAAGCTGATTGGTACCAAGCATTTGAGCTGAGGCTAAATTTGAATGAGTGCAGAGATATTGTGGTTTACCGAAAAAATCAATTCCATCAAATTCACAATATGAACCTGTTGATGTTTCAAAATATTTTGGAAATTCTTTTTCTATTCCTTTAAACAAATTGAGCTCCTGACCGAAGTTAAATTTCGGAAAGGAGCTCAATAAAATTCCTATAAAAAGGAGCTTTTTTAGCATCTATTTTTTGCCTGTCAAAGCTTTAATTTTTTCTTCCAACATAAACTCATCACCTTCAACATAACCACTGTGTTGGTAAACAATATGTCCGTTTTGGTCGATTAAAAACGTATGTGGTATTTGTACAATGTTCATCAATCTTTGTAAATCCTGATTCACATCCATCACTATTTCATAATCCCAACCCTGACCATCAACATAAGGTTTTACTTTTGAAACGTTTCTTGCATTATCAGTACATACAGCTACTAATTCCAAATTGTATTTTGTTTTCCATTCATCGTAAATTTCGTTGATATTGTTCAATTCTTTTTTGCAAGGAGAGCACCAGGTTGCCCAAAAACTCACAATAACAATTTTGCCCTTTTTAGAATAATCAGCCATATTAATGGGTTTGCCATTCACATCTTTTAAACTCAAATCAGGCATGGTTTGTACATCATTTTGAGCAAATGCAGATAATCCAAATAGGATAAATAGGCTGATTGAAAGTAGTTTTTTCATGTTTATATTATTAATTCAGGGGGCGAAAGCAAATTTGAAATAAATAAAATTTGAAGTCGCTAATTTACACTTTTCTTTCAAGTGCAAAAGCCTTGCCAGAAATTTTATGAAGAATAATTAGAAATCAACACTTTCAGGGATTTTCAACATTTAAATATGGAAAAAGCTCGTTTTTATCTTGAAATTGAGTATTCTTTATTCAATTACAAGCCTTAAGTTTGAAACATGAGTAATCGCATACGCATTGGTATATTTTTTGGCGGAAATTCCCGTGAACGTGAAGTTTCATTTGCCGGAGGAAGAACTGTTTACGACAACCTAAACAAAAGTTTATTTGAAGCAATTCCTATTTTTGTTGATAGTTTCAATCAGTTTATTCTACTAGATTGGCATTATATTTACAAAGGTTCAATCAGAGATTTTTACCCACCTGTACAATTCCTAAAAAATAATAAACACGGAATTCAGGTTTATGCTGAAAATATTAAGGAAGCTTATGAGGATGATGGAAAATCGATGGCAAAAAAAATCGGTAAGCCACTCAATATCTCTGAAATCAAAATACAAATTGATTTTGCATTCTTAGCACTACATGGAAATTTTGGTGAAGATGGAACGCTTCAGGGTTTATTGGAATGGAATGGTATCCCCTACTCCGGTTCTGGAATCCTGCCTAGTTCCTTGGGAATGAACAAGCGCCTTCAAAAAGAATTGATGTCGGCAGCAGGAATGCCTGTTCCAAAATATGATTCTTTCAAAAAATCAGATATTGGCTCTCTTAAAGAAATTCATGAAAGAATTTTATCAAACATTGGAATTCCATTTGTTGTAAAACCAGCCAATCAGGGAAGTTCAGTTGGTGTTTCGGTAATTGGAAATGATGATTTCAATACTTTTGAAAATGCAGCACTTAAAGCTCTATTCATTCAAAAAATCAACAAAAAAGAATGGACGGAATTAAGTAAAGAAGATAAATTTCTATTCATACAAAAATTAACCGATATCAAAGAAGGTATTGGTTTACCTGCAATTTCAAATAAACAATTACTCATACATCCTGATGATTTGTGGTCGTATTTAGATAAATCTTTCAAAACCAAAAATGAAATTGTTTTAGAAAGTATTTATAGTGAATCGGAAGTTTTGGTTGAAAGTTTTATTGAAGGACGAGAATTTTCATGTATCGTCATCAGACAAGAAGATGGAACTCCGGTTGCATTGCCTCCTACAGAAATTGTGAAAGGAAAAGAAGTATTTGATTACAGAAGCAAATACCTTCCAGGATTGAGCAGGAAAGTAACGCCAATTGATATTGAAGACAGCAAAATTGAGGATATCAGAAAAGCTTGTACAGAATTATTCAATCACTTCAATTTCCATGTATATGCTCGTATTGATGGATTCTTGAGTAGTAAAGGTGAATTATTCTTGAATGATCCAAATACTACATCTGGTATGATGCCTTCGTCTTTTTTCTTTCACCAAGCAGCAGAAATTGGATTGAACCCATCGCAGTTTTTAACATATATCATCAGAACTTCAATCGCAGAAAGGGTTAGAAGTCTTTCTATTCACTATTTATACAATGATTTATTAAACAGAATTGATTTACTAATCGACTTACAAAGCAGCAAAAAAACTAAGAAGAAGAGAGTTGCTGTAATGATGGGTGGTTATAGTTCTGAAAGACATATCTCGGTTGAAAGTGGCAGAAATATTTTCGAGAAACTTGCATCTTCAGATAAATATGAGGCATTTCCTGTTTTTGTAACTGGTAATGATGAATCTCACTCATTGCATCTTTTACCAGTTCATGTGATGCTTAAAGATAATGCAGATGATATCAAAGAAAAAGTACTGCATTATAAAAGAGCTTCAATCATGAATAAAATTGCTGATGAATGTAAAACCATTCTAAAAAAATACAGCAATGTTGAATTATTTGAACCTAGAGAAATTACCTATCCTGAATTGAAAAAGATGGCTGATTGTGTATTCATCGCTTTACATGGTCGTCCAGGAGAAGATGGAACCATTCAAAAAGAATTGAATAAAATCAAGATGCCGTATAATGGTTCAGGAGTTGAAAGTTCTCAATTAACCATCAATAAATTCAATACAAATGAGCTATTGAAAAAGAAAGGATTTTTAGTTGCAGAACATGCTTTAATAGCAGAAGCAGATTGGAAAGAAAATCAGGAAAAATGCATCACTAAAATTGAAAAAATTGGCTATCCTTTAATAGCTAAACCTGCTGATGATGGTTGCAGTAGTGCCGTTAAAAAGATAAAAAACAGAGAACAATTATTGGCATTTGCTGATGGTGCTTTTAGACCTGGATTAGAAATCAGTCAGGAGCTTGCTGAACGTCTACAATTGAAACCAAAAGAAGAGTTTCCTAAAAAGCCACATTTCTTGATTGAAAAATTTGTTGAAAAAGGAAACGCAAAACATTTTCTAGAAGTAACAGGCGGTTTAATGACACATTACAAAGGAAGCAGATTGGTGTATGAAACATTTGAACCAAGTGAAACATTGGCAGAAGGTGAAATCCTTTCATTAGAAGAGAAATTTCTTGCTGGGCAAGGTCAAAATATTACACCTGCGCGTTATGCAGCCACGCCTCAAATGAACAAAAAAATAAGTACTCAGGTTCAGCAAAAAATAAAGGATGCAGCCAAAGTATTAAATGTTCAGGGTTATTGTAGAATTGATGCTTTTGTAAGAGTTCTTCAAAACAATAAAGTTGAAGTGGTATTTATTGAAGTAAATTCACTACCGGGCATGACACCTGCTACGGCAATTTTCCATCAATGCGCATTGAATGATTATAAACCCTATGAATTTATAGATGGCATTCTTGAGTTTGGAACAGAAAGAGTCAAACGAAAATTGTTTTAATAAAAATAAACTAAATGATTACATGCGAATATTCGTATTATATTAAAAAGTGATTTGATAAAACAATAGAGCATAAAAAAAACGGAGAACCAATTTGATTGATTCTCCGTTTTTAAGTTTTTAATAGAAATTACTTTCTATACATATAAGTTAATTACGACTTCGACATTACCCACTGAGCTACTTTTGGAGCCAATTCTTTTTGTGATTTAGCACCAACAAAAACTCCAATATGTCCGCCTGGGAATGCATATAATTCTTTGTCTTTTGAACCAATTGCATCATTAACTGGGATGGTTGATGTATTTGGAATAATATTGTCTTCAGTTGCATAAACATTCAGGAATGGCATGGTTAAGTTTTTCAAATCAACTTTTTTTCCACCCAATGTCATTTCACCTTTGATTAATTTATTGTCTCTAAATAAATCTTTGATGTATTTACGGAACATTTCACCAGCTAAATCCGGGGTATCTGCTTTCCATTTTTCCATTCTTAAGAAATTGGTCATTTTAGCTTCATCACCCATCATATCCATTACACCAAAATATTTGCTGATATCCATGCTAGGTTTTAATGCACCAAATCCAGCACTTAACATATCTGCAGGAATGATTCCTAAACTATCAACCATTGCATCAACATCAATATCTTTTGTCCAACGGTATAACATACACTCATTTCCTTTGAAATCAAATGGCGCTACATATACAGTTAATGATTGTAATTTCTCAGGAAACAAAGAAGCATAAATGGTACTAAAAGTACCACCTTGACAAATACCCATTTTATGAATTTTAGGACTGTTTGTTGTTTTTCTAATGAAATCAACAGCACCACCCATGAAATCCAAAATATAATCTTCCATTGTTAAATATCTATGTTGGCGTTTTGGATAACCCCAATCCATGATATAAATATCAAGGCCTTCTTCCATTAACTTTTTCACAAGACTTCTATCTGGTTGAAGATCTAAAACATCATGACGATTCATGATAGCAAAAGAAATCAATACAGGAATTTTGCAAGTTGCAGGAGTTTCTCTTTTATAGTGGAATAATTTTACAAGGTCTTTTTGCCAAACTAATTCTTTTGGAGTAGTAGCTATTTCTACCTCATCCATTTTCGAAAGTAATTCATAACCTTTCACAAGTTTTTCGCTTGTTTTGGTCATTTCTTCCATCATTCCGGAAATATTCAAATTCATCATATATTGGTTATTGGTTTTTTATTCAAAGGGAAATAATGAAAAAAGATTCAAATTATATACAAAAATCCTCTATTTCATATAAAAAAAAGCCACAGGTCCCTCAACCCATGGCCTTAAACACTATAAACAAACAAAATTACGCGTTCGCTTTTGTACCTTTACGAGTTTTGGTTTCTTTCACTTCTACTTCAGTTTCATTAGAAGTTTCAGCATCAATTTGGTTTTCCAACATACTGATGCGTGATTTTAAACCTTGGATAGTTAAGTATAACTCATCCATTTCGCTACGGTTAATCAAAGGAAGATTGCTGAATGCTTTTTCCATTTGATTTTCAATTTTTTTCTTCAAACCTAATTGTAAAGCACTTACTTCACTCATTAATTTTGAATACTCTTCTGATTCAAATAATGTTACAAAGTGTTTATCATTTGTATTTAACCACTCTTGGTAAACATTGATAAAGCTATTGAAATCTTCACCATTACGCATTCTGCTGTAAAGATTTTCAGAAACTTCATCCATTGCTTGC
>JAIYDG010000519.1 GCA_027487625.1 Bacteroidota bacterium
AAACAAGAAAAACATAAACAGCATCAAACAAATCTTTGTACAAAACCCTGAGAAAATGAAAGAAATGAAAGAGACTGTCAAACAAAGCTTGCTGATCAGGCCGCCTCGTCTTCAAGAATCTTTCATTCCTCATTTTCACAAAGTACGAAGCACAACAAAACCAACAACAAATGAAAAACAAACGAAATAACGCGAATTAGTAACTAACTATTGCCGAAATATTACAACAAAAGATCAGAAAAGAAAGGCGATTCAAAGTACCGTTTCTTTGAGAAAGGCTTCTCTGTGACATTGAATAGACACGAATTCAACATCAACTGCAACCTTAACAACATTCACAACAGCGAAATCATTGAAAATAATAATGAAAACGTGAAAAGTGAATATGTGGGAGATAATTGTGTCAGTGAATGACTAAAAAGAAGTTGTATCCATTTAGAAATTTGATATATGAAAGTGCCCCTTCGAATTGAAATGCAAGAAATGAGAGGAAAAGATGAAATGCGTGTATTGGAAAGGAGAATAATTACCCAGAAAGGTAATATTGTTTGTAAAAATCAATCTCGAAAATTCTGAGGTGCATGGTGAAATACGGCACGAAGAGAAAAAAACGAAACAGAACCCAAAAAAAGTAACACATTTTGGCGCCAAAATTGGACCTGTCCTGTTTGGGAAAAGCATTGATGGAGTTTTTCATGGACAAAACGCATTTTGCTCACCGACGGCTGTATTTCGCCCATCGGGGAGAAAGTGAGAACGCCGCTTTTGGATTTTGCTCTCTAATTGGTGTGCAGACAGTCGATTTTCCTTGAGGGAAAAAGAAAGCAGAGAAGAAGCATACTTGCCCCATTCGGAATTTTCCCTTTGGATTTGATAGTCGGGTAAATACAAACTAACAAAGTGGGTTCCAAAAGAGGAAAAACCTCAATGCAATCGCCATCGAGAAAGCAAAGGAAAAAATTGCAAGGAAAGATCAATGCGAAATGATCAATGCAAAATGAAGAGAAAGAAAGAGAAGGAAAAACCGCCTCGCCGAGTCGACCGCACATCGCTCGATCCAACGCACTGCAGCGCCACTGCTGCCGACCACCGACGCCAACGACCAACCGGACTGAGTCCTACTCATCCAGGATCGAAACCCGATGGATTCTCGAGAATGGGTGAGTGCAAAGAAAAGAAAAAGATCATTTCAAGCACTCTGATCAAAAAACAAACATTCACAGAAAAGAAGCATGGATCTCACCACAAACCGCCGACTTACGGTTACGTGATGAATTATGCAGCTATCCGTTCGCCGATGCATAATTCCTGTAGATGAATTGCTGCACTTGCGTAATAATGTTTTGCAACATTACTCCACAAGCGCAGCAGAAAAATTACAATACATTATTATAAATTCCAGATATGGTATGTAGCCGTTAACACATAATTTTTGGTATAGTCAGTCACATACAGTATTGCACCATTAATAGGTCTACCTTCAACAAGGCACACCCTATTTATTGGCGGGTCAATTTCTCGGACTCTAATTTTCCAGATATAGATATGAAAATATCCCAACACAGTTTTTTAAATTGAATTTTTATTATACGTCACTGATGATACATTTTTTTCTGTTGAAACGGATATATTCAAAGTACCAGAATATTGCTATGGTTTACTTGTTCAGTATGGAGACTTTACGTGATAACATTATCTTTTTACTACATCATTTAATGTCATTTCATCGCCAATAATCATCGTACCTGATTTTCATTTTTAAGATCCGTAGCCTTTTGATGAAATTTGTTTTGAATAATTGATCTTTACCATCCATGGCTTCTTGATGAAGATTGCTTTGAATAATTGATCTTTACCATCCATGGCTTCTTGATGAGGATTGTTTTGAATTATCGATTGTTATGAATAATTGATTGTTTTGAGTAATTGATTTTTACCATCCATGGCTTCTTGATGAAGAGTGTTTTGAATAATTGATCTTTACGATTCATAGCTTATTTATTGTTTAGTTTTTTTTGCTGAAACAAACTTTTTGCTGGATTCTGTTGTTTGCTATACGGTAAATAATAATCGAAAAGATAGGGTTCTAAAAATTTTCATACAGGTCAATGAGGTCGCTTATCAACATATATCGCCCACCCAATTAAAAAACAGAATAAAAGACCACACTCGCGACTGCTATGACGACGATTAACCAGGTTTGGTGGGATTTTGATTCACAGACTACTACTTATTCTTGGTCTCATCGCCAAGTATTATCCGAGATAATGTAATCTAAAGTATCAGGAAGAGGAATGGATGATGTTGAAGCTGAACTCACCGAATCCAATAATTCCATCCCTGGGCTCGGCACTCTGGCGAAGGCAGAAGCACAGTTTTCCAAGAAAACATCGTATTTAACTCCGATGGTGTTATTGCTTGATAACTTGAAGGGACCTATTGCGGCTTCGGCCCTATAAAAACTTTAAAAGAAATTATCAGAAGGAAATGGGTGAATGGACTTAACCATGATGGATTCCTTCGAGAAAATTTCTTTTTTATATAGTAAAACATCACGTGACCGT
>JAIYDG010000267.1 GCA_027487625.1 Bacteroidota bacterium
TATAGTTCATACCTCTTTTGTTGAAGCAAATTTAAATACACAGCCACTTGCTTAATCACACACTTTTCAATAATTTTACACTAAACAGTGTGGAGAGGTTTTTTCACACTCTGACGTTATAGGTAACCTTAAAGACGACGATAGTGAACATTACAAACATTGAAAATAAGACTGTTCAGGTTGACAATTACCAAGCTACATTTTTGACACTTAAAATTGACGACCAATTATTTCGTTTCGACCTTGTTGACAAAAAGGAATTCAACTTAAAAAAAGGGACACGTGGACAATTAATTATTTATGAAATTCATCCGTTACTTATTGACCATAACGAAAACATTGTAACGACTTTTATAAATTCTAAGCCTCTTTATATTGACAAGTTTGTTGCGGACTTTGAAAATGCAATAAATGAAATTACCGAAGGTTGGCGGAACTGGAAAAACTATGTACAGGACAGAAATATTAACTTTACGGTAGACACTTTTTTAAACAATGTAAAAAATGGGACAGGAAAACTAATGGAAGCTCCTTTTTCAATTACACAAAAAGTAATCAAGGTTTGCAACAACCATAATGTTGCGACAAAGACCTTTGGAAATGAATTAAAGCAAGACAATTTTAAACTAATATTCATTGCAGACAATTATGTAATCGCTAAGGAATTTAGACAACATAACAATTGACGATGGAAAGTAAGGCTACCTATAACAGCACATTTGCAATAGGCGTGCAATTCGTCTCCGTTTGACGGGATTTTAGTGGTTGGTAAATTCGTTTCCCTAAGTTACATTTGAGTCAGAACGCACGCCCATCGCAAATGTGCAAAACGTTATAGCCAATGCTAAAAGACGACAATAACACGTTATCAATATTATGAAATCAAAAATTATTATAAACCTGCTTTTTACATTGACACTTTTGTACTCTTGTAACTCTAAACAAAAAGAGCAAGTTGGTTACGGACAAGGTAGTGGTGACGGAGTTAGTGCTCCAGAGGAGCCGCTTGCAATGGAGGAAGAAAAAGCGAAATTTTCTCCCCCAAACATTAAAACTGAAGAAGAAATTCTTGATGATGGAGCAACCAATGAAACTATAAAGGTTGTTCCTCAAAAGAAAGTCAAAAAAATAATCAAAGACGGCAGCATATCCGTTAAAACAAATGACATCAATTTAAGTAAGAAAGGCATTGACGACTTATTGAAAAAATTAAATGCATATTACGAAAGCGAAGATTTGCAAAACAGCGACCAAACAATTTCTTACAACCTAAAAATTCGTGTGCCAGCCGACAATTTTGAAAAATTAATTTCAAGTATAGAAAATGGTAAAGACGAAATTAAAAGTAAAAACATTCAAGCCCGTGACGTAACAGAAGAATATGTTGACATTGAAACTCGACTAACAAACAAACGTGAATATCTTAAACGCTATAAAGAATTACTATCTAAAGCTTCGACAGTTAATGACATTCTAGCAATTGAAGAAAACATTAGGACACTTCAAGAAGAAATTGAAAGCAAAGAAGGACGATTAAAATATTTAAATGACCAAGTTTCGTTTAGCACATTAGACATTAATTTATACAAGGAAAAAGAGTTTATTTACAAACCACAACCCCAAGACAAGTTTTCTGAAAGAGTCAAAACATCATTGAGTAACGGCTGGACATCAGTTGTTGATTTTGTTCTTTGGACAATTACAATTTGGCCTTATCTCATTTTGACAATTGTTGTTTTTTTCATTATAAGAAGAGTAATAAAAAAAAGTAAAAGCAGACAATCATAATGACAGCTAAATTGACTTTCGAAAGCAGCACTGGCTATAACAGCACATTTGCAATAGGCGTGCAATTCGTCTCCGTTTGACGGGATTTTAGTGGTTGTAAAATTCGTTTCCCTAAGCTACATTTGAGTTTAAACGCACGCCCATCGCAAATGTGCAAAACGTTAGCGGCAACTCTCTGGAGACGTTGTTAGTAACAAACGACATTATTAAAATTAAACTTGACAATGACAAGAAATAAATTAATTTACATAATAACGCTTGGGTTGACTTTGTTCTTCTCTTGTAAAAATAAGACTGAACAACCTTGTGACAATCATTTTATTAAAGGCAATAATTTTCTGTTAGCTTCTGACTTTGATAATTCCTTAAAAGAATTTGATGCTGCTATAACTTTGGACAATAAAAATGCAAATGCCCTCTATGGTAAAGGTACTGCTTACACAATTCAAGGTGACTATGAAAATGCTATTTATAATTTCAATAAAGCCATTGAAATTGATTCAAAATTTACAATGGCTTATTATATGAGAGGCACTGCTGAAAGAATAATTGGAGATAACAAATCTGCTCAATTAGACTTTGACAAGTGCATATCATTGAAACCAGATTTTGTTTTTGCAATCATTCAGAAAGCAAATGGAGAAGCTGAACTTGGACATCATCAAAAGGCTATAGACGAAATGACAAAAGCAATTCAAATGCAACCTGATTTATACCTTCCATATTTTTACAGAGGGACATACAAACACTCATTGGGTCTAACACAAAACGCTATTGAGGACTTCAATCAAGTAATAAAATTAAATAGCAATTATGTGAATGCCTATTTTTATAGAGGTGTTTTTTATGGAGAGTTAAACAATTATTCTGAAGCAATATCTGACCTAAATAAAGCAATAGAACTAAAGACCGACTTTACAAGTGCTTATATTTATAGAGGTACATACTATTATTCAATTGGACAAAAGGAAAATGCTTGTAACGATTTTATAAAAGCAAAAGAACTTGGAGAAATGTCAGCACAATCATATATTGACAAGTACTGCAAATAATACTCGAATCACCCTCTGACAAAGAATTAGAGCAGCCGCTAACAGCACATTTGCAATAGGCGTGCAATTCGTCTCCGTTTGACGGGATTTTAGTAGTTGATTAATTCGTTTCCCTAAGCTACATTTGAGTTCAAACGCACGCCCATCGCAAATGTGCA
>JAIYDG010000496.1 GCA_027487625.1 Bacteroidota bacterium
AGAAAGTGGACCAATCAAATTAGAAACTGGGGTATAATTGTAAATCAATTTTTAATTACATTTGAAAATAGATGCCTAATCTAACATCTACCATTTACACAAAATTCTTTACTGGCTCACATATATCTCTTAAATTTTCCTTCAGGAAATTTATTGCATATCACTATTTTTCATAAATTTATGATACTTTAAAAATTTGAGGTCAAAAAAGAATTTGCAATTATGGGGTTAAATAAATTTCTAATTTTATGCGACTTGAGCCATCATCTCTTCTTTTAGTGGTTATTTTAAATGTAAATTCACCATTTACACTTACCCAATTTAAGCCATATTGTTTTACGTGAATTTTGTTCAATTTTTCAATTAAATCGTCTAGTTCATCAATATCTCCCTGATATACAAGGTAGTCACTCTTTTGAGAATTTTCATTAATTAAAATCCCAATTGTTCGGAGCTGAACTTCGCTTTTGAATTTGAAGAAGTAATACACGTCCCCTTCTTTTGTTACACTTTTATTTAAAAATTCATAATTGGGGTATTCCTCTTTCATTTTTGCTATTATATCCTTTGAGTTTATATTTAACAACCTTTCCTGTGAAAAAAGTGAAAGGCTTATTAACATAAATGATATAAAAAAAAGTGTTTTCATAGTTTAAATTAATTTTTATTAAGTTTTTTAAATTTGGTTTCCATGTAATTTTTAATAAGTTACAATTGTTATGCGTGTAGTCTTTCTTAATTAACTCATCTAAAACTTCTCTTTTCAATTTAGTTAGGTATTTCTTGTTGATTTTACGAGCCCTTGCGAGAGAAACCCCACTTCAATTAACTTTTTTCTTTTTTAAAATGATTGTATTTCAAATATATGGTTTCCGATTAACTATGTTTATAATGATTTAAGTTGGATTTTTTGTAGAATTGGAAGAAGAATTAACTTGTAAAGAAATTTAAAGGCCCTTTTTAGATTTACGAATGCCTAGAATCGTAAATAAAAATCTAAATTCGTCAATAAAATAGTTAAAGCCAACCTTAAGAAAAACAGATGACAATACTTTATTAAAACGAAAAAGTAAATTATAATAGTGATATAAAACTCAAAGAGTTTATTGTTTTACAAAGAATTTAATATTTAAACAAAAAACATATGACAGACAATTTTAACGTTAATGATATTATTAACAAGAAAAGTCTTGATACCCGAAACTACATTAACGAAATGATATCTTTTAACAAACAATTAACATTTTCAGATGCTAAGGCTGACATTTTAATAGCGGATGATTTATTAAAAATGGTAAACAATCATAGATATCTGCATGGTGAAAACATCCGTGTACTTTTCATTGCATGTATTAATCAGGTCAAAAATTTATATATAAAAGCGGATACGACTGATAAGGTGAGGGAAGCATCAAATTCATTGGCCACTCTTATGGGCAATGAAGCCACTATAATAAACAGGGGAGGTTGCAGCATCATAAGTATTAATTCATAACTTACTTACTTGTAAAAATAGATTCCATAATTTAATAAATAAGACACCAAAAGAACAACCAATAGCAGACCTTTTATTACAGCCATTAATCTTAACAATTTGATTGAGTTTAAATACGATAATAAATATAGGACGGTTGAACTTTTTTTATTTGGTGAGTTATATAGTGTGAATTAAACAAATGATCAAGTAGGAAAATATGCTTTAAGGGCTTGGCTTGTAAGTGGGTATTTAAGTTTACCTGCTGACATTATAACTGGTGACCGCTGGAGAAAATATGAACTCAAAAAAATAATGGAACCTACAATTCTAAACGAGCGATTTAAATCAATACGACCATTATATAATCCCAATGACAAACATTTTAAAAGAATTATTTATCGTATTGATGTTTAAATATTCTCGTATCCATTTCTACTCAAAAAAAAGGGGGGCTATAACAGCACATTTGCAATAGGAGTGCAATTCGCTTCTGTTTGAATCTATTTTAATGCATGTTAATTTCGTTTTAACAAGATACATCTGAGTCAAAACGCACGCCCATCGCAAATCTGCAAAACGATTCACGAATGCTGCAAATCGTAAATAAAATAGATTTAAGATTATGCAGGAGCAGATAAAAAATCGGACTAAGCAAATTGGTTTAGAGGTAATAAAGCTAATTGATGAATTGCCAAATAAGCCATCTGCATGGGCAATTGCAAAGCAAATTGTAAGAAACTCAACTGCTATTGGTGCAAATTATAGAGCTGCTTGCAGGGCAAAATCAACAGCGGATTTCATTAATAAATTAAAAATTGTAGAAGAAGAAACAGATGAAACGCAATACTGGCTAGAAATTTTAGAAGAGAGCAGTTTGGTTCTATCAGATAGAATTGAGTTGATTAAAAAAGAGACCAATGAAATTTTGTCGATTGTAGTATCATCTATTAGAACGATGAAATCAAAAATCCCCAATCCCAAATCGTAAATCCCAAATCGTATATCGTAAATTCCCAATCCAAAATCGTAAATCTTCAATCCCAAATTATAAATCGTATATCGTAAATTCCCAATCCAAAATCGTAAATACTTTAATGGAAGAAAATACTAATTTTATTATATACCATAACCCCAATGGTGAAGTCAAGGTAGATGTTTTTGTCGAAGGAGAAACAGTCTGGCTCACGCAAAAAACTATGGGAGAGCTTTTTGGAGTTTCTAAATCTACCATTAGTGAGCATTTGAGTAATATATTTACCGACAGAGAGTTAGATGAAGATTCAGTTGTTCGGAATTTCCGAACAACTGCCTCTGATGGCAAAAATTATAATACCAACTATTATAATCTTGATGCCATCATTTCAGTTGGTTACAGAGTAAATTCGAGCAAAGCAACCCAATTTAGAATTTGGGCTACACAAACCTTAAAAGAATATATCATCAAAGGTTTTGTTTTGGACGATAACAGACTAAAACAAGGGCAAAGCCTATTTGGTAAAGATTATTTCAAAGAATTACTTCGAAGAGTTCGTTCTATTCGTGCCAGCGAGCGTAGAATATATCAGCAAATAACAGATATTTTTGCTGAGTGCAGCCTTGACTACGATAAAAATTCAGAAATTACCAAGAACTTTTATTCAATGGTTCAAAACAAGTTTCATTATGCTATAACAGGCAAAACAGCAGCTGAAATCATACACCAATCAGCTAATAAAAAGAATGACAACATGGGGTTAACTAGTTGGAAAAATGCTCCGGATGGCCGAATCATTAAAACCGATGTAATTGTAGCTAAGAATTATTTGCAAGAAAAAGAAATTAGCCAACTAGAAAGAACAGTAACAGGTTATTTTGATTATATAGAGGGTTTAATTGAAAGAGAAAATACGTTTACAATGGAACAATTGGCAGACAGTGTAAACAAGTTTTTGACCTTTAACGAATATAAAATATTGCAAGGAAAAGGCAGAATTTCTAAGCTACAAGCCTATAAAAAAGCCGTAAAAGAATACGATGAGTTTAATAAAACTCAAAAAATCATTTCTGACTTTGATAAGGAAGTAAATAAATTAGGAAAGAAAAAATAAGCGAATCAATTTTACTGGAAACAAAAGGCATATATTTTTAAGTAGAATAAAAAATTTATCCCTTTCGAATTTTATTACCATTCATTCATTTCGTCTTTACTTTCTTTATTTTAGTACCCGAATGAAAATACTGCATACTGCCGACTGGCACCTTGGGAAAAGATTAGAACAATACGAAAGAACTACAGAGCATCAGATGTTTTTGAATTGGCTATTGAGTTTTATTCAAACAAATTCCATTGATGTTTTATTGGTTGCAGGTGATATTTTCGATTCGGGAAATCCTTCAAATGAGGCTTTGAAATTGTATTATGATTTTTTGCTTCAGGTTAAAAATACTTCTTGTAAACGTGTGATTATTATTGGTGGTAACCACGATTCTGTCTCCACTTTAAATGCACCCAAAACCTTATTGCAATACCTGAATATTCATGTAATTGGGGGTGTTCCTGAAAATCATTTAGAGCAAATTATTCCCATCCAAAACCAACATAATGAAGTAGAGGTAGTTATTTGTGCTGTGCCATTTTTACGAGATAGAGATATTCGTTTATCAATTGCTGGAGAAAGCACTGAAGAAAGAGAGGCGCGTATCAAATTGGGTATTAGCAATCATTACCAAGAATTGGTTCCACCCATTTTAACTTATAAAAAACAAGGCACTCCTGTTATTGCCACTGGTCATTTATATGCAGCTGGTGCTGAACCATCCGACAGTGAAAAAGAAATTCATGTGGGTAGTTTAGGTCAGATAGCTGCAAGCCAATTTCCAAAAGAGTTTGACTATATCGCTTTGGGTCATTTACACAAACCGCAATTGGTTAATAAATTAGAACATATTCGCTATTCGGGTTCACCTATTGCTTTGAGTTTTTCAGAAAATGAAGACATCAAACAAGTACTTGTAATTGATGTTGAAAAGGGAAAAGAATTACGAATCAACAAACATGAAATTCCAGTTTTTAGAAAACTCATTCGTTTAAAAGGGAACCTAAATGAACTCAAGGATAAAATCATCAAAATAACTGAAGTAAATAGTGAGTTACCTGCATGGTTGGAGCTGCAATTGATTACAGATAAGTTTGAAATGAATGTGCAGGAGGAAATAGGTTCAATTCTTTCAAATAAACCTTTTATTGAAGAATTTTTCTTGAGACAAATTCGGAATACACTTGTTAAAAGTTTGAGTGATCAGGTTGATAAGGCCTTTGAATTAGCAGATTTAAATCCACGTTCGGTTTTCATTAAAAAATGTGAAAGTCTAAATGTGGATGATTCAACAAGTAAAGAACTTTTAGAAACATTTGATTTAGCTGTAAATATGATGGAAGGAGCAAAGCAATCATGAAGATTCTTTCTATCCATTTTTTTAACCTCAATTCATTAAGAGGAAAACACCTTATTCGTTTTGATGAAAGTCCATTAAATGAAAGTGGTTTATTTGCGATAACCGGTCCCACAGGCGCAGGTAAAACCACTATTCTCGATGCCATTACATTGGCTTTGTATGGCGAAGTTCATCGTCATGATAAAGGCGATCCCAATGATATTATGACCAGACATACTGGTGAATCGTTTGCTGAAATTGAGTTTGAAGTAAATGAGATTGCCTACCGATGTAAATGGTCGAATCACCGTGCTGGAAGAAAATCTGATGGTGCTATTCAAGGAGCCAAAATGGAATTGTCTTTTTTAAGTGGAGATATCATTTTTGCCCACCCATTATCAGCAGTAAAAAAGAAGATTGTAGAAATTACCTCACTCGATTTTTCTCAATTTCTTCGCTCTGTGATGTTATCTCAGGGAGATTTTACTAGGTTTCTAAAAGCATCAGAAAAAGAACGCAGTGAGTTACTTGAAAAAATAACAGATAGCTTAGTTTATTCTGAAATTTCATCTTTTGTTTTTGAGCAAACCAAAAATGTTGCTACAGAACTCGATAGGTTGAATGAAAAAGTAAAAGATGTGGTTTTGCTTGATGAAGAATTAAGGATTGAATACCAAAATTCCCTTACAGAAAATAAGTTAATAGAATCAAACAATAAAAAAGAAAAGGAGCTTGTTCAAGCTAGAAAAAATTTGCTTGAAAAAATTAATGGTTTGTCAAATAAACTATCGGGATTAGAGCAGCAAGAGTTGGCATTTGTTGAAGAATATTCTAATTATACCCAAATGTTTAAGGAATTGGAGAACCACAAACAAACTCTTCCTTTTAACAAAGATTTATTTAGTTTAAACCAGCTTGAACAACAAATAGAAATTTGGAAACAAAAGAGGCTAGAACTCAATAATCAAATTCCCGAACTTGAAGCAGAATGTAACAATAGAAAAGAGCATGTTGATAAAATCCGCGAGCGAATCAATCAACAAGAAATAGAAAATAAAAAGCTATTTGAAAAATTAAAATTGGCGGATGAAAAAGATGTTGAAATCAAATCCATACAACAAAATAAGAAGGCTGTTTTAAGTGAAGTAGAATTATTAGATGAACAAATTAAAAAACAGGAAAGGAAGCTGAATGAGTTTCAGAAAAGTAAAACAGATTGTGTAAATGATTTAAATCGATTACAAACATTCTTGTTTGAAAAACAGCACTTAGAAAAGCTAGATACCCAATTGTCTGATATTAAAATTTTATACGTAAAGCTTGATGAAATTGAAAAACAAATTCATGTTTTAAATCAAACTAAGGATTTGATTTTACAGGCAAATCCGGTATTAGAAAACCAATTAAAAATAGCAGAAACCGAAACGCAAAAACTGATATCAAATCAAACAGAAAAAAAGAAAAAAATTGAGGAACTTATCGGTTTAGGTTTAGAAGAAAAGATTGTTGAATTAGAAAATAATTTAAAGGATTTACCCAATCTTATCGCTGTTTGTAAAGACCAATATCGCATTGCAATACAATTACAAACCCAAAGAAAGAGCTTACTTGAAAAGCAGGAATTGCTTAAGGAATTAATGTCTAATGACGAAAAAGTAAAAGCAGATTTATTGTTGAAGCAAGAGAATCGCACTGAGCTGGAAGAGCATTTAAAAACTATGCGAGAAGCATTTGATATGGAGCGACTCATTAGGAATTTTGAATCGGAGAGAGTATTGTTAGAAAAAGGAAAACCTTGTCCATTATGTGGTTCTGAGGAACATCCTTTCTTGTTGCATTTACCATTTTCAAATGAAGAAAAGTGGCCAGATAAAATTGCACATCAGGAACAAAAAGTTAAACTTGTTTTGGATGAAGAGAAATTACTCGAATCTACATTGTTAAAAGTTAAACTTGAACTTGAGAATCTACATAAATTGATTCCTGAGATAGAACTGAATATACAAGCTAATATTGAAATGTTTAAGCAGAACAATTCATTGTTGCCTAAGGAATTAAGTGATGATAATATTTTTATAATCGAGGCTATCATTTCAAACAAAACAAAGCAAAAAGAAAGTTTTGAAATTGAATTAAAAGAGCTCCAAATAAATGTTAAATCATTACAAAAAATGAAGCTCGATTTATTGGAATTTGATAAGTTGATTATTGCACAAAAGAACCAAAGCGAGCAATTGCTCAGAGAAATTGAAATAAATAATAAGAACTTACAAAATTGTATTGGTGAAGGCCAATTAAAGCATGAGATTTTGTTGGGAATGACAAAGGAATTGGAACTTATTTTTTCTGGCTTGAATTATGTTTTCAGTATTGAAAAACGGAAAGAAGTATTGGCTTTGATAGAAGCTGACTTTGAGCATTACAAAACCTATCAGAAACAACTGATTATAGAGCAACAGAAGCTGGATAGTTTGGAAAAGGATATCTTGAATCTAATTACTAATTCGGGTGAATTGAACGAGCGTTTAAACCAAATTAATGATAAACTGCAACATATTCAGAACAACTTAAAGCAATTGAATGAAGAACGATTTGCTTTGGTTGGTGATGCTAATTCTGAAGATTTGAGAAATAGCACCGAATTGCAATGGAAGAATCTTCTAAAGACTCAAAAGGAAGAAGAGGAAATTCTGATTCAGTTACTAGAAAAAATTAAAAACACCCAAGTGCAATTAAAGGAAGCAGAACAACTGTACTCTGAAAATGAACTGAATTATAAAATTAAACTTTCAGAATTAGTTGAACAATTGCATATATCTGGTATTAGTGGAATTGAGCAATTGCAAGAAATGATTTTATCTGAGGAAAAGCTGAAATTATATCAAGATAAAGCAGATGATTTGGCAAAACGAAAACTACAGCGTGAACAAAGTTTAAAAGAGTGCAGAGCAGATTTACATGAATTATTGGCGGAAAAGAATCCCGATGATAGTTTGGAGAAACTCATTGAATTGATTCTTGAACTTGAAGAGAAAACTGCTGTTTTGAATAGAGAAATTGGAAGAATAGAGGAGGTGTTGAAGAAGGATGAAGAAAGTAGGACCCAATCTGCTGCATTGATGGAGCTTATATTAAAGCAAAGAAAGGAGCATGAAAAATGGAAGAATTTAAATGGATTAATAGGTTCAGCAGATGGCAATAAGTTCAGTCGTTTTGCGCAAGGATTAACTCTAACACGACTAACAGAACTGGCCAATGTACATTTGCAAAAACTAAGCGACAGATATAGAATAGAGAAATCTATTGAAAAAGATTTAGAACTACAAATTATAGATGCTTATCAGGCCGATATTGCTAGGTCGATGGCCACCCTTTCTGGTGGTGAAAGTTTTTTGGTGAGTTTATCATTGGCTTTAGGATTGTCTGAATTGGCTGGTAGAAAAACCAGAATTGATTCTTTGTTTATAGATGAAGGCTTTGGAACATTAGACGCAGATACTTTAGACATTGCCATGACAGCCTTGGAGAACCTAAGAGAAAACGGCAAAAGCATTGGAATTATCTCACATGTTGAAGCATTAAAAGAACGGATTGGAACACAGATTGTAGTAAGTAAAAAAGAAGCCGGCTCAAGTAAAATTAAATTAATGAGTTTTGGTGAAGTGGTTAAAGAATGCAGTTATTGATTAAATTTTAGAAAACAAACCTGTAGTTTTTGTGTTTTACGGCAGTAAAGATTGACGCCTAAGCCAAGAGTAAAAATATGGTAAAAGAGCATATTGTCTGTAGGCTTCCATTATATTTGCGCCCTGAAAATGAAGACAAAAAGACTATTTCTGTTTATGCTTTTGAGTTTTATCGCCTTTGGTGCGTTCTCAACTGTTTCATTCTCAAACCTAGAGAAAAACATTAACAATGCGTCTCTACAAATAGAGGCGAGTAGTGATTTTTCTGACAATGAGGAATTCATTTTTAATGCTGAACTTGAAGAAGATGATGATGCAAAAGACAGTTTCATTCAATTAAGGGTGATTCTTTTTACGTTTGATTATCTCAATGATTTTGCATTAAATCAAGCTCTTTTTTCCTGTTCTAAGGAATTTCTGAAGCCTCCACGTTTATTCTAGACCTACTTTAAACTCTTCGGATTTTAGTATTTAACTTAAGTATACGTTAGCATTTCTAACGCATGCTTTGAGCCTTTTTTGTGCACTTTTCATTGAATTAATTCTATTGATTAAGCCTATGCACAACATTAAACCAATACCAATTTATTTAAATTAAAAAATAATGACAAAAACATTCATTGTCACCATTGTAACATTTAGCCTCATTGCCTGTTCATCAGAGCAAAAAAAGAACGAAACAAAAGAAGTATTTAGTACAACAAGTCCTATTGTTATCGATACCAGTTATGTTGTAGAATATGCAGCAGACATTCACTCTGTGCAAAACGTTGAAATTCGTACAAAAGTAAAAGGTCATTTAGAAAATATTTATGTTGATGAAGGTGCTGCTGTAAAAGCGGGTCAACTGCTTTTTAGCATCAATAAAGATGCATTTAAGTTAGAATTACTTAAAGCAAAAGCCAATTTAAAGTCTGCAATTGCTCAATTAAAAATAGAACAATTGGGACTTGAAAACGTAAAAAAATTGTATGAGAAAAATATAGTATCAAAAACAGAATTTGATAAAGCAGCGGCATTGTTGGAGGCCGCTAATGCAAGAATTGAAGAGGCAAAATCTGAAGAACAAGTTGCAGAACTACATTTGACTTATGCAGAAATTAGGGCTCCATTTGATGGAATAATCGACAGAATTCCTTACAAAAAAGGGAGTATGATTGATGAAGGTTCTTTATTAACAACTATCTCAAACAACAAAGAAGTATTCGCCTATTTTAATGTTTCAGAGAAGGAATATTTGAATATAAGACACCAAAAGGCATCAATAGATAAAAATAAAATCACCTTGTTGTTGGCAAACAATCAACCTCATTTATACAAAGGTAATATAGAAACAATTGATGGTGAGTTTGATAAAAACACAGGTAATATTGCTTTTAGGGCCAAGTTTGCTAATCCTGAAATTCTACTAAGACATGGTTCAAGTGGGAAAGTTCAAATTATTAACGAGCTAGAAAACGCCATGATTATCCCTCAAAAATCAACATTTGAAATACAAGATAAGTACTACGTATATATTTTAGATTCTAATAATAAAGTAAAAGCAAAAAACATTGTGGTTAAACAAAGTTTACCGCATTTGTATGTGATAGATAATAACTTATCTATTCAAGAAAAAGTTGTTTTTGAAGGCATTCAAAATGTAAAAGATGGTGATGAGATTAAAGGTGAATTTATTTCAATGAAACAAATTATTTCAAACTTTAACTCAAAATAAATCATGCTGAATCAATTTATTCAAAGACCCGTTTTATCAATAGTAATTTCGCTTTTGATTACTATTTTGGGTGGTTTGGCTATTACCCAATTACCTATGACCCAATTTCCGGATATTGCTCCTCCAGAGGTTACTGTTACTACTAAATATACAGGAGCTAATGCTGAGTCTTGCATCAAAGCTGTAGTTACTCCATTAGAAAGAGCCATCAATGGAGTACCAGGCATGGCTTATATGTCATCAGTATCTGGAAATGATGGAACCAGTGTTATTAATATTGTTTTTAAAGCAGGTACTGATCCTGAGATTGCTGCGGTGAATGTTCAGAATAGAGCAGCTTCTGTTTTAGATGAAATGCCAGAAGAGGTTATAAAATCTGGAGTAATTGTAGAGAAGGTTCAAAATAGTATGCTCTTGTATTTAAACCTTCTTAGTACAGATAAAAACTTGGATGAAAAGTTTTTATACAACTATACCGATATTAATATTTTACCAGAACTTAAGCGTATAGAAGGTGTTGGTTTTGCCGATATTATGGGTCAAAGGGAATATGCCATGAGGGTTTGGTTGAATCCTATTAAAATGAATACTTACGATATATCTGCTGAAGATGTTGTTCAAAGTTTAAAGGAACAGAATGTTGAAGCTGCTCCTGGTAAGGTGGGTGAGAGTTCGGGCAAGAAAGAACAGTCGTTACAATATGTAATTAAATATTCAGGTAAATACAATACCAAAGAACAATATGAAAATGTAGTTATAAAAAGGAATTCTGATGGCCAAATACTTCACCTAAAAGACATTGCCGAAATTGAATTTGGATCTTTGGATTATGATGTGCTTTCAAAGGAAAATGGAAATCCATCAGCAGCAATTGTATTAAAACAAAGACCTGGTAGTAACGCTAGTGATGTAATTAAAAACATCAAAATAAAAATGGATGAGTTGCAAAAGGGATTCCCTGCTGGTGTAACTTATACAACTAGTTATGATGTTTCTAACTTTTTGGATGCCTCTATTCATGAGGTTTTAAAAACCTTATTGGAGGCCTTCTTTTTGGTGGCTTTAATTGTATTTATTTTTCTTGGTGATTTTCGTTCTACTTTAATCCCAGCCATTGCAGTTCCTGTTTCATTAATTGGAACTTTTTTCTTCATGCAATTGTTCGGTTTCTCTATCAATCTTATAACTCTTTTTGCATTGGTTTTAGCAATTGGAATTGTAGTGGATAATGCCATAGTTGTGGTAGAGGCCGTACATGCCAAAATGGAAGAACATCATTTACAAGCAAAAGAAGCAACCGAATTGGCCATGAAGGAAATTGGAGGAGCAATTGTTGCCATTACATTGGTAATGTCGGCGGTGTTTATTCCTGTAGCTTTTATGAGTGGGCCAGTTGGTATTTTTTACCGACAATTTTCAGTAACACTAGCTATATCAATTGTATTATCTGGAATTAGTGCCTTAACTTTAACTCCTGCCCTATGTGCTATGTTGTTAAAGAACACTCATGGTAAACCTAAAAAGAAAAATCTTTTAAATAGTTTTTTAAATGGCTTCAATAACAATTACAATAAACTTGAAAAAAGGTATCAAGATGTTCTGACTAAAATTGTAAACCGAAGAGTAATTACTACGTTATCATTGTTATTATTCTCTTTATTTACTTGGGGTATCGTAGGATTTTTACCTTCAGGTTTTATTCCAAATGAAGACCAAGGTACCATTTATACAAGTGTTACAACTCCTTCTGGTGCAACATTAGAACGAACTGAGGAGGTTCTAAATGAAATACAAACTGTTGCATCAGGAATAAGTGAAATTGAATCTGTTTCTAGTTTAGTTGGTTACAATTTTATTACCGATGGAACTGGTGCATCTTATGGTATGAAATTAATGAGTTTGAAGAACTGGAATGACCGTGATAAAACCGACCAAGAAATCATTAGAATCTTAAAAGAAAAAACAGCTCATATAAAGGATGCAAAAATTGAGTTTTTTACTCCACCTCCAGTTCCTGGTTATGGAAATTCAAGTGGTTTTGAATTAAGAATTTTAGATAAAACAGGTAAAGGCGATTTAAAAACAATGGAGGAAATTGCGCATAATTTTTCTGCTGAACTGAATAAACGTGCAGAAATAAAAAATGCGTTTTCATCTTTTGATGCTAGTTTTCCTCAGTATTTAATCAATATCGATAATACAAAGGCTGCACAAAAAGGAGTTGTTATAAGAGATGCATTAAGCACATTACAAACCTTTTTAGGTAGTGATTATGCAACAAATTTTATCAAGTTTGGACAAATGTATAAGGTAATGGTTCAAGCAGCACCTGAGTATAGAGCTAAACCTGAGGATTTATTAAAATTAACTGTTAAAAATCGTGATGGAAACATGGTAGCCATTTCTTCCTTTTTGAATATTCAAAAGGTATACGGTCCAGAACAAATTACTAGATATAATATGTATCCATCGGCAATGGTGAATGGAGAGCCACAAACAGGTTTTAGTAGTGGACAAGCTATTGATGCCATTAAACAAACAGCCAATGAAAAATTAC
Organism: Bacteroidota bacterium; assembly: GCA_027487625.1. Lineage (GTDB taxonomy): Bacteria > Bacteroidota > Bacteroidia > UKL13-3 > UKL13-3 > CAISCU01. The sequence continues at coordinate 12,852 of JAIYDG010000496.1, forward strand.
CAAAAGGTTATGGTTTCGACTGGGCCGGTTCATCAAAAGAGCAAGCAAATGCAGGTAATGATGCCATTTATATTTTTCTTATTTGTTTATTGTTTGTATACCTAATTTTGGCAGCTCAATACGAAAGTTTCGTCTTACCACTACCGATTATTCTTTCATTACCTCCAGGTATTTTTGGAGCATTTTTTCTATTGGCTGTATTAGGATTAGAGAACAATATTTATGCTCAAGTAGCAATGGTTATGTTAATTGGACTATTAGGTAAAAATGCAGTTCTTATAGTAGAGTTTGCTGTTCAAAAGAATAGAGAAGGGTACACGCCATATAAAGCAGCCATTGAAGGAGCTAAACTTCGACTAAGGCCAATCTTAATGACCTCATTTGCATTTATTGCAGGCTTACTTCCATTGCTTTTTGCTAGTGGTGCTGGGGCTATTGGTAACAAAACAATTGGAGCTGCATCTGCTGGGGGAATGCTCTTCGGAACCATATTTGGTGTGCTCATTATCCCTGGTTTGTATTTTATGTTTGAAACAATTTCAACACATTTTGTGCATCCCAATAAAATAGAAAGTAATCCTTTAACAGAAGAAATAAATCAACATGACAACAAATAATAAGATCATTTACATTTTTCTTTTTTTGGTAAGCATCTTTTATGTTGGATGTAAAACTCCTGAAAGTAATTTATTGATTACTAAAAAAATATTGCCCGAAACGTATCCATATAATTTAGATAGCACAACTACTGCTGATATAAATTGGAGAGAGTTTTTTACTGATTCAAACCTTGTTTCACTTATTGATACAGCTTTAAAAAACAACTATGATGTTTTAATGACTTTGCAGAAAATTGAAGTAGCTAGAAACGATTTAAGGTTAAGTAAAGGAGCAATGCTACCAAGTGTTAATACAAACCTTGCAACTTTGCAAAGAAGGTTTGGTTATTATACTATGGATGATGCAGGTAATCGTGTTACTGAAATCACTCCTGGACAATTAATACCAACTCATTTACCTGATTATTTTGTTGGACTTCAAGCCAACTGGGAAATTGATATTTGGGGTAAACTACGTAATAAAAAGAAGGCTGCTTTTTTAAGGTATTTGGGAAGTAAAGAAGCTGTTAACTTAGTGAAAACTAATTTAATTGCTGAAATAGCAAATGCCTATTATGAACTTCTTGCTTTAGATGTAGAACTTGATATTATTGATGAAACAATTAGAATTCAAATGGATATGCTTGAAATTTTTGAAGTTCAAAAGCAATCAGGAGTTACCAATGAACTAGCGATAAAACAGTTTCAAGCACAGGTATTAAATAGCAAAAATTTGAAGTATGAATTGTTGCAGAAAATTAATGAAAACAACAATAAAATAAGTTTTTTGCTAGGTCAGTATTCACAACCAATTATTCGAAACAAGACAAATTTTAATACACAAAATCCCATGCTTATTAAAGCTGGTATTCCATCTCAATTGCTTCGTAATAGGCCCGATATTAGACAAACTGAATTTGATTTAATGGCTTCTAAACTGAATGTTAAAGCAGCAAAAGCTGCATTTTATCCCTCATTTATTATCACGGGGAATGTTGGTTTTCAGGCCTTTAATACATCCTACTTATTTGTTTCTCCTCAATCGTTGGCATATAATGTATTGGGCAATTTAACTGCACCTTTTATAAATAGAAGTGGTATAAAAGCGCAATTTAATACAGCAAAAGCCAATCAAATTGAAGCCATGTATAAGTATCAAAAAACCATATTGAATGCTTATGTAGAAGTATCGAATGAAATATCTAATATAAAGAATTTAGAAAACATGTATAAGCTAAAAACGGAGGAGGTTTCTACATTAGAAAACTCTATAAGTATAGCAACTGATTTGTTTAAATCAGGACGAGCAAGCTATTTTGAGGTTCTCATGACACAACGTTCTGCTCTTGAATCAAAGTTAGATTTGGTAACAGCAAAAAAACGCCAGTATAATGCTTCTGTTAACATCTACAAGGCTTTAGGAGGAGGTTGGAAGTAAGTTAAGGTGGTAAATAATTTTTATCTTTAGTAATTTTAAATGATATTCCAGTAGAAGTAGTTTTTACTTCTACTGGATTTTTTATATTCAATTTAAAGTATAAATAGCGATTTTATAGGATGAAAAACTTTTAGTTTTTTCAGAATTTCGTTGTTGATTTGGAGAAGAAATTCATTTTATTACCTATACAAGAACCCACATAGTAATAATTAAAAATTAGTGTTCGACAGGTTTAATTACGGTTTGAATTTTGTGAGGTATAATTACGAATAAAATTTTGGTTTAATGAAATGGATTATTCTCTTTTTGGTTATGTTGAATATTTATTCTTGCGATCAATTTGCCGAAGATGTTGCGCTTAATAATCAAAAAAATATTGACAATGAGTCCTCAAAAAGTATAACTATCCAACCATTAGGTAATATTCCTATAGCGTATATTTCTTATATTCAAAATGAATTGAATAGATTGAATAAAAATGTTGTAGTGGAGAATGCGATTCCTCTTCCAACTTCATGTTTCTATAAAACTAGAAATCGTTATAGAGCTGATTCTTTAATAAAATTTCTTCAAAAAGAGCTACAAAAGACCAAATTATTGTAGGAATTACAATTAAAGATATCAGCCATACAAAAGGAAAAATTAAAGACTATGGCATTATGGGACTTGGTTTTGTAAATGGAAATTCATGTGTTGCTTCTTCTTTTAGATTAGCATCCAATAACAGAATAGAACAACTGCTTAAATTGGTTTTACATGAAATGGGACATACCGAAAGTTTGCGACATTGTGAACTTCGGACTTGTTTCATGCGTGATTGTGGTGGTAAAAACCATTGGGATGAAGTAACTGGATTTTGTAAAAATTGCAAAGGGTTTCTTACAAAGAATGCCTGGAGTTTTAGTAACAATTAAATTGTTTCTTAGAAGGAAGGGGTGATGGTGTTTTTCTTTTTGGGTCTTTCAAAAAACTTCTTATTCAAATAATAACATACCCATGCTGAGCCAGCACCAACAACAGCACCAGCTAACACATCAGTTGGGTAATGCACACCAATATGCATACGTGAATATGCCACAGAACTAGCCCATGTATACGCTGGAACTATAACATACCACTTCGGATAAAGTATACTTAATGAGGTGGCAGTAGAAAATGATGAGGAGGTGTGATTGGATGGAAATGAATAACCACTTTCTGTTGGTCCATATAATTCTATCTCTGAATAAGCTAAATAAGGCCTTTGTCTTTTTACCAATTCTTTGATTACATACCCACTTCCTACTGCAAGCACAAAACTACTTCCTGTAACCAATACCTTTCTTTTTATGGTTTTATCTTTTTGTAAACTACCATTTAAATACATCAAAGCAGGAATTCCAAAGCAAAGTGGCGCAACCGATTCACTTATTAAAATTGCTTTTCCATCTAGGTTTTTATTTCTGTTGATATTGATATGTTTTAATAGATTGATATCTGCATTTTGAGAAAATACCATCTGTGAAAAGAATAAAAATACAAAAACAGAAAGCCGATTGATATGAAACAATTTTTGAAATATTAGGATTCAAATATGGAATCATATTTACGATAAAAAAAATTGTATTTATCGTAGGGATGGCCAGCCGGCCATCCCCATGACGATGATCCGGCCATCCCCATTACGATGATCTGGCCATCCCCATTACGATCCGGCCATCCCCATGACGATTATGGTGGGATGGGATTACCGTTCGATATTGCGGGGATGGCCAGCCGGCCATCTGAATGACATCCGAATTACGATTATGGTGGGATTACTGTTCGATATTTTGGGGATTGCCGTTCGATATTGCGGGGATGGCCGGCCGGCCATCCCTACAATCCCCATTTTTCAATATTATTTTTGATATAATTAAAAATCCGATCGTATTCATTGGCATCACGAATAATTCGGTCATGAAATAATTTTTGCCAAACAGGGGTTTTTGGTGTATTCCGATATTCATTTATTCGTTTTGTTGCCGCAGATTTAAATCCCGCAACAAATGATGAAATCGTGGGGATGGACGGATTGCTATTCCCGCCTGAATGGATGGACGGACGGCCATCGGTATTCGGGATTGCAGGGATGGCCGGCTGGCCATCCCTACAGGATTTTTCAATCCGCAAAATTGCATGAATATGGTTTGGCATGATTACGAAAATGTCACAAAACAATTCTACCCGTATTTCAAATGATTTGTTCCATTCTTCAAATACAATTTCTCCAATTGGCGACAGGTGCATTTCTTTATTATAAATTTCACCAAAAATTAATTCCCTGTTGGCCGTGCAAATTGTTATAAAATATGAACCCTCATTTGAATAATCCCACCATTGCGCTCTGAACGATTCATTTCTATATTTGTTCAAATATTTTGACATATTAAACTTCGTTGTTAAATTTTTTTAAAATGATTTAGGTATGTAAGGCCTTGCATACCTAGCAATACCAAAATTCGATTTTGGAATTAACTCCACTGATTTTGTATTTATAAACAACTGGTTATCATTTAAATTTATTTTGTTTCCCCTTAAATTATGTTTCGAAATAGGTTTAATTTGGGTAATCCTTAATTTAATTTAGTCAACCATCATTCCTTACCTACATTTGTCTATCAGAACAGTTTAAATTAATCAACATGAAAAAACAAATACTCCTAATTTTATTGCTTGTAGTTCTTACGGGTTTTGCTCGTTTAGTTCAGGCCCAACATAGCTGTTGTTCAACAAATGCTTTTGCTTTGTTAACCCACGACAAAGCCTTTGTTAATGCGCATCTGGAGCCTGAATATTTTGTGCTCGAAACAAAATTGGGTTCTGATATAGAATTCTCTACACCTGATGGAAAGAAAGGTCATGCTTACGAAATCAAAGCTAAAACTCCTTCAAATAAATATGTTTTTGTGATTCACGAATGGTGGGGTTTGAACGATTATATCAAACAAGAATCAGAAAAGATTTATAGTACTTTGGAAAATGTGAATGTAATTGCCATTGATTTATACGATTATCAGGTTGCAACTTCAAGAGATTCTGCAGCTAAATATATGCAATCGGTAAAAACTGAAAGAGCAGAATCGATTGTAAAAGGTTTAATGAAATATGTTGGAAACGATGCTCAAATTGCTACTATTGGCTGGTGTTTTGGTGGCGGTTGGAGTATGCAAACTGCTTTAATTGCAGGAAAACAAAATGTGGCTTGTGTGATGTATTATGGCATGCCGGAAGAAAAAATGGAAAAACTAAAAACATTAAATGCTCCAGTATTATTTGTTTGGCCTGATGAAGACAAGTGGATTAACAAAGAAATGGTTGATCGTTTTCAAAAGAACATGTTAACAGCAAATAAAAAACTAGAAGTTTTAACTTACCATGCTGATCACGCATTTGCCAATCCAAGTAATCCGAAGCACAACAAGGAATTTGCCGATGATGCATTTACAAAATCAATGAAATTGATGATTGATGCATTTGGAAAATAAATTATTGTAGGGATGGACGGCCGTCCATCCCTACAATAATCCCCGTCCATCCCTACAATAATCCCCGTCCATGCCCACAATAATCATCGTCCATGCCCACAATAATCCCGGTCCATCCCAACGATTTTTAGGTAAACT
>JAIYDG010000482.1 GCA_027487625.1 Bacteroidota bacterium
AATAATAACTTCATTGTTTTCCCTAATCCTGCTAACAATGTATTGAACTTAAGTTTAACAACTACCAAAGAAGACAATTATTCATTCACCATCTTTAATCAATTAGGTGAAATGGTTAACAATGGTAATTTAGATTTTAATGTTAAAAGAACTCATGCTTTAAACATCGAAAACTTAAGCAATGGAGTTTATTTCATTCAAGTTAAAAATGGTAAAACAGCACAAACCATTAAGTTCATTAAATAATTAAAAGACAAATTAACATAACATGAAAAAATATATTTTATCAATCATTTTAGGAACTGCTCTCCTATTTACAGCCAATCAATTATCAGCGCAACCAGGATTTGATGATGATGTAACCGATACGCCAATTGATGGTGGTATTGCTTTGGTATTGGTTGCTGGAGCTGCTTTTGGTGCTAAGAAAATAAAAGCATTAAAAGACTAAATTAATTTTAACCTTTAAACAATAATTAGAGCTGCTTTTGTAATAAAGGCAGCTCTTTTTTTTGTTCGTTAATTGTAAAGAATTGGCATAATAAATTTATGAAATTTTATAGTTTAAATGACGGAAACGCGATTATAAATATCTTGTCAAAATACTACTTAAAAAGATAACAATAGGTGTTTTGGAAATGTAATTATTGGCGCAGATTCAATTATTTTTAAATCAAATAATTTTCCTGTTTTTAAAAATAAATCAATTAGTTTAAATAATCCTTCAAGATTTAACAGCACTCTTGCCACTTAATTGTTGAAAATGGTAATTTGAATAATTTTACAAAAGTTATAAAAAGCTTGTCAATGCATTTAATATCATTGCAGCAAAAAACAAACTAAAAATAATGAATTTGAATCATAATATAATGCCAAAAACCATTGCTAACTTATATAAATAATACATCAAGAAATTTACCCATTGGAGCTTTTAAAAACATTGAACAAAACTATTAATGTAAATATTTCAAAGCTTTAAATAATAAAGGAAACAAATTCAAGCAGCTAAATCATTCTTTTCAAAATGAGTGGCTTGAAATTTTTATCATTTTGTCGATTTATATTTATTTTATATCAACTTGATTTAAATAAACTCTTTAATCAACAACGAACTCATTTTAACATGAGTTTATAATCCTTCATCATTTCAGCGGCAAAATTATTTAACAAAATTTTCTTTATCTGATTGTAAACGATCAGATAAAGGACTATGTGAACATTTATTGACTAAAACAACTTAAAAATAACAAATACAAAAAACAAAAAATGATTGATTTTACAAAAAAGTTTAGGAAACAAAACTTAGAAAAAAAACAAAGTTTCAATTTAAAACTGCTTTATGCTTTTTTAGTCAGCATGACATTGGGATTAAATGGAGTAATTGGACAAACTTCATATACATCAACAGCGGTATCAACAGCATGGAATGCATCAAGATGGAATAATTCAAGTGATGCTTCGCCTTATTCTTCAGCTTATACAGCAAATAATGCTGTAAACTTTACCTCTGGAACTTACACTTTTGCAGGTATGGGAGCAAATACAAATGTAGGAAATGTTACAGTTGGAAATAATGTAACCGTAAGATTTGCATCTGCTAATAATCTTTTTCTAACCAATTCATCTGTTCGAACATTTAATATAGGAACTGGAGGATTGTTTGATTTTAATGCACAAGGGGTTCAACCTTCTACAACAACAGGATTTATTAAAAATGGGGCTGGAATATTAGCATTTGCTGGTGGTGGATATGCCGGTGGATTTACTTTAAATGCAGGAACAGTTATTGCTGGTGGTTCTAATGCCTTTGGTTCGGGGGTAACAAATGTTTTAACACTAAATGGCGGCACTGTGGCTTCAACTACAAGTCGTACTTTTACTACTTCTATGCTGGGTGGAGGAATAGTTATTGGTGGCAATATCCAATTCGGAGAGGTTGTCTCAAATGCTTCATTAGCAGATAGTTCCGCAGAATTAACTTTTGATTCAGAGGTAAATTTAGGTAATGCCCTAAGAACATTCACATTAGGAAACGCTGGAAATGTTACATTCACTGGAGTCATATCCAATTCTGGCTCAAATGGAATTACTTTTACTTCAAACAACAAAGGAACAGGAAGATTTGACTTGTTAAGTTCCGGTAACACATTCACTGGTCCAGTTAGTATTATAGGAAATGGGTCTAATGTAACAGAAGTAAGGATTAGATCCTCATTTGTTCTTGGTAATAGTTCAAATTCAGTAATTATTAATGGAGGAAGACTTTCAACAACCGCAATATCTTCAATAACAATTTTCTCAGGAAGGTCAATTCAACTTGGAAATGTTGCGGGTAACTCGATTACCTCTAATACTACTGGTAACGGACTTATTATTAATTCGGTTATCTCAGATTTAGCAGGTTCAACCCCGGGTTCATGGTCAAAAGATGGTACCGGTGTAGTCAATCTAGCCGAGGCCAGCACATATACAGGTTCAACAACTATTAACAATGGAACTTTGAGGTTATCAGTTGGTAGCAATAGATTGCCTACAACAACTGTACTTAGTTTAGGTCAAGCATCTAGATCAAATTTAGGAACTTTTGATTTAGCTGGTTTTAGTCAAAGCATAGCTGGTTTAAATTCAAATAGCGGAACGAATGCAACTGCATCTAATAACACAATTACATCTTCAACGGCTGCCACTTTAACGGTTTCAGGCGCTGGCTCTTATGGTGATGGTTCTAATACAAATTCGGGAATAATTTCTGGAGCTGTATCATTGGTAAAAAGCGGAACAGGAACTTTAACTTTGGCTGATGCAAATACTTATACTGGTACTACCACAATAAGTGGTGGAACTTTAAGATTAAATAGAACAGGTGGTAATACTTTAGCTACTTCAAACTCAATTATAATTACTGGTGGCATTCTTCAAGTTAGCACAGACCAAACCATTGTTAACTTAACTTTAACAAGTGGAACAGTTATTATTGAGCCAGGTGTTACTTTAACAATAACAGGTACTATAACGAGAACATTAGGAGTTATTCAAGGTTCATCTACATCTAATTTAGTAATTAGTGGTGCTTCGGGAACAATTGCATTCGACCAAAGTTCTTTAGGTACTACCAATGTTTTAAGAAATTTAACAATTAGCGGTAATGGCACAACTACTTTAGCGAACACTTTAAATATTATAGGTGGATCAGCTTCTGGTGTTGTAACAGTTGGGAGTGGTGCAACTTTAAACACAGGGAATAATTTAATTTTAAAATCAAATGCTGCTGGTAC
>JAIYDG010000130.1 GCA_027487625.1 Bacteroidota bacterium
AAAACGTTGCAATTTTTTTCATAGAAATTTATTTTGTAATTTATAAAAAAAAATCCTCCCGAAGGAGGATTTAACGAATATTTGATTTAGTAATTGTTCAACATCATTGGCATAATCAGCATCAGCATTTCTTCTCCAGGCTCTTGTACCGATGGTACAATAACTCCGGCCCTATTTGGTTGTGACATTTCTAATGTGACTTGCATGGCATCCATTGAATTCAACATCTCTAAAAAATATTTAGAGTTGAAACCAATTTCCATATCCTCACCTTCATATGCACAAGTTAATTTTTCTTGAGCCTCATTTTCGAAATCAATATCTTCAGCACTGATAGTTAAATCACTGCCTGCAATTTTCATTCTTATTTGATGAGTTGTTTTGTTTGATGTAATCGAAACACGTTTTACAGACATCAATAATTCAGCTCTATCAATTGTTAATTTATTTGGATTTTCAGTTGGAATAACTGCTTTGTAATCAGGATATTTTTCGTCGATTAAACGACAAATCAAACTTACTTCACCAAATTGGAAAAATGCATTAGAGCGATTAAAGCTGATATTAACTTCAGTATCATCTGTTGGCAATGCTGATTTTAATAAACTCAAAGCCTTTTTAGGAATGATGAAAGAATCTTCAACACCTGGTTTGATATCACTTCTAGAAATTCTAACCAATCTATTTGCATCAGTAGCAACAAAAGTGATGCTATTAGCAAATAATTGAACATAAACTCCAGTAAGATTTAAACGTAATTCATCATTACTACTAGCAAACACCGACTTTACAATACCTTTATGTAGAACCTTTCCTGGGATTTTAAAAGTATTAACTTCTTCCAATTCAGGAGATTTAGGAAACTCTTCACCTTTTTGAGCTGTTAATTTAAATCTACCTGATTCATATTTAATTTCAACAAAACCTTTTTCAATATTGATTGAAAAAGCCAATGGTTGATCAGGTAATGATTTTAACAATTCCATGGTTGTTTTTGAAGGAATTGCAATAGAAACATCCTCTTTAGAATCAACTTTGATACTTGTGCTCATTGTTGTTTCTAAATCTGTAGATGAAATATGTAATACACCATCCTTAATATCAAACAAAAAATTGTTCAAAATAGGAATAATTGGTTTTGCTACTACCACTCCATCGATGTAAGACAAATGTCTCAACAATACACTACTATTAACTATAAATTTCATATCTCTTATGTTCTATTAATAAAGCTCGATAAGCCTGCAATCTAATGAAGTATCGCTGCTTAATCAAAGATTATATCTCCAAAAACAAAAATACATGGCCCTATTGGTGACTCCAACACCAAGTTATTCACAATTTTGACCATTATATGCTGTTTGCTGATTTAAATCAACACTTACAGCTGATTACGGTTTATTAAATCATTGTATTAAATTTTTGTGTTTTAATCTTCAAACAAAATTAAAATTTAATCAATCAGTTTTTAAGGAATTCCCTAAATTTTATAAGTTTCATTTCTATTTTAAAAATTACCTTTTAATTCGAACTAAAACAATAAATTCGCCTTATGACGGGGAAGCAGTTTAAGCATTTCAGACAAATCATTTTCCTTCTGGATATCTTGAAGTTAGCATTAACTGCTTTTGGTGGGCCTCAAATTCATTTTACTCAATTTAGAAAACTCCTTGTACAGAAAAAAAACTACCTAACTGAAGATGAATTAATTGAATTAAACTCATTGTGCAGTATTTTACCCGGACCTACTTCAACTCAAACTATTACTGCAATTGGCTTCAAAATTGGTGGTCCAAAATTGGCTTTTTTAACATTAGCTGTATGGATTACTCCAGCTTGTTTATTAATGACAGCATTCGCTTTGTTAATTTCAATTTTCCCGGGAACCTTACAATTAAGCTTTTTGAAATACTTACAACCAATGGCTTCCGGCTTCATAATTTTTGCTGCCTATAAATTCACTCAGCTTTTTATTAACAAACCTTATCATTGGGTTTTACTAATTTTCTCTACCTATTTAGGCATTAAAATGGAAACTCCATTTATTTTTCCCTTAATATTATTAGCTGGTGGATTAGTAAGTAGTTTTATCAATTCAAGAGGCAAAATCGAAAAAGTAAACCCAATTCAAAATATAAATTGGAGTAATCTAGTTCTGTTTTTTGGGATATTTTTATTAGCTGCAGGATTGGGAATTCTAACTCAAGCAAAACCAATTCGACTTTTTGAAAATACTTTCAGGTACGGAAGCCTAGTTTTTGGAGGAGGCCATGTTTTAATCCCAATGATGTACAATCAATTCGTTGATTACAAACATTATATAGAAGCAAGTCAGTTTTTGGCAGGTGTTGGTATCCTTCAAGCCGTCCCCGGCCCAGTATTTAGTTTTTCTGCATTTGCAGGTGCAATGGCAATGCTGGATTCCGGTTTTAGCGGTCAAATTTTAGGTGCTGTTATTGGAAGTGTTGGTATATTTTTACCTGGAATTCTATTGATATTTTTTGTTTATCCTATTTGGAATCAGTTAAAAAACTATAGTCCTGTTAAAAACGCAATTGAAGGAATTAGTGCGGTTTCAGCCGGATTGGTAATTACTTCTGCTTATTTACTTTTTTTACCTGTACAAATCAATGAAAACAATATGCTTGTATTACTTTCTACTTTATTTTTATTGCTGAGTACAAAGGTTCCCAGCCCTGTAATTGTAATTGGAACTTTATTAGCTGGAGTTTTGTTATAAATTTGTTGTTACTATTTCGATTGTCATTCGTATTATGCGTAAAATATCAACTTAATGCCTAAATCTTTAAAAATATTTATCCTTTTGTTTTCTATTATTGGTTTTGCTAAACTTAATGCACAAACTACAAAAAGCGAAAATAAAGAGCCTGAGTTGGTTCAGTTTACCGGTTTTGTTGTAAATATTGATAGTTCAAAAACATTACCTTACGTAACTATCAGAATTAAAGGCACTAATAAAGGCACTTATTCTGATATGCAAGGATATTTTTCATTTGTTGCAAAGAAGTCTGATGTAATCATCTTTTCTTGTATTGGTTTTGAGCCAAGATACTTCAATATTCAAGAGAATTTGCCTGGTAATAAATTGAATTCTGTTATAACTTTAGTTGAAGATACATTCTTTTTACCTGAAATGGTTTATCGCCCAAATCCAACTCCTGAAGAATTGGATTATATGTTTAGTAGAACTAAAATTCCAATGGATGAGCTTACAATTGCTCAAAATAATTTAAGAAGAAAACCATCTGTTGATTTTGGAGAATTGGCAAATGATGCTTTAGCAAATTCATCTTGGACATTTAATCAAACTGCTGATAGAGCTTATTATGCAGGTCAGGCGCAACCTATCCCAGTTTTAGATGTTTTTGCTTGGAATCAGTTTTTAAAATCTTTGAGTAAAAGTAAAAAGAAGAAAAAGTAAAAGAGTATTACCGATAACTTTTTATTAATGCTGATGAATATCCTAATCCACTAAAAGATAAAATCTACATCAAAAACAACATCGCCTTACAAACATTTGAAATTTATGATTTAAACGGAGCTTTCATAGAAAAAGGTAATTTAAGTGGAGAGCAAGCTGAAATAAATTTAGTTCATTTGAAATCAGCCCAATATGTTTTAATTTTAAAAGATGAAAGTAGTAAGACCTACTACCGTGTAATTGTAAAAAACTAAAACATCAATGTTTAAAAGAATCTTTATCTTTCCCATTTTATTCATTCTGCCCTTTCTTTCGAAGGGGCAGAATGGCATAAAATTGTTGAATTATTTTAGTTCAATATTTTCAACTCGGAGTTTAGCAGATAGCAATTACTTGTTAACAGGACAAGCATCTCCTTACATTTTAAAATTAGATGGTAATTTTAATTTGTTGTATTCTAAACAATTAAAAACTAAGGACCAAATTAGTGCCGACTTTACTGCTTCAAGCAGCACAAAAACCTTTGTTTGTGGACAGGTATTTTCATCCTTGCCAAATAAAGAATACACATACCCATTTATTACCGGCTTAAACTTTTGTTATGAGAAAGAATGGAATAAAGTATTCATATTTCATGATGCTTTCAAAGATACAGACATAATAAATACATCATCGTACTTCGGTAATATCATTTTAGATAATATTGAGAATATTTATGCTATCTCAAATTATGAATATCGATATTCATTAGAAGGCCCTCGTAATACTTCATTTATATACAAGTTTAATAAAGAAGGTGATTTTATTTGGAGAAAACCATATATGTCTAATTCAAATCAAAATATGAATATAAGTGAAATGTTTTACTTCGACAATAAAATCTACTCTGCTGGAACTGCTTACTTTAAGTATTCAATAAATAAGCCCAATTTATATGCTTTAAGGGGTGTTTTTGGAGCTTTCGACACATCAGGTACTTCCAAGAGTGAGATCATTTTTGTCAATGATACATTCTTAACTAATCAGGCTGGAATTTTGAGTATTTCTACGTCTGAAAAAAGCATATTAATCAATTATAAAGGCTCGAGTAATAATCCAATAAAAGGCTATACCGATGAAGACCATTTAATTGTGCTCGATTCAAACTTTCATATTAAAAGTAAAAAATCAAGGACTAGCAGAGATTCTTTGTTTTATGTAAACATGATTACAGCCTATGACAAGGATTCAAATTTTTGGGTAATCAGGTTTATGCAGAATCCTAAATCTGGGGCCGATTATTTCAAAAGAAAAAATACACCATATCTCTTTAAATTCAATAATGAACTTGAAGTGCTTGATTCTTTTGATTTGCCTTTCTTAAAAACTAGTAATTTTGATGATACAACTGTTTCATGTTATCAGTTTTTCCAACATCCTATAATTGATTCTGCATTTATACTAGTAGCAAATCAGATTTATAAAGCCATTGTTCATAGAGTGTTTGTTTGTTTAATTTCTAAATCCGGAAGATTACTCGATATGCAAGTACCCCTATCTACTCCTGATCCATTATGTCCGCATAAGGTAAGTAGCGGCCAAATTCCACTCAACTTTGGGAACAATGATACCTTGCACTTTTACACCTATTACAACAGAAACTTTTATGACCCTCCTACCCGTTTAATGGAAAACACTTTGGAGGAAAAAAATATTAAGTTTTATCCTAACCCTACAAATGGCATTGTACAATACGAAAGTGAAGAACCCTTGGTTCGTTTAGAAGTATTTGATACAAAAGGCCAAGCTCAATACATTGTTTTCAATCCCAATCAACAAGAATTTGATATGACAGGTTTAGCAAGTGGTACTTATTTAATTAGGTTCGAAAACAAAAATGGTAAATCTGGAACCATTAGGTTGAAGAAAGATTGAGATAAAATTATTCCTATTTTTCATTTAAAATAATCTAAAAAAAAATAGTGTTAAAGTCCGATTCAAAATCACATCTATTTTTATTGATTTAGGTAGTTTTAAAAGATTTACTTTCTTAATTGCGAAAATCCGAAAGATTTCTAATCAAATGATTTCAGATAAAATTTAAATTCTAAGCACTTGAGATAAGAAACGATAATAGATTTAATTTTTACTTTTATAAAAAAAATGATAGAGTAACTAAAAAAACAAGCCGTTTTAAATGCAGGCAAAATACCAATTAAGTGGTTTAACTTTGTTAGAAATATTATGGCGTTTGAATTTCATTTCTAAATTTTTATGCAACTATTGGCACATTAGAATTGGACAAAATTAAAAATGATAGTTGTTTTGATTATCCTTTACCTCCAAAATAATTTGAAAAAGGTTTATTTGTAAAGAAACGGTTAATCGAAAAAAATCTAAATTTTATTGTTTTGAATTCTTATCAATCATAACAAAAACATCCTCATCATCTCTTTTCATGAGGTATTTTTCTCTTGCGAACTTTTCTAGATTTTTATCTGAACCAAAAAGCTCTTCTTTTTCTTTTCTTAAGCGGGCTATTTCTTCCCTGTAGAATTGATGTTTGGCTTCAACAGCCTTTAATTCCTGTTTGTATTTGTATTGATCAAACACAGAATTCCTTTCATTCAAAAGCAATAACAAAACAAAGGCAAAACTTGCCAAAAAGTATTTGTTTCTAATAATAGGCTTAATCCTGATTTTCATGAGTTGAAAAAGGCTCCGGTAAACCGGAGCCTTTAATATTTAATTTGAATATTTAAATTCTTTTCCAGGGAAATAAGCTGTATGGCCTAACTCCTCTTCAATTCTTAACAACTGATTGTACTTAGCAATTCTATCTGTTCTGCTTGCTGAACCAGTTTTAATTTGACCACTATTTAATGCAACAGCTAAATCAGCAATAGTTGTATCTTCAGTTTCACCACTTCTATGACTCATGATATTAGTATACGCAGCTTTTGTAGCCATATTTACTGTATCAATAGTTTCAGTTAATGAACCAATTTGATTTACTTTAACCAAAATAGAATTAGCAACTCCGTCTTTAATTCCTTGTGATAAACGTTTTACATTGGTAACAAACAAATCGTCACCAACCAATTGACATTTAGAACCAATTGCTTTTGTTAATTGTGCCCATCCATTCCAATCGTCTTCAGCACAACCATCTTCAATAGAAATAATTGGATATTTATTCACCCATTCTGTCCAATATGAAACCATATCAGCAGGACTTAATTCACGTTTGTCAGATTTTTTGAAAACATATAGTCCTTTTTTCTCATCCCAAAGTTCGCTGGTAGCAGCATCCATAGCAATGTAAATATCTTTTCCAGGTTTGAAACCAGCTGCTTCAATTGCAGTTAAAACTGTTTCAATTGCTTCTTCATTTGATTGAATATTTGGAGCAAATCCGCCTTCATCACCAACATTGGTTGAATAACCTTTTTTCTTCAAAACCGATTTCAAATGATGAAAAACAGAAGTTCCCATTTGTAATGCTTCACTAAAAGTATCAGCATTTGTTGGAACAATCATGAATTCTTGGAAATCAATTGCATTATCAGCATGCGCACCACCATTTAAGATGTTCATTAAAGGAATTGGTAATGTATTGGCATTAACACCTCCGATATAACGATACAATGGCATATTACATTCAATAGCAGCAGCTTTTGCAGCAGCTAATGAAACAGCTAGAATTGCATTTGCACCCAATCTACCTTTGTTTTCAGTTCCATCTAATGCAATCATTGCACGGTCGATTTGGTTTTGTTCAAAAACATCATAACCAATTAACTTATCAGCAATTTCATTATTCACATTAGATACAGCATTTAATACGCCTTTTCCCATGTAAACATTTGCATCTCCATCACGTAACTCAGCTGCTTCGTGAATTCCTGTTGATGCTCCTGAAGGAACAGCAGCTCTACCTAAAGCTCCATCTTCAGTAATTACTTCTACCTCAACTGTAGGATTGCCCCTTGAATCCAATATCTGACGGGCGTGAATGTCAATAATAGCGCTCATTTTTGTATAATTTAAAATTTCAAAATCTATCTTTAATCAATAGAAAATTTTATTGTTCCTAATTTATATCCAAGTTTAGTTTTATCAATCCCCATCAACAACAATACTCCTACTCCATTTGAATCAATTTTACTTAGTTCTGGATTAAAATACAATGATCTTTCCAAATTCGAAATGTCTTCAATTACTCCTTTTGAAAATTTGCCTGTTGAACTTATTCCTACCCAACTAACAATGGCTGTTTGTGGTTTTTGTACATTCATAGACTTTGCAATAAAACTTGGATTTGTTCCATCTGCTTTTTGGTTTTCAATTACATCATTAAACAAAAAGTACATATTGCCTCCAATTTCAAAAGATAAAACCGATGCAAAATCTGGATTGGTTTCTGCAAACTGATTTTGTCTTTGTATCATTTTTGACCAAACATATTTCCCATAAACATCTACATTCACAAATAATACATTTCCAGTATTACTAATATGTTTAGTTCCATTAATTGTTGATTCGTTTATTCTCAAAATAATATTCCCATTTTTCTTTGCTTGAATATTACTTAAATAAAACTTTTTTAATGGTTTGATTTCTTTAGATTTTGAATCAGAAAACTCTTCAGTTGATGCTAAGTAACTTCCTTCATTATTATTGTCTAAACCAATCTCAATTGCATTATCCGTTTTAAAACTTTCTCTGTCTACATTCTGAAAAAACAATTTAACTGATGCCTCAACTTCTTCTCTTGAAGCTAATGAAATCAAGATAAATTGGTTTTCATTTTGACAAAATTTCAAGTTTTTTTCAGTGATACCCAAATCGATTTTTCTATACTCTTTGGTTTCGTAATTGTATTCAGCAATCTGGTTTTTAAACTCATTTTTTGCTTTACCAGGTGATGTATTTAAGAATACTAAATTACCATTATCAGCACCAAATAATTGAGAAAATAAAATTTTCGAATCTTTTGTAACAGCACCAATTTCTGATTCAAATATTTTTTGATACAAGCTGCTAAATACAATTACAATTGATTTGCTATTTAATAAAATAGATTCAGTTTTCTGCTCATATTGAAAATTGTATGAAACGAGGTATTTATCATTATCAAACAACTCAATATTATAAGTTTCAAAACCTGGTTTAGTTGGCGATTCAGAATCTATTAATTGAGGTACTGAAAGTTCATTGCCTTCTAATCCAATTTCTTGTGTATAAAGTGCAATTTTTTTCTTTTCATCTAATCCCTGATAGAAAAACTGGAAGTGATCCTGATAAGTAAATGCTTTCAAAAATCCAGAACCTGATTCAGGAATAATATCTTTTGTAAACATTAAATTATGTGAACCATCAAATTTTAATAGAGTTAACCTTGTACAAATTTTTGATGTTTTATTCTGAGAATTGGAAAAATGTTTGATTAATGTATAATAATTTCCATTAATAGTTCCCAAAATTTCGAATTCAGGTGCAGCATCTGTAATAGTTAATCCTGCTTTTGTCCCCCAAGAAACTTTGGTTTTTTGAGCAGATAATTCAGTAAAACCTATTAAAAGCAGGGATAAAATAAGTAAAGTTTTTCTCATATATTAGATTAGATGAAGGTACAATCTAAAGCATTTTTATAAAATCATCAAACAAATACCTGCTATCCTCTGGTCCGGGTGCTGCTTCTGGGTGATATTGTACTGAAAAAGCTTTCTTTCCTTTTAATCTAATTCCTTCAACAGTATTGTCATTTAGGTTGATATGAGTTAGTTCAACTAATGAATTATTTTTTGTTTCATCCATTGAAACTGCAAACCCATGATTTTGGGAAGTAATCTCACAATGACCTGTAATAATATTTTTTACTGGGTGATTTAGACCTCTATGCCCATTGTGCATTTTATATGTCTTTAAACCTTGTGATTCCGATAAAATCTGATGTCCTAAACAAATTCCAAAAAGAGGAATTCCAGCATCAACAATTTTCTTCACTGTTTCAATTGCATAAGGCATTGCTCCCGGATCACCAGGGCCATTGCTAATCATAAATCCATCAGGATTAAATTTTAGCATTTCTTCAAAACTTGTATGTGCATTAAAAACAGCTAAATAACTATCTCTTGCTTCTAAACACCTCAATATGTTTTTCTTAACTCCTAAATCCAAAACCGCAATTCTTTTTGAAGCGATATCAGAACCCATAAAATAAGTCTGAGCAGTAGAAACACTGCTTGATAATTCCAATCCTTCCATTGATGGAACGGCATCTAACTCTTTTTTAAGTGTTTCTAAATCTTTTCCTTCACTGGAAATGATTGCATTCATAGCTCCTTTGCTTCTTACATGAAGTACAAGCTCCCTTGT
>JAIYDG010000418.1 GCA_027487625.1 Bacteroidota bacterium
CGATTAAAACTCAATAAAATTGTTATTAACAAAAACTACAATTAAATACTTGTTAAACTTGCTATTAACAAAACTGAGGATTTGAATGAGTCAAAATGATTGAGGCGATTTGATCGACTCGATCAAATCAACTGCAAAAATGCAAAAAATTGGACCAAAAATGGCCATTTTTGGTCCAATTTGGACTCAATTTAGGTCTAAACAACTTAAAATTCAACCTGGAAGTCATATATGATCGACTTGACTCGATTCAATCGACTGCAAATATGGCTTCCTGGTTGAATCGTTAAATCGCGAATATTTTCGCTAATTTTAATCGCAAAGATAATTGTTAAAATCGTTTTGATAACCCTTAACAAAAATAACGAAATAATTGTTATCTTAATCTTTAACTTAATTGTTAACTTAATCATTAACCAAAATTTAATTGTCAGTTTCGTTAAAGTCTTTTGTTAGGAAAACTAACGATTAAAACTCGATAAAATTGTTATTAACAAAAACTGCAAAATTTAACTTTTATTTTATCGAAGCTCATTTTCCACTTTCGAATATCTCTAAAATACAAGAAGCCTATTTTTTGTGTGCAAACAAATCAAATTGATCGTAGTTAATAGTATGTACACGTAAGCTGCTAATAAACACGATTTGCAACACAAAAAAAGAAAAATCTTAAGATAATTTTTTTTTCTTTAAAAGTCTAAACGGTAGTTACGCTCCTTGAAAGTATTGCGAATAGCAAAACCGCAAATAGCAAGTCCACAAAGAAGCCAAAAATGGGGGTTACGTTCCGAATTTTTTTTTTTTCAAAATCATTGAAAAATGTGGTATTTATGCATTTATTGATCTCAGTGCACTCTATTTTATTTATGTATCTCTGTGGTTTGATTGTAGACACTAAGTACAAGTCCTTGGTATACAAACTACAGTGAAAGCCATTTAATGTAATCAATGATTGGGTGACCATCAAATCCTCGAAAAACCAATCCCGCAAATAAGCGAAAATGGCAAAGTCCGTGTTATAGTCAAAAAAATAAGAAATTTGCAAATCTGTGAAATAGTCGAAACAAAAATGGCAAAGTCCGTGTTATGGTCGAAAAAATTGGCAAATCTGTGAAATAGTTGAAACCTAAGAAAAGCTAAAACCTAACAATTGGTTGACCTCTCACCGGGATTTTGTTTATTCCTCTCTATCTCTCTCTCTTTTTTACACAAACACACTTTCTTACATACACCTTTAATAAGTACTAGTAGCCTTTTGGCCGAATTGGGAATAAAACTCAACTTAAAGTGTTTTTTCTGCCTTTGTTCTACTTTGAAGCGTATAAGGCTGTGATTTCATATTGTGACCCATTGCGACTAAAGACATCACTTAACGTTGGACAATAAACTAAGGCCCTGCAAAACTGGAAAATTTTCAATAAGGCCTTATCAAAACAATTATGGAAGTTAACAAAACTAACCAAATGATTAATTGCAATTATTTCGTGATTATAATTGTTAGTTTTATTAATGGTTAATCCATTAACGATTAAGAAAATAGCAAAAATAAAATTTTTTATTGTTATTTCCCCTTATAGCAATTAAAACTCGCTCATAGCAAAACTAATACCAGAACCCAGGGCCGTACAATGAACGCCCCCCCCTCCTTACATCTTCATACTTTTTATTGCAGAAGAAGCCGCTTAATGTAATCACTTTGGGCCAGACTAGATGTGATATCATTAACCAAATGATAGCAATAACCGATGAAATTTGCTAATTATGCTTTAGTAAATGGGACGTTGAAATTTGATCACATTAAGTGTCTTATAACATTAACCTTTGGTCACATTAAGCAGCTTTTACTGTACATAGACGTTTATTCATTTTAATTGAAATGGAAAAAATGACAAATATTTGGAATTGTTAAAAACATTTCTTATTAGAATAAACGTCAAACTTGCTCTTTGGGTTTAGGTCTTTAGACTTAGGTCACATGACTCACATCTCAAAACTAAGTTTTTGTTTTGACATAAAGGTTTTTCGTAAGTATGTTCTCTGAACATAAGTCTTGTAAGTGGGGACACTATAATGTTCCACAATTTATCAGAGCTTTGCAAGAAAAGTTGTTCGATTCAATCAATTGAAAAAAAATATTCTAATGTGAAAAAATTGTGACTGACTCGACTGAGCTCAAACTTCAACGCGGAAAAGAGTTAACCGTAAAATGCAACAAAAGTTTGCAATATCTTGGTGCCAATCCTATAAGGCCTTATTCACATGAGACATTTTAACGCACATTTTTTCCATAAAAAGATATTTTCAAGGCATTGACTTCTATTGGCCAAGGTAAGCTCTTAACCAACCACAAATATCAAGGTACTTTATGTTTTGTTACGAGCTTAACTTGGTTAGTCTTAAAATCCATGGTTCAAAAGTATCTTTTTATCGCAATATCTTTTTATCGCAATATCTTTTTATCGCAATATTGTGTCTCGTGTGAATAAGGAGCATGTGCACTTAAACATGAATGCACATGTTGTTATTTTAAGGTTTGTGCCTTAATTAAAAAAATATATTTGAGTGAAGAATGAAGCCAACCAACTAAATGAGCAAACAAAATTCTGGTATCAATTTAGTAAAAGAGTTTCTCTAATATTTGGCAACCAAGCAACATTTAATTAATGCGAGCGCAAATGTGAGCATCTCCACCCCAAACTCCTAAGCCACTTTAATTAAATAAACTGTAAACATTGAATTGATATGAATAGACAGAATAGTAACATTTTGGATAATAAACTTTAGTATTGAATTGAAGTTAATCATGTTCACTTATTTTACAAAATTAATATTTTTGACAATGAAGGCCACAATCCTTGATGCTCACAGTAGTGATTTGCTCTTAAATTAAATTTATTCATTAGCAAACTATACTAAAATAAGAAATATATCAAAATTACAATGCACTTTCGTGAATACTCAGAGTGGCATGCCTTATAAATTACAAAATATGTCAAGTAAATGTAGTTTTGAAGTATACAATATATTTCCAAATTAGACATCTAAAGATCAACTGACAATGCGAAAAAAGAAATGAAGATGAAGTGGAAACGGAAATGGCAAAATGTAAATTTTCACACAAAATTCTTTGGTCGTCTTTTCGACGAATGTTAGCATGTTTGGATGTTGAACAGTTTTGACTTTTGAGAAAAATATTTCAGAAAAATATCTGAAAATAAAATACAAAATTTTGATGTCTTAAAATCTACACACTCAATCGTAATGACAAATCTTATCAGATTTTTTTTGTTTTAAGAACAAATTTAGTTTTTAGTATACTATAATGAATTAGGGGAATAACCATTTTAAACTTTGCTATGAATGGGTCAGTTGCTAGTTTTTGTGGGCTGTTTAGGTACCATTGGACTGGCTCAACGCCCTAAAATAGAGTACGTACAAACTTAATTAACAATTTAGCAAAACCGATTTTTAAAGAACATCTTAACAGCCGTCAATTTCATCAACATTTTACGTACGAATTTTTTGTACGAGCATTGTTTTGGCAGCTTTCCATATACATAGAAAAAGCTGCTAAAATGATGTTCGTACAAAAAATTCGTTCATAAAATGTTGATGAAATTGACACAAGGTTGTGCCAATTAATAGTTTTCTAGATCATTCCAGATGTCAGTTTCATCAATGTTATACATTCAAATTTTTCGTACAAACGTTGTTTTCTCTAGTTAGTGTACATGAAAAAATTTGTACATACAGGTGTCAATTTCATCAACATTTTACGCTCGCCTTTTTCATTTGAAATTGTTTTAGGCAACTTTTCCCTAATTATGTTTTGGCTTTGGCAAAAGTACGAAATCACTTTTGTATGAAAAATTATCACGTAAATTATTAATGAAATTGACCACAGTTTTCATTTTTTAGTTCTTCTATATCGTTACGAATTGAATGTGATAGCTTATGGTCAAACAAAGCAACAAGTCGGTTGTTGTTGTTGTTGTTCATCTCCACTCGGATCCAGATTGGGAATATAAAGTATTACCTTCGTTGGTCAATTGAAACCTTTGTCCCAAAATTATCTTTTTATTGCATATCTTTTTATCACAATATTCTGTGCAAACATATCTAGTGTTTATTAAGCCTTAGTTATCTTCAAGACTAATTTATCTTAGGCCCATAAAATGTTGATGAAAATGATGGCAGCAAAAGATGTTGGTGAAACTGAATGGTGTAAAATAATGACTGCCTGTAACTCCTATATAAAAAAATAAAGAGAGTAGTTAAGCTGTCATCTATTGTACAAGCTTGTAAACATTCTCCTGAATATCAATTCCCGATCACATCAAATCAATTAATATGTACAGATTCAAAAAGCTAACATGTTTTTTAAGAAAAAAATATTACTGTTTTCAATTAAAACAGCATAGACTAAATGATTTTTGAGGATATTTTTGAATGTTGTTAAACAATGCCAATGTGATCAAATCAAAACACCTCGAAAAAGTATATACTTGAAAATTTCTTCTTTGAAGTACTTCAAGTGTGAACAAATGATTTGAAAAAGATTTTATTTCTCAAGTTCATTTAAACTCAACTCAAACTCTAAAAAAACATGTTTTTTAAACTTTTTAAAACACAGTTTAATACATACTACTTCAAAAACAAATTCAAAACAAGGAGAAAATAACTTTTTATGTTTTTATGACGAATTTGATAAACCCTTGGGACTTGGAAAAAGTGGTCGTTGTTCAGAGGTGGTCGCTATTTAGAGGGTCAACTTGTTCCAAACAAAATTTTAATTAAAAATTTCATTAAACAACCAAGGGTGAAGCATGAACTGCCACTGTAGGAAAGCCTAATTTTGATTAAAAAAGACGTGCTACCTTGAAAATACATAGTAGCAAATGCTTTATGCATATTTTTTAGGAAAAAGATTATTCAAAAATTTAAAAGTGGTCGTTGTAGACAGGTTTTCCTTCATTTTGAACCGGCTTTTTGTGGCCGCTGTTCGTAGTTGACAGGTGGTCGTTGTTCAGAGGTACTCAGTTTATAATATAAATTATAACCTATGTTCAGAAAAAGTAAACAAAAGCTACAAGAAATGGGTAAAATGGGTAGTCATTTTTCACAAAAAAAACTTTCAATTTTGGTCTGGGTTGCATTTGATTGAATAGATCACTGAAGTTCTCTCACTTCTACGTATGGTGCCATTAAGTCATTGAGTTCCCTTCTTGTTTTAATGGTTTGAATAATGATTGTAGTAACAATGACAGTAATTAGAAATAAGGCCCTGTCTTACGAACTTGTAATTGTATTTTTGCTTAAATTTAACCTCGAATATGGAAATCTCAAAAACGGGGATGTGAAAATCTAAGCATTTGTAAACTTTCTCACAAAGTTTATTAAAATGGTAAAATTTCAATTGATGATGATTTGAGTTGGTCACACTGGTATATTTGTTACGATTATAGGGGGCGTGAAGATCTTGACAAAATGCTGTTGACAACTGACCTC
>JAIYDG010000632.1 GCA_027487625.1 Bacteroidota bacterium
GGAAAAATAAAGCAGGGGCTTGAAAAAATCGGCTATTGCCACAATGGAAACCAAGGGATTGAAGGCCGGGATGTGTTCAAAAGGAGTGGCCAATTGACCAATTCAGTATTAGACACGGTAAAGCACCACCTATATGTTTGCCCAATTGACAGTCAAGCGCTGGAAAGGCACCTTTTATCGCGCAACCATTTGAGGAAAAATGAGTAGTCCAGGGTCCAAGACCAGCAAGTGAAATATGAATTGGCGGAACAATCCAATCAGGATCGAAAAAAATACCAGGAATTGAAAGAACTCCTGGTAAATGATTTTATTGATTCAATGATAGCAGCGGAGCGCAGCCCCAAATTGATTTGTCCCAGCAGGCTCAAGGCGTTTATTTCATTCATGTACAGTTGGGTAAACAGCTTTATCGTGAAAAATTGGTGTTGATTCGCTAAAATCAGCGGTGCGGTATTTTGTGATTACGACCAGTGGCAGGGCCGCCAAAGGTCGTCAGCCGCGCTTTTGAGCGTTTTTTGTTAAATAACTTCTCCGGCGCTGATTTTTATTTCGAATCCTTTATTTTTACCAAAAATCCCAAAATGAACAAACTCTTATTCCTCAGCCTATTGTTGCTCACCCAATCCGTGTTTGGCCAATTTAGCCGCCCACGCGTCATTAGTGCTTGTGAATTATGTGAACCTCGTTTCATCAATATGGTCGACCTGGACAAGGATGGAGACAAAGACATTGTGGCTACCTCACTCACAGAACCCAAAATAGTTTGGTATCGCAACGATGGTGGGGCTGGATTTTCTTCACAATTGCTAATTACTCGAGGGATTAATTCATTGGGGGGCATTGCAGATCTTGACGGAGATCAAGACATTGACATTATTGCAGTTTCATTAAAGGATAAAGCCCTGATCTGGTACAAGAACAATGGTCAATTCAACTTTTCTGAAAAAAGCATCATAGACTCATCAAATACGGCACTTCAATCAGTTGCTATTGCCGATCTCGATGGCGACCAATACCCTGATCTCGTCGTGTCTTTAGAGGCTTCTTTCGATCGTACCGTTTGGTACAAAAATGATGGCAAGGGCAATTTTTCTAAACCTCGACTCATCCTTAACCGATATACAGGCAATATCATTACAGCGGATTTGGATGAAGATGGTGATCAGGACGTTTTACTCGATGTATATTGGTATGCCAATGATGGTGAAGGTAACTTTACAGAGATCACGCAGGCCGTGTTCAACACACGTATTTATGCCACTGCGGCGGACTTAAACAATGACAAACGTTTGGACATTATAACCTATGCCAATGACTCACCTTACTACAATCTTTACTGGTATAAAAATGAAGGGAATGGCCAATTTTCTAAACCTATGATCCTTGAGATTGGGCTTAGTTCTGCACAATTTGCCATTGGAGATTTGGACGGCGATGGAAGCCTGGATATTGCGTTAGGCCGGGGTGGGGCAGGCCTCAATGAGTTGCGATGGAAGAAAAATGATGGGCAAGGTAATTTTACAAGGTCTGAGTTAATTGCCTCCAATGGCGTTACTGCCGTGCAAGCTGCTGACATTAACAATGATCAAAGGCTGGATTTAATTACGGTTTCGATGCAAAATGATGAAATGCATGTTTACCGCAATAACCCTGACCTAAGCTTTACCCAACAACCTATTGTAAAAAACCTGACCAATGGCCCCCGTGCGGTTCATTCCGGTGATTTTGACAACGATGGGCATGTCGATGTGTTGGTCGCTTCCGCTTTTGATCACAAAGTTTCCTGGTTTAAAAATGATGGCAAAAAAGGCTTTGCAGAACAAACTGTTGTTACCGATAAATTAATCGGCGCCAACTCTGTCAATGCCGCTGATTTTGATAAAGATGGTGACCTGGATATCATTGCATCTGGATCGGGATCAGTTTATTTTTATCGAAACACAGGTAGGGGATTGTTCTCTGAATCTACTGTCACATTTTCACAATATCCCAATTTCAGGCAGAACAATAGGCTCTCAATTGGAGATATCGATCGGGATGGGAATCAGGATATTTTTTATATGGCTTACAACAATATAGAGTATTCAATCTATTGGCATAAAAATGACGGGAAAGGTAATTTCAATTTTTCTGATGCCCGATTTGTTGCGTTTGCCCGAGGAGGATATTTGAACCCACCCGCCTTCTGTGCTGCGGATATGGACAACGATGGCGATTTGGATATGGTCACTCAAGTTGAGAATAGCCGCTTCATTTGGTTTCGTAACGATGGCGCTGGCAATTTTTCTGATATCGGCCCGATGGGTAATGCTTTTTCATCTTCAAATCCAATGGCAATTTTTCCTGCTGATTTTGATGGAGACAATGACATTGACATCCTCTCTGTTAATTATTTGTATTGGCACGAGAATCGGGAAAATGGCCGTTTTTTTGACCCACTAAATTTTCGCCAATATGGAAATTACCCAGTTACAGCAACATTTCAAGGTACTAAATTTGCCAATATTGGTGATGTAGATAAAGATGGCGATCAGGATGTACTCGTGGCTACAGAACTCGATCATAAATTGAATTGGTACCGCAACAATGGTCGTGGCGTTTTTTCCAAGGCTATTCCCATTGCCACCGGAATCAGAGAAGCGCGCCCGATGCATCTGGTTGACCTGGATAAAGATGGGGACCTGGACATCGTTACTTTTTACGAGGATACGGATAAAGTGGTATGGTACGAAAACCTTGAGCCCTTGCCCAACATTGAAGGGTTGGTATTTTGGGATAAAAATGGCAATGGGAAATTGGATACCACCGAACAAGCGCTCACCAACTTGCCTGTCAATATAAACCCGGAAGCCTTATCCTCCTACACCGATTTTGATGGGAAATTCCGCTTCTTTGTGTCCAATGGCCAGTATCAACTCACGGTACAAACCGGGGATTGTTGGGAGCCCACTACGGGCTCTTTGAGTTATTCCATTCGAGTTAATAACAATGTGGTAGATACGATCAAATTTGCTCTCAGGCCCAAAGGACAAAGCCCACGCCCAAGTGCTAGTTTGCACGCTGGGCCAACCCGCTGTGGATTTGAAGTCCCTTTTTGGTTGACGGTTCAAAACACGGGCTGCGGCCTGAGTAAGGGGCGTTACGCGGCGGTGTTGAGTCCTTTGGTGCGATTGATCAGTGCAACACCTGCGCCAGTTGAAATTCGGGGTGATACATTGTTTTGGGCATTTAATGACCTGGTTAGCTCGCAGGTTGAACAAGTTTCGTTTATACTCCAAGTTGCTGGTACCGAATTTATTGGAGACAGCATTCGGCTTAAAGCATTGGCCTGGCTGGAAAAATCACCAGGCGTATTCGATGCGCCAACCATAAGTAGCTTTAGCTCAGAAATACGTTGCGCTTATGACCCCAACGACAAGCTGGTCGTGCCCAATCGAGCCGCTCGTTACACCCAAAACTACACCTTGCGCAATGAAAAACTGGAGTATACCATCCGTTTCCAAAATACGGGGAACGACACTGCATTTACTGTCGTTGTGCTTGATACGCTGGATCAAAAACTGGATTGGCGCACTTTTCAAATGTCGGCTTCCAGCCATCGGGTTGAAACACAACTGACGGAAGGAGGGGTACTTAAATTCACTTTCCGCAACATCCTCCTACCCGATAGTACCACCAACGAACAATTGAGCCATGGTTTTGTGAGTTTTGGGATTGCTCCTAAAGTAGGTTTGCCCGAAAATACAGGAATACGCAA
Organism: Bacteroidota bacterium; assembly: GCA_027487625.1. Taxonomy (GTDB): domain Bacteria; phylum Bacteroidota; class Bacteroidia; order UKL13-3; family UKL13-3; genus CAISCU01. The sequence continues at coordinate 3,758 of JAIYDG010000632.1, forward strand.
CAGTGCTTCCATTTACTTTGATTTTAATCCTCCGATCAAAACCAACGCGACGAATAATGTGATGGTGACTATTTTGCCGCAAATTACGCGTACGGAATCCGTGCAAGCGAGCCAGCGTTTTAAGGTTTTCCCGAATCCTTTTAACAATCGCTTTTACATACAACCTGCCTTGCCTGAACACGATTTGGATGCTTATCAACTACAATTGTGGAACAGCCAAGGGCAACTTATCCTGACTCGAAAGCTGAGTGGGAAATTGGCCAGTATTGACTTGCCAGACCAGGCTGCGGGGTTATACTTTTATGTGTTGATCGATCAAAATGCGGGACTAGCTGAAAATGGGATACTTGTGCGAAAGTAAACTTACGCACCATTTGTAGGAGGTAATATAATTGGATGAGCAAACCAATTTTCGCAGCTTTGGCCACTATCCTAAAAATATTACCTTTGCGGCCTCAAAGCACAAACATGCAAACAGTTCAAAAAAACTCCGTAGTGACCATCATCTACAAGATTCATGAAATAGGTGGCGAAGTTTTGGAAGAAGGCCAGGAAGGTTTTCCTTACCTCCACGGTGGGTACGAGAACATTTTCCCCAAAGTAGAAGATGTGTTTGAA
>JAIYDG010000652.1 GCA_027487625.1 Bacteroidota bacterium
TAACTTTAAAAGAGACTGTTAAAAATCAAGAAGAAGAAATTACGAAACATTACAAAAATTCAAAAGTAAATGAAAGTACAACAACAACAACAACAGACGCCGAAAAACAATTTGGACAAGGAAATCAGGCGTCATCGGAAATTGTGTCAGAATCCGTCTCGCAACCTGCCATTTTTGACAATGTTCAATTAAGCAATTATTTTTGCCAATTTTTAAAGGACAATTATAATTTGATACCTAAATCAGAGTCAAGCACAAGTGGAGCAGTTGTTCAAACAGGAGCAGGAGCTGATGGTTTACTTCCCAGCATACCGACCACAAATCTAACGCCGGATCCGATAGCGGCAGAAGAAGAATATCAATTTCGACGCCCTGTAGAAGAAGTTGTAGTTCAAAAATCAAGACAAAGTGATGATACCTTTGACAAATCTTTGTTGGAAAACATTTCTCCTCCTTTTCTTGAACGTGCCGAAAAACTTTTGAAAGCGTTACAAAATAATGTCAATGATTTATCGTGGGATAAAAACGGAGTTATTTTTTTAGATCAAACAAGTTTACCAAATTCTAATATTAAAGAGTTGTTTCCAAAGTTATTTAAAAAATTGGCGCATCCAGACAAAGAAATTTATTTAAATGACGTAGCCTCAAAAATTGCAACTTTAGGTCTGGGTTCATTAATTAATCGGCGTTTAACAATTGGAGTCAGTAGAAAAACCGAAATTCCTAATCGTAATGAGTTACGTGCTAAAATTGCCGCCTTAAAAAACTGGTGGTTTATTGGAGATTAAAATGTATGGCATGCGTGGATCAGAATTTCAGCAATATTTTGAAAAAATACCTATAGTTAACAAACAATTTATCAAAGTAACATCAATAGATGAAATACCGATTGAAATAACAAATAAACATTTTATTATTAGCAATTTAAGTTTGTCTAATGAAGCTGGTTCGCACTGGATTGCCCTTATTAGATCAGAAAATGATACCCTTGAAATTTTTAATAGTTTGGGAATGACCTCATTGAATAATATTGAACCCTATTTAAAATTAAAAAGTAAAATGAATATTGTATATAATGAGCAGCCATTCCAAAGCATTGAATCAACTAGCTGTGGATTTTTTTGTATTTATTTTATTGTACACCGATTATTAAACTTTGACATGTCATTTGAACACATTTTGGAACATATCTTTTCTGAAAATTGTGAATTAAATGAGCGCAAAGTTGTCAAATTTTGTCAAAATCTTTTAATTGGTGATTTTAATATTTTTGATGATGACTTTTAATAATGAGAATTAAAAATATGATTTTTAATAATAATGATTTATAATGATGATAATTTTTAATTTTATGTCATTATTAGTAATAAAGCTAAATTTTTGAATTTTCTATTTTTGTCTCAATTTATTTTTTTCTTTTAGATTTTTATGTTAAGTAAATAGTTAAAAATTAGTTTTTGTCACCAATTGATAGTTTTAAATGTAACCGTTAGATGCCGCTGTTAAAAAATGGAAAAGAATAGAATTAGTTTAAATAATAAAATTTTTATTTTATAGTAAAAGCAGCGTATTAAATATAAAAACAAACAATTTTTTACAAGTTAAATTAATTAATTGGAATTATTGTTATTACAAATATTTACAATTATTTACGCTAGTTAATTTTATCAAAACAATTAGATTAATTGTAGAAAAAAGATTGTGCAGGAAAAATCAAGCATTATTTACTGTTCATTGTTGCTTCAGTCTATATGTTCACATTTTTAGGGCTGTTTTATTATAAGGCCGTAAATAGCTGTAGCTATTTTAGGCCACTAAAATTCTAAACTTACAATTAAATCAAAGATATCAAAATTTATATAAGAGTTTTTTTACCAAAAAAGCAGCGTACGCTGCTAATAAATTTAACTTATTAATAATAGCGTCAAATATCTACAAACACATATTTAAATCTTGCTTGCAAACTCTATTTTTTTGTGTGCGTCGCAACAGTAAGATTCAAAGAGTAGGATTCAAACCAAATACCAAACCTTGTAGTTGAATCTTCACAAGCCCATTTTAATTTTGTGCTGTCTAAAAAAAAGTAAAGTCTTTAAATCTTATATAATGACAAAACGTTTATAATGTAATAATTCGGTAAACAACTACGCTACTAATTTTTATCAAATATTTTATAAGATTGACCTTATTATTTTTTGTTTAAAATAATTGTCATTTTGAATATAAATTAGTTTTATGTTAGAGTATGTTTTAAATACTTATGTTATTTTAATTTTTTTGACATATATAAAAGACACAATTTATATTATAAATAATAATGCAGTACATTTAGTATAACATTATATGTGACATCTAATGGTAAGACATGAAAGTATTACCTTTAAGTTAGTTTGCAGATGTCGCTTTAATAGGGCGTTTTGCTTAACAACGCTGCTTGCTTCTAATGGACATTTTTACGCGCGCAATTTTCAATAAGGTATTGTCCTTCAATGCATTTTGTATGCGCGCAATTTCTAAAACGTTTCGATGACTTAGATTTAATTGTAAGTTGAAAAAATAGTAGGCTGAAATAGCACCAGCTATTTATGGCCTTAAAATAAAAAGAGTGCAGAAAAGACTTGCAGTCTTGAAATTCCTCGGAAGACTCACCGACTGAAGGAGGTGTAAGTTTGAACACATCCTGCTAAGCATCCATTTGTAAAAAATTAAGTTATATTATTGATAAAATTTAACAACGTTAACAACATATTTGTAATTACCATAGTACTAATTTTTAAATTTTATTATTAAAAAAAACACATTAAAATAATTTTAAAGTTATTAAACAAAAATCTTTAAATTTTAATTTTTTCTTGTTATTTCAATTATTTTCTATTTTTGTAAAAGCGACATCTAGCGGGTACATTTAAAACTATACAATTATAACCCAGTTTATAGCTGCTATATAATCAAAAATTCAGTTAATTTTTCAAAATTATGTATATTTAAAATTTATAACCAAAAGGATAACAATTATAATTTTTTTCATTAGGTATAATATAACGTTTAGCATGAATTTCATTACCAAATTCAAAATATGTTAAAATTTCATGAAATTTTTTGGTTTGTTTTTCAATTTTTTTTCGCATTTGAGGTAGATAAATTTGACAAATATCTTTATGAAATTGCCTATTAATGAAATCGTGATAAATTTCAGGAGAAATAATATTACAATTATTAGATGATTTTGTAGAAAGTCCTTTTACTTTTAGTAAATGTTGTTGTGTTCCAAACGAGTCTTTATAAGTTATTGAATAATTGCGAGGTCCTAAACTGTAAAAAGATTCAATTTTAACATTTGACCCCAAAACGTTTTTAAAATCACCAAAAGCGTGGGAATACACAAGTGGGCTTTGAACTCCGGGGGGAAGTGCAAATATAATGGCATCGGTGTCAATAGACAAAACTATTCCACCTTGATCTTCAATTTGTTCTGATTTTTCGTAAATAAACTTTCGGGCCAAAGCATTAATTTCAGAAGTTATATATAACGTCCCATTTAAATTTGGTTTTACTTTAGTTGGAGCAACAACTTCTATTTCACAGATATCATCTGAAATTGAAATTAAGTCAGTAATTGTGGTGTCTTTTTGGGATGCATATCGTTCAATTTCAGCTAAAGTTCTGCAAAAATAGTGGTGAGTAAAATTGGTGTGCAAAGCAAAACGGCCATAAAACGAATTTAACATAAGTTTGTATAGCTCCTTTTGCGCTGAATTAGATACAATAGCATTTGGCTCAAGCCTTAAATCAGAATCAATGTCAAAATTCATTTTAATATTAATATTATCACAGATTAGTTTTTTTTCAGTAACAGCAACATTTTCAAAGAGATCAGTGTTTTTCAGTTTTTGAGAAGCCAATACTTTTACAAATTCCGCAAAAATGTTATCTTTCTTTTTGTAATGATGCACTTCATACCATTCCAAAATTTCATAACCCAAGGCAACTGCTTTTTCTAAATCAGTAATTTGGTAACAGGAAGTAAAAGATCTTACAAGTTTAGACCTATGTGGACAATTTTGAGTTAATTTTTTTTGCAAGCACTCTTTGCAAAGTGCGTAATGACTAAACTCGTCATTTAATCTGTAAGGTAAAAAAGGTCTATTAAGATTAGATGGTGCCACTATTTTAACGTGAGCTGCGTCCCCACTCATTGATTCACCCCGATAAAAAAACTTTCCCCAAAGTAAGGTTATGTTTTTTTTAAGGTTATCTTTGTGAAGAAGGACTTCATATTTTCCCACTGGAAAATTATTGTTTAAGACAATATGACTGTACAAAGAATTGGCATCAACAAAATGAAGCGACCAGCCAGGGTTGTCTTCAATTCTAAATTTTAATCGATAGATTTCAATAAATCCTCCCCTTAATGTAGCACGAGGTATTAAACGGTTTAAAGGTCTTTTTTTCGGCATTTCAGAGGACGACCAAAATACCTCCATTTCTGTTGCATTCTTCATTTTGTAGTCTTTCCATTGGCATTCGTACATTTCTTCAATTTTTTTAACGTCAAAAGAAAAATAATTTAATAGTATGTCTTTTTCTAATTTGTCTTTTTCAAAGATGTCTTTAAAAGGCACGCCGTAACTGTTCGAAGAAGTCATTGTACGATCCGCGTTTTTTGGATTAATGCAATCCGGAGGAACATGATAGTGAAACTGAAAAAAAATATATATAATTTTTAAATGTTATAATGTAAAAACAACAAATATTTTATTTTTATTAAAAATATCAACTTAAATAACAAGAGGAATATTTTTAGTTTTGTTAATGTACCTCGCAACCTTTAAACTGATATACAGTTTTTGTTTTTGGATCGTATCCGTCCACACAATGTTTTCCAAATCGTTTTTGGCCGTCAAAGCTGTTAAAAGCTGTTTCAATAGATGATTCGTAGTACTTCCAGTTTAACCAACTGTAGTTAATTTTAACAACGTTGTACGCGCGTGTTTTTTGCACAAAAATGCAACAGAAAGCCAAAAATACTTTTGTAAAAAATACACGCGCACAAACCGTTGATAAAATTGACACCTGGTCCACTCGTATTCTCCCTGGCTTGTATGGGTGACATTTCCAGAAAACGGATTCATTACTGAATACATTTCGAAGTCATTCATAAAAAAATAGGAAAAAACCGCAAAGGTAAATCCACTCAAAGATGTTATCCTCCAACCGTAAGGGTGAATTTCCCCTTTCTTTTCTGGTTTTTTCTTTTGCAGCAATTCTTGAAGTTCAAAACATTGTGTAACAAATGATAGACAGCAGAGTGTAAATGTTTGGCATTGTAATCGGGTATTTTTTATTAAGGCATCTTGCATGCACCAAGGTTCTTCAATTGTTTTGTAAAATTCATCTTTTTGTAATTTTTCTTCTGTTGAGTCCGAAAATAAATAATAATCTTCCACAGATGGAACTCTTCCCTTATAATTGTAATTGCAAGGCCTATTCCACGAATTGGGAAAATAATAAGTTTCAAAGGGAACTCCGTACTGTTGAGCTAATTCTGAAACAGTACCTTTCAAATAATTGCCGTTGTACAAAAATTTTAATTTTAAACTGGGTATTTCAATTAAATTAACTTGATTTCCATCTTGAATAATATTTGGGATTAAATTTAATTTTAAGATAGATTCAAGCAATGCCATAAGTCCCCGAGCTTCATTTACTATTATAACGTAATTTGAAAAGGTATCTGAATGGCATAAAAACATCATAAATTTGTCCATAGCTGTTTTTATTTTTTTTTGATTAAATGTTTTTTCAACTCTTTGATGAAAATCTATTGCCACAGTTTGACGAGTTTTTTTCATTTTGCATGGTTCCTTTGACAATTTAGGTTTTTTGGTACTGTACGGAAATCTTAAAACATTTTGTTTTTCTAAGGTGCAGTTGTTAATTTCATCATCACAAAACAAGTATTCTTGAAAAGAATGACGATCTTCTTCTTCTTTAAAAATGTTAATAATATTTGGGCTAGCATTTTTGTTATTGTTTTTATGTGCTTGACACATTAGATCTGAATAAACTTTGTTCTTAAACAATTCCGAAAGTGTTAATTTATTTTCTTCCGCGTAAGTCTTTCTAATTAAATAACAATTGTTACAGTTTCCACAACTCTCGTCTTTAAAAGCCATGTGTAAAAAACACATATTTGGCCAAATATCGTGAGGTAATTGTTTTTTAATTTGACACACATGGTTGACATTTTTGGTGCTGTAACAAAACATACATTTGTAAATCTTGATGCCACAAACATGCTTAGCTATTAGCTCTTCATTTGTTGTTTGGTTAATGCCACTTTCAAAAACTCCACAATCAGGGCATTTCCATCCTAAGGAATTAGAAGCACACAATTTTTCGTGATTTTGATAACACATTTTAGTATAAAAATTTAGATTACATTTTGAGCAAGTAAGATTGCTAATTTGATTTTTAGAAATTTTGGAGTCGCATAAAACAATTGTTTCGTTTTTGTCCACAATAGTTTCCTCTGTTAACAGAATTCCTCGGCAATTAAAGCAACATAAACTTTTTCTACATCGATGAGTTTTTCTCCAATGATTTGAAAAAAACACTTTGCAATCAAAACAAATTGATCGTTTGTGATGTGAAAAAAAAGTTCGAAGATTGTCAACAAGGTTTACGTGATCATTTTCAACTTTTAAATATAAGCGATGCAGATTTTTGTTGTTGCCAGGCGGAAAAGACATAAATGAAGGAGTAGGACCGTCCATTGATAAAATCACATGAATTTGAATGTTTAAACATTCAGCCATTTTTAGGCACACTTCGGATAATTCGTGAGGTCCGTGTATTTCTACTTTACTTTTTTGACACAACTCTTCAGTTAGTTTGTACAAGAAAGTGCTTGCTTCAATTTTATCTGTTTTTTTCGACTTCAAATAAAACATTTTTTTGATTTTTTGATATTTATCAGGGTCATAAAATTGTAAATTACCAAACGCGATTGAGCTTGGCAAACAGTTTTGAGGTAACGGATTAATCGCTAAATAACTTTGAGGAAGTGAAATTAATCCACCCGCTAAAAATATTTTAGAAATTCGGCTCATTCCAACAGTGTGTCTTATTGGTATTGCTTTTCTTCTATGATTTGAATCATTAATGTGGGCACCGGAAAGCACTTTAAAAAACACACAAAACGATCTTTCAAGTAAAGGTAAACTGTTGTTAGAATTTATAAAACGATTAAAATTAACCATTAAATGATTAACCATTTGTTTTGTGTCATTGGATTGCAGCACATACGGCGATGTACGAAAAGGATTAAAAAGATTGTCCTGCGTCAATGTCATATAAACATAATTTTCTTCATCAGTTTTGTAAAACGATTTTAAATTTTCAAGAACCACAAAAAATGCCTTTTCTAAAATATCAAGTACAGAACTTAGCAAAATTGGTTTTTCTGTTTTTTTCTTAAAATGCATAATGTATTGATGATCTTGAAGATGAAATTTTTTTTGTCTTTTAAAGAAAGCTTGCACAACATAGACTTTTAACATGTCGTTTTCGGCCACTAATGTTTCTTCATTAAATAAATTATGAGTTTTTTGGTTAAGTTCTTTAATTTCATCATTGTCATCCATTAGTTCTTCAGTGCTTATATTAGAACTTGTTTCTTCATTATTAATGTTTGCTAAATCCAAAGATTTTGACTCTTTTAAATTTGCGTCACCTTTTTTGAGGTTGTTTGTCTCTTTAACTTTTTCTGCAATCATTTTCATCATATTTAAGGCGCGTTTAAAAAATTATTATTTAAAAAAATCCTTTTTACCAAAATAATTTAGTACAAAATTATGCGCGTAAAATGTTGATGAAATTGACACCTGATGTAGTTGCTGATGTAGATGTTTGTTTATTAGTGTCTGTTGTCAAATTGTGATTATTACTTTGATTAATGTTTAAACTTTCAACTTCGGGTTTATTAGCTTCTATTTTAGCTTGTCTTCGAGTTAAAACTCCTTCGCCGTACATTTGTTCACTTTCGGACTTGTCCTTAAACCATTTTTGCTTTGCTTTTAATAACGCATTTTTAAATTTTGTCATTTGATCCATTTTGGACCAAAAAATGCGTTGTACGCACTCTGGATACGTAAAAAGACTAAATATTACAACAGTAAATGCTAGACGCGGATCAATACGCGGATCAATAAATTTAAAAGCCAGCTCTAACCCTTGTCTAGACAGAAAAAGTTAAATACCAACAAACCCCGTTTTTCAGTCGCGGCTGCGGATCAATAACTTGTCAATAGGAAAATCAATATTAGTGGACAATACGGTAGACGCAAGTATGAGTCATTTTTGGATCAATATGACTAGAAATAACTTTTTTGTCGTCAACAGCTTCGTAGAGACTGCGTACAATAATGCCTTTTTTCCTTACTTCTACGGTTTTATACTTTTTACAGATTTTATTTTATTTAGACTTAAGTCTAAAGACAGCTGCGTAGAAAATAGAAAAAGCTCAACGTCGATAGAAATGTTTCAATAGTACATAAGTTACTACATTGAATCTCAAACTGAAAGTTGGTTTTTTTTTGTTTTCCAAAGATGTTTAGAAATGCGTTGGTGAGTTTAGAAATATTTCTATAGTAAATAAACTATAACAGAGGTTTTGAAAACTGAAAGTTTGCTCTTGGAGTTGGAAGTTACTACAAAAGAAAAAAAACAGAGGGTAGCGCTTCTTTTTTCTTTATTTTATTTTCTGTTTTTATGTCTGTTATCGCCACTTGCGCCAAAGAATAAGAAAGAAACATAACAAACATTTTCTGTTTTGTCTATAAAATTAGAGCAAAATCATGTGTGCATGTTTTGCGCATCGCAAACCTTTTACTTAGCTTTCTATCATTTTATTGGTTAATAAAATACCCCATCGCAGAATAAAATTTTTGCTTGTACCTCCCTCTTTAGCATTGTTTTTTTTAAGTAACACTGTTTTCAATATAATGTTTTTTGCTCTAAACAATAAAAACCATTATTTTTGACTTATTTTATTTATTCAATACAATTAAAATAATATAACACAAGATATTTCTGTAGACCAAAATTTAAATATTGCTCTAATGCAATAGCAAGAGCAAGATTTGAACCAAAGACCATGATTGTTTTTTTTAATCGCAGGAGCAGAATTCGGACCAAGGGCTGTTTAAGTAATTTTAACAATTTGTTATACCTTTTATTCCAGAATCTGCAATTGCGTAATTAATAATAGAATATACATATTGCGGATCATAATACCAAGTCAAGTTTTCGTTTAAACTTTTTTCAACAAATGATATAAAAATATTTAATTTTTTTATTTTTAAATCTATTTTGGAACATTTTGGATTTGCTGTTAGCGTAATCCATTCTAAGAATTTTTTTTCTATATAGACAAAGTTTGTAGCCCAATAAGAACTTGTAAACCATCCTTTAGCAGTGTCATGCCACATATAAAATATTTTTTTGGCATCTTGCAATTTTTGATTTAACAATAAATTATTTTCTGTCAAAGCTATTATTTGAAACGTTTGATTTTGTCCTTTTAAAATTTCCAAAGATAATTCAGAAAGTGATGCTACACTAGTTACGCAATCATACATAAAAGGGCTTAAATAGTTTTGAAAATATTTTTCTGTATTATTAGATCCGTAAGTTAACATACTATAATTTTCTTCAAAAGACCTTTTTTTTCGTTCCTCTCTTTTACTATCATCATTATTGTCATTATTATCATTATTATCATTATTTGGAATTCTTCTTAATAATGGACGATCTTGAATCCAAGAGTTTGGAATATTTAACAAATTTGCATTTGACCCTAAAGTATATAAAAGTGAAGGGTGTCTTACAAGTACTAAAAAGTTGGCATTTGGATTGTTTAACAAATAACCCCACCCCATTCTTCTTGCAGTAGCTATTCTTTGTAATCTAACCATGTTGCTAAGAACTTCAGTTATTCGTCTTAAAAAATTGTTAATATTATCCTCAATACTTTTTTTTATTTGATAATAAGTTTTTTGAACAAGTCCTAACTGCGCAGCACTACTACTGCTTGATGGAGATGATAAACTGTCTCTAACGTCAGGACAGACAAATTTAGAAACTTGTTGACCAAAAATATCATGTGTATTTGCATAATCTTCTCTTAATCTTTCTAATTCCAAAAATGCACGATGATATTGTCGTACTGTTATACGTAATTCTGCTTGTGCGGTACGGACTCCATCATAAGTACAATCTGCTTGATCAACATAAGAAATATCTGGGGTATTACTTGGGTTTAAACCAGGTCTTGACAGTAAAGCAATTGCAGGAAAACTATTTGAGTTGTCTTGTAACCTTAAAGCATCTTGAAGTGATTCCGCGTTAATAATTTGGCAACGCTGTTGCAAGGGACTTTCGTCTTCGTGTCTAGAAAAGTCCCTTACGTATTCCCGTTGATCATTATCTTGAATTGCTTTATCAATTTGCATCAAAAGTGTAAACAATGACGTTGAACTATCTTCAGCCGGGGAAGGAGTTGATTTACGAAACGGAGGAGGAGTAGGAGCGTCTCCACTACCTTTATTAATAATATTTACATAAGTTATAATATATACCAGATACTCTTATAATAAGTAATTAACAATTCTTATGTGTTTAAAACTGCAAAAATAATAATTATTTTATTTTACCTCCTGAAATAACGTCGGCTCTTTTATTTCGCACAGGTATAGAATTTATTTCACAAGCAAACAAAAAAATAATCCACAATATTTGAAAATTCATTTTATTTCTTTGCAATAACAACGAAGTGTAAAAACAAAATGATGATTTTTGTAACAAAAATTATTCTTTTATACTGACTTTAAAACAGCAAAATTAAGGTTATTGGGCCAAGTTTTAGGACAACAAAAGCAGCAGGACAAAAAACAAAAGTATTTAGAGCAGGCCCTTATCACACGGCTAAAAATTAGTTTTAAAATTACAAAAGCAGACAAAACTCTAAATTAAGCAGTTTAAAAAAAAACAAATTACAATTCTGAGTGAAATGGAATTTGTTGTTGAGGAGGTTTTTTTGGATATTTATTTTCGTAAAGTGTGTTAATGTAACTTTTGATGCGATTAGCTGATGCTGTTGGGTCCCAATACCAATTTATTGAATAATCCATTTCTTTTAAAATTAAAGTTTTAAATTGTGAAATTATCAAATCTTTTTTAGTAATAGTATTATACCTAGTGTTAAGTAAAATATCTATTAGAAAATTATGAAACATTTTGTATACAACATCGTATAGGTGGTTATAATAGTTGCTTTTATAATAACCATGACTAACCCGATTCCAGGAGTTAAAAATGTCTTTTAAATTTTCAATTTTCAATTTTAATTTATTCTCTTCTTCAACAAAATGAAATATTTGAAAATCCAAATGTTTGTCTTTATGCATTAATTTTGATAATTGATCAACGCTGTCTACAGTTACAATACAGCGAAGATTTTTAACAAGGGCTCTTTTTGGTCGTTTATTTTCCCCTTTTGAATTAGGATTTTCAGTAACTTGATCGTTAGCAGTTGCTGGTCGAGTTGGCCAAACAAAACTTGGAACAATAGGTGTATGCCTTACAAAAACCATAAATTTATGTCCAGGATTTTTTTCAGCATAACCCCATCCCATTCGTCGGGCTATCAGTTCGTCCATCATATTTAATAATTGTAAGCGCAAAGCTTCAATTGAAAAATGAAAATTTTGAAGACGTTCTTCCATTTGAAGCTTATTTTGAAATACAAAATTTATTTCTCTACTTAAATCAAACGTTTCATCTTCAAGTTTTTTATTTAATTTTTTTCGAACTACTCTTTCGCCCCCAAATATATCTGTCATTGCAGTTAACTGTTCCCTTTGCTCTATCATTCTATTTATGTTCATTCGAAACAATAGCGCCACATTATAAAGTTGTTCAGTAAATTGTCTTACTCTCAATTCTGTACACATTTCTTGGCTTATATAAAGATGATTTGGATTATCGTTATGAAAGTTCCAATTAGCATGGTCTCTTAACATTTCTTCGTCACGAATAATTTCTGGAATGTCTTGGTCCATGCCAACAGGATAATTGCCAAGACGCTCTAATATAGATTGTCGAAAGCGAACGTGGTTAACTATTCCCTCAGACACTGTACAAGGTTCCATTGGTAAAATTGGAACATTAAAAAGTTCTTCAGTAGCTAGAGTTTCAAAGCCTCTCATATTGGCTTCAACTATTTGATCTATCCTTCGCAAATATTCAAAAAAATCCTTTAAGTCATCAAAAACATTTGGTGCATCTTCCGGCACTTTTTTTGAGTTAGCCTTTGGAGGAGGTGTTGGTGGTAATCCTGACCCTATAAAAAGTTTTAATAAGCTGCTTTACATTGGGTTTTGTCAAAACATTTTAACATTACATTTTTTTAACCAAATAGTTTTATTATATTAACTTGGTAATTTTTTAAAATAAAGTTAAATGTAATTTGAATGGCTACTTACCGCCTGCAATAGCAGTATCGGCCCTTTTTGGTCGAATGACATTGGCAAAAAAAAAGTTAAATATGCAAAAAAGCAAAATAATTTGGAATTTCATTATGTTCTTTTTGAAACAAACTTTAGCACCTACTTTTTACAATTGATCAAATAGTTTCAATATGTTTTATTTATATACCTTGCTATTTCTTGATAACTTATCTTTAAAAATGGGGACAAACAGCTATAGCAGCGTAGAAAAGTTATGACCGTAGGCCGTTTTTTTGGGACAAGGTAAATAAGGTCACACATGACCTTAAAAGATAAAGAAAACAAAGCTTGAGCATATCCTAAGTCAAACAAAACTTGAACTTTTATTGAAAGCAGCAGCATGAGTAAAATTTAAATATTTGTGTTTAGCTGCTAGTCAAGCAAAAGATAAGATATTTAATCTGCTAATATTTAAAAAACAAAATATTTCTGAAGAAAAAATATTATCCTTCAAAAAAATTGAAATTTGAGAAACTAAATGTTAAGATAAATTGAAGTTGTCTATTTTAATGTAGAAACATTATCTTTTAGATAAAATCAATATTGAAAATCAGCGCAAGAATTTTTTTCCACAGCTGCTCCCACACACACACACACACAAACACACGCACGCACACGCACACCCACACATGCACACACATTTGCACTGCGCACCCACACATGCAAGCACCCAAACATGCACACACACACGCGCGCACACACTTATACACACATTTGACACACAAACACACGCACACATGCACATCCACACCCCACACATGCACATCTACACTCACCCACACCTCCACATCCACTTACACAAGCACACACTCACACATGCACACACACACACACCCGCGCGCGCACTTACACACACAACACACACACGCACACAAACTCACACGCATACAAACACATACACATATTTTACTTTTTCTTTTTCTTTCTTTCTCTCTCGTTCTCTTTTTCTCTCTCTCGCTCTTTTTCATCTCTCTCGCTCTTTTTTTCTCTCTCTCTTTTTCTTTTACAAAAAGACAAAGAGAAAAAAAGAGCGAAAGAGAAGAAAGAAAGCGAGAGAGAGAGAAAGAGACGAGAGAGAAAGAAAGAAGAAGAAAAAGTAAAATATGTGTATGTGTTTGTATGCGTGTAAGTTTGTGTGCGTATGTGTGTTGTGTGTGTAAGTGCGCGCGCGGGTGTGTGTGTGTGTGCATGTGTGAGTGTGTGCTTGTGTAAGTGGATGTGGAGGTGTGGGTGAGTGTAGATGTGCAAGTGTGGGGTGTGGATGTGCATGTGTGCGTGTGTTTGTGTGTCAAATGTGTGTATAAAAATTTTTGCGTTGTATATTTCAAAAAAAAAAAGTTATAAATCTGCGTTTCTACTAAAGTCTGAGAAACATATAATATTTTTCAACCGACAACGTCTAATACAAAATATTACCATGTAGTAATGACAATGAGAAACGCACTGCACAAGTTATCAATCCACCGATAACGTTATGCAACATAAGTTATTAACATCTGCTTGCTAAAACTAAACATGTGTGCACGTGTTTATGATTCGTAGGGTAATATATTTTACAACCCGCAAATAAAATATAACAAGCAAAAATTCAATCCAATTGATTGTTATGGAAGACTCAAAAAATTTTTGTTATGAAATTAAAAAAAAAATAGTTACTCAAATATTGTACAATTTGATTTTAACATTTTAGAACAACGTCAACGCCTTGCTACACCAACTTTTTAATCCTAATTAAAGTCAAAATTGAAAAAAAAATATCACCTATGCCTCAAGATGACCTCAATTTGGCCGCTATGCAATCACCAATTTTATGTTTACATTTTTATTTGCTGCTTCAATTTTGTAAAATCTCCGTTTGTCTAAATATTTATCATTTCTTTACAACAATACCAACGCTGCTTTATTTAAGTAGCTGCTCAAACTTAAGTGTGGCAATTCCAAAGCCTTGCAATACCAGCAATTGCTTTAGCAGCGCGTCTCACGCCTGATGAGAGGGTCTTCGTATGCAGTGCAATCGTTACCGCCGAATAAGCTGCTGCTTTGACCAATTTGGTACATGGCAACGTACTCTTTGACCCAGTTTATGTCGGTGATGATCTGCTACAACTATGGAACCAACTTAAGCAATGAACGGCAACGCCTTGTCAGAGAAAGAGACGAACACCAACTAAAATTTACTCCAACCAAAAAAAAATTATAGAAGTTATTTGGATGCCTTTACATCGATCTCTTTCTTAGCCAAATCTTTTACGCTTTTGGCGTGAAAATGGCAGCCTTTGACAGAAGTAGGCAAAAAAGGATTTTAGTTATCCAATCCAGATTTAAATGGCTAAGTACGTATTAGCAGCCTAAAATTACAGCACACAAATTTAAGTGTGTCAATTCCAAAGCCTTGCAATAGCAACAATTGCTTTGACCCATTTAGCACATGACCACATACTCTTTGACCCAGTTTATGTCGGTGATGGTCTGCTACAACTATGGAACCAACTTAACCGACATTCAATTCCTCTACATCGATCTCTTTCTGAGCAAAATCCTCAAAAACAAATAAGAAGAAGTTGACGTTAATCTCATCACTGTATTTGCATCCT
Organism: Bacteroidota bacterium; assembly: GCA_027487625.1. Classification (GTDB taxonomy): domain Bacteria; phylum Bacteroidota; class Bacteroidia; order UKL13-3; family UKL13-3; genus CAISCU01. The sequence goes on from JAIYDG010000652.1 coordinate 15,164, forward strand.
ATTTTGGTATAGCTAAACTGTATTAAAGTTTGTCTTATAATTTGGCCTCTCGACATATGAGGACCAAAACTGTCGGCGCATTCAGATACCTCATCAAAGAAAAGACCTCACCACTAGGCTGCTTTAGGGTCTTCAAAAAGAGGAAGCTACTACAAAAGTAATTAAACAGCTTTTACAAAAAAAATTAACTATTCTTTTAGAAAAAACTGGCTGTACGTTATTCCATTTAAAAGAGGCCAAAATTTAAGGCCATAAGTTTTCCAAGAACGAGAAAAACAATTACGAGTAAAAAAACGATTCCAGTACAAAATAATTTTCTGCGTTCAAGAAACCGATGATACTCAATTGAAAATTACAAGTAAAACGGATTACTGTAAAAATTACCAACTGTTTTCCTTTGGGAAGGACTTGTGGAACTATTACTGTGAAAATTGAAAACTGCCTTTTGTGGGTTAAAATTACCCCTAGAAAATACACAGTAGCCACTTCAGCAGCGTAAAAATGCAAGGATTGCAACAAGAAGTTCACTAACCAACATAACTTGGTTAAGCAGCAGCTTACTTAACAAATCTCATTTTAAAAATAAGCAAATAAAAAAATATAGAAGTGTTTTACAACAACAACAACACCACAACAGCAACAGCAACAACAATATTTGTAACATACGACACCACATTTTGCAAGTATTTTTCGAGAGTCGCAAAAATTGACAATAAATAAACATTAATAGAAAGAAATAAATAAATGCATTTTTGAATTTTTGAAGTTCAGCAGCTTCAGCCCTTTTTGCCCATTTTCCGCGAAATTATCCTCAACGGGGCCCCCAAAATGACTTTCCGAGATAAAATGCTGACAGATCCGATTTTCAAATACACTCACAGCATAGCTAGACAAAGGGTAGCCTCAATTTGTCTGGCATTAGGATGGAATTCGGCCAACTTTTCAGCCATGGAGGTCACTTCCCGTTTCTGGTTCCGTCAATTTTTTGTCTCTCTACGTTATTTTTAGATATAGGAAAAAAACACAAAGTACACCTTTGTAGTAAAAAACATTTAGTTTCCAATTAGGACTCTTAGGACTCTAAATTTTAGGCAAATATAGAATTGCAAAATTGACTGCAAAAAGTCGAAAAAAAAATTTGGAAAGTTTTTTGTTTAGACGCTGCTATAATGTCTAGATTCTAAAAAAACAGCAAAATGTTCTTGTCAACAGTAATTAACAAGTTTATATTTAATTTTTGAAGACAACAATGACTACAAAGAAGAAGTATCTGCGACGGAAAACAAATGAAAAGTTCCAAAGTAAAAGGCTTTTATTACAGAAAATGAAATTCACGTAAAAATAGGTCAACAGCAAATCTGCTTGACTACCACACTATGTTACAACCACGTTACAGAGGCCTGCTGCTCATTAGCAGCAATGGATTAGAATGAAACTAAAAATTAAGGTTGAAAAGCAAAGTTTAGTTTCATGCAAAATTTGCCAGTTGTGTATCATGCCGGACTGTGGAACATTGCCGGTCTCTCTTACACCATCGAGCTCAGCTTAGCTCTTTGTTTACAGCTAACAAGGCCAAAATAGCAAGCTTGTTGTTGCCATAAGAAAATCTCAAGCGAATTAGCAAACTTTTTTCCTGTTTAGGAATTTGTGACCAAGATTAACTAATCTCAATCTTTCTCTCTCTGTATACAATTTTTTTTCCCGTTAAAAATAGGAAGTGAAGTAGAAATTGAAAAAACAAAAGTCATTATTTCTGAACCGATAACAACATTTTCACAAGCAACGTAATTAAAACAAATGCAATAAAATAGCGTAGTTTATAAAAAAGACTTACACAGTTCTCACTTTTTTTTAAAAATTTAAAGGTGGATGTCAAGTCAAGCAGCAATGGAAACGGGGATTTGAAACAAATCAATAGGTGTGCATTTACGTTTGACAAGAAAACAAGCTCGAGCAGTTGCTGATGCTCATTATGACTGTTGCATGCAATTGTCCTGGAGTGATATTGATAAAGGTGCTGCTAAAACAAAACATGAGCAGCGTAGTTAAGAATTGTTTTTCTTTCTCCTCACACTAGTCAATTTCAAATAAAAGGATGGCACCTGGATTATATTTGCTCACAAGTCAAAATCCGGTTGTTTTGGCTATCAACAAGAGTGGCACTAATTTTGCCATCTGTGGATCTTCACTGACCAAATTTACTCGCAGAACATTTGGGGAAGCTGTCACGAGAAAGTCGAGAAGGCCTTATTTGATCTCGAAAAAACACAAAAAACCATATCCCAGATGGTCGTTGGTGAAGAGTTTGTAAAAACTGTTTGTATGCAATCAGCCAAAGCCTTACAAATTAATGGCCTGAGTGGAGGAAATTCATTTCAGAGTTTTAATGTCATCTGTAAAATGTAAAAAGGCAATAACGTAGCTGCCTAAACATGGGTTCCTTTGGAATTGGCAGCTAATCAACCCCTCCCCTTTTTAGTTGGATCTGTTAAATGGAGCAAAATGGTTAAAAGCAATAACCTTAAGCAGATCTGTTAAATGGAGCAAAATGGTTGAAAGCAATACCCTTAAGTATAGCAGCGTAGCTAATATGTTTTCAGACGGCAAGCCCATGCTACGTCAAGGTGATACCGGTGATTGGATTGGAACTTCACTACGCTGCTTTGCACCTCTATTTTCTTATTTTTGTCTTTTAGAATCCGACTCCCCAAACTGCGCCCTTATCTTATCATCGCTCCTACTGCCAATCTCTGGTCGGTCATAATGCTACAGAATCTGTTACAAAAGAGATTAACCTACAGCCTAAGCCGGCGCCAATTATACAGCAGCGTAAAAACATGAACGTTTGCTACAACAGTTGCAACTTAATTAGCAGTTGCTAAAACTTAAAACATCGTCGCAAGAAATACAGATTACTAACTTGTAGGTTAGTACTACTAGTCAACTTATCCATGACTCTAAATACAGGCATGAACGAGAAGAGACCCCTGTTGAGAGGAGGAAAGGCATGTGTGAATGCACCCTTATCCAAAGCTTTGATGATTTTAACTCTGCAGCAGCGTAGGACAATAGTTATTTTGCTCAGTGTGTTTTTTTCTGCACTAAAGCTGTGGCTGCCACTGTTTCGAGAAGTACAATTACACCACACAGGCCCATTGTAATTTTTGTAATGGTCCAGTGTTACTTTCACGTCAACAAATTCCACAACACTCTAATAACCACCGGAATGATGTGTCTTTCATTGAGAAGGTTGTCACCCATCTTTATGCCAGCCTGGACAATATATATTCACAAATGGAGGGTAAACACAGGGAGTGTGATCAGCATATACAAAGAAAAGCTGAAAAAGATTGTCCTGGAGTCAACATTTATAAAGAGAAGCTGAAAAAGATTGTATTGGACCCAAGATTTGGGATTTATACCATTCCCAGAGGTTCCAATGAATATGACAAAGAACACCCAAAATTTAGGTTTAAGCGGTTGCTTCCCACAAGAGCGGATGGCTATTTGCGATTCAACCAGACATGATTAAAAGTTTAATCTGCTTTGTGATTTCCATTGACAAAAAAGAAGAAAAAAAGTTAGCAGCGTACATTACATTTGGCGACATTTAATGGAGTTAAAAAAACATATAAATTGTTACTTAATGACAATTAGTTTTGCTTATCAAGTTGCCAACCACCATCAAGCAATACCTCGCAAATGTTTAAATTGATAAATTAAATCAAGCGGAAACTCAAAATTAAAAAAAAATCCATTTATTAGCGTTTTCATGTGGAAAAACAACATTCGGGCAGATGAACCACTCACTTTGTGCAAGTACACTTTAATTCAAAGCCAAGAAAATTTACTGTCCAAAAGCATGGGCATGTGTTGGGACTATGGTCAAGAGCTATGCCTTAAAACATTCGGGCGGATGAAGTGCTCACATGGTCGGAAAAAATTATTTCGTCAAAACTGAGGACGCCATAAGCAGCGTAGTTAAAAGAAAACAGTAAAAGTACATTAGCTGGTCCAATCAAAAACAGCACTTTGTTCAAACAAAAATAAAAACTGAAGGGTATATTGGAATTCCAGAAACACTTATTGTCAGTAGCAGCATCTAATGGCTCTGTTTGATAAAGTAGTTGAGCAACAATATAAAATATGTTGGAGGAAAAAACATATCTTAATATATTTGAGGATAAGGACATTGCAATCTTTGTTTCAGAAGAACAAAAAATGATCATGCATAAGTTTGCGTCTAAAGTGTCTACTTTTAGACCATTCATTGGAAATCATCGTTGTAAAACAAAGTATCCAGAAACAACAATGGCTGACTATTACAAAGACGTTGTTGTTAATAATCACAAATTAGATAATCTTTCAAATTACCTTTTGGAACAACGAGTAGCAGTAAAACAGGGCTTACTACGCTGCTGAAACTAAGCAGCGTAGCCCGCAGATGCCCACGTGCTGGAGAAGAAGCTGTCAAAGTACAGTTTAAGCCCTAAACCCTAAACCCTAAACCGGATTCTTTGTCTTCCCGTGATTAATCCGGAAACCGGCAACGTTCTCTACATCATTACACAAAAATGTTTCTTGCAAGCATGAAACATGACGTTCTCAACAACAAAGATGAAAACTTCAATGACACAAAAAAACAACTTTTTGAACTTTCATTTCAGTTTTGTATGTAATCTTAATTGTGAATATTTTACAAAGTTCAAATAATTCTGAACCAAACAAAAGTAAGAATTTCTATCTTCGAAAAAAGACGAGAATAGATGTTTTGAACATTGAACTCGGCAACTGAAATACTCTTGGCGTTTAACCATATCTTACTACAACAAAACCAATTAAAAAACAATTTATAAAAAAATAATGTCAATATTATTTGATCAGGATAATATTGTCATTAATTTTGTTATACAAAAAAATGATAAAGCAGCGTAGTGAATAATAAACTTCAGTTAAATTTTTAGCGTGCCGAATTCTTGTCCAACTAGTCCAAACAATAGTTTTTAAACTGCAATTGTTCTGTAGATCTAAAAGGTTTAGGACACTGCTACAAGAGATAACCTGGAATTGATTTTCAAATAGGAATCAACGTATCACCTGCAATTGTTCTGCAGATCTAACAGGTTTGGGACACTGCTACAAGAGCTTTAACAATATAATGCATATTGAGGAAAAGCTGAGCAAAATTTTTCATCAAATCAGAGATGAAAAGACGTTTGGGTGAAATCTGGAAAATTTAGAATTTCATGAGGGACTTACAGGCAAAGGCTTAGTCAGATTGGAGGATTAACCAAATAGTACTAAATTTATAAATGAAGAAATTATAAACCCTTTTAATAATACTTTAATTTTATTATTATACTTTAATTTTATTAGTATAATTTTTATTTTTATTATACTTTAATTTTATTATTATATTTTTAATTTTTTAATTATTTTAATTTATACAGCAACAGCTACCATAAGAAAGAAGTTTTTTAAAATTTAGGATTCTTATAGAAACAATGAGAGTCTCAAGTGCATCTTAAGACCCTCATTGTTTCCATAAGGATCCTAAATTTTAAAAATTTTGCGTTACTTTTAACAAAAGCAAAAATCTGATTTAGAAACTACCGTACTACATAGCATCTCACTTCAAAACCGGACATCACACATGCCAAGACCAAATTGTTACTCAACTCATTTTGATCGAGTTGAATATTCCATAGGGCTTCAGCAGTGTTTAGACTTTCGTCATTGTCCAGATACTGTTCTAGGTCCAAAAACATGTTGTTCACACGATCTTTGAAAGCGTCGTCCAACATGTTTCTGGGCAAAATTACATTGTGCCATTCGTATTTTTGGTATTCAAGGACGGTCCTAACTTTTTGCCACTCTGCTGCCAAAGATGCCATTTTTGGTACAAAAGTAAGCCTAGCAGCGTAGTTGCCTTACAATGTTGCAGCTGTTGTTGTAATTTTTATTATAAAATTTTTTTAAAATATTTACCTCTTGATTTGCGAATCGAAGACTTAAAGTATTTACCTCTTGATTTGGTAAAGATCGAAGACTAAGTGACTCTACAAGTTTCCCCGGCCTTTTTATATGCAGCCTGTAAGCCTGCGCAAAGCAGTTAAGAAGCTACACTACAGTCGCAGGCGTAACCAACCCGAGTGCCAGCTTTTACAGGCCAAAAATAAATTTAATGGCCAAAAAATAATAATGTTTTTTAAATGTATTTTGGTATATTTATATATAAAGCAATCTTTAAATATATATCAACTTACAAGCAGCATTTTACAAAGTAAAAATTAATATTTTAAAATTAGACAATAGAGCTTACTAAATTTTATTTTTAGACTAATGGCAACCTTGAAATCATTCGTCCAAAAGTGGCCATTCAAATAATGTGTAACGTTTTTAGTTTATATTAAACAGTGCTTTTTATATATTATTTGGTAACACTAGCTTGAACCCCTCTGGGTGTGACGGTACAATTTTAATTTTACAAAAACATAGTTTAATTTTTTATTTTTTTAGTAATATTTATTTAATAATACAGGTTGACCCCTTATTGCTAAACTATTTGATAGCATTGTTACAATCACAACCCCCCCCCCATAAAAATATTGCTCTAAAAAATCACGTATAATTTGAATGGCCCCGAATGTTTTTGAAAAGTCAAGACCAAAATAATGGGAAAAGTAAATGACATCGAATACGGAAACATTGAAAAATGTTAATATCAAAAACGGTAACATTGAATTTTACTTAAAAAACGGTAACATCAACAGTAAAACGGGGTCCTCCGTGGGTGGGGGGCTTCCTGCTAATGATAATAGGAAATACTATGACACCGTTTTACTGTCGATGTTACCGTTTTAAAGTTAAATTCGATGTTACCGTCAGCATAAACTACGCTGCTCTATGGTTTCGATCCCCATTTTTCAATGTTCCCGTATTCGATGTAACCCCCCTGTACCAAAATAATAACGTCAAAAACGTCCGATGGGGCAAGAGATGGGGGGGAGGGCAAGCGCTTTATCGTGTACTCAAATTTGTGAACAAAATCATACTCAAATTTTCTCTACAAAACAGTCAAACCTGAAATACCATCGTTGTTGTAGCTACAGCGTATGTTTAAACTTGTAAAAAATAAATACTATTACAGCTGTAAATTAAAATAAAACAAACAAAAATATATATTTGAAAGTGGCTTTGTTTGTTATTTTACGCTATTTTTATGTACATTTAACGTATATTTGCTTTTTTAATAAAGCTACAAACAAAAGTAATTTACTGTACGTATAATATTTACAGCGTTTCGTAACATGCTGTATCATGTTATAAATTTTAGGATGTTTATGTCTTTCCATGAAATTTGAGGATGTTTTTTCCGTTGTAATACAATACCAAAAATTTGGAACAACTCATCAATTGTAAAATTATTTCTCACCAATTGTGAAATATTGTGAAATTATCTAATATCCAATGTAAGAAAAGTAAGAAAAAATAACTATTCAAATTTTTAAAAAAATATTTAAATCTTAATAACGTTAAGATAGCAGCGTAGCTAAAGTTGCGTTATTAAATTTAAGCATGAAAAAAAGACATTTCTTGGTTAAACCAATTGAATTATGTTGATATTATTTATTAATGTGTAAAATTATTATAAGATTTAATCAAAAATTTAAATTAATGAAACAGATTACATTTATTATTTTTAAATTACAAACATAAATAAATTGAAATTGTTTTTTAAGCTTGGGACCGTTCAAATAATATGAAGCAGCGTTCAAATAGTTTACTTTTTTCGGTACCGCTTCTTAAAATGTCACGTATTATTTGGATGGCCCCTTTATTATTTAATATTTTTAGAATGTCAGATTGGTACGTATTATGTTAGGGGTCTTAAACACGCGGCCCGCCAGATTTGTTTTTGCTACCCGCATTATTATTAAAATAGTGTACAATTGAAACATCCTACTGTGTGTCAAGCTTAAAGCCACTTTAAAACATTGTGAATGGATTTAATGAAGAAAAAAACTTATAGTGAAAAAAGAGCGGCTTATGTAAAAAA
>JAIYDG010000107.1 GCA_027487625.1 Bacteroidota bacterium
CTAAAACGGTCACAATTATACATGCCAAAATTAGTGAGTGAAGCACTGTAAATCATTCTGGCAGCACCTTCATTTACTAAGCCTAGTCTTGTGCGTTTTGCTAAAATATCATCACCTGCTTTTTTTAATTCTGTTTCTATTTGTTCTTTGGCCAAAAATGCTTCCATTACCTGGTTTTCATTTTCGTGATAATCGTGCAAATTGTTAAAAGTCCAAGTTTGTAAATTGATAGCCACTTTGTAGTTGAATTTTTGTGAAACCTGCATTAATGTTAAATTTTCCATTTGTTCAATTTTGTCCCTCAACCAATAACTCTGATTCATCACTTCTGCACTGCCCGCTTTAACTCTTGCAAGGTTTAATAAGTATGATTTTGGCGAAACAGCAGATAATTTATCACTGTCATTTATTGCTACAAATTTCTCTAGCGCTTTATTAAAAGCGTTTGTTTCCAACAATTCAATATTGTAATTGCAATTTTCTTTTTGATTACTTAACCAAGTTTTAAATTTTTGGTATTCTGTAGTTTCGTAATTAAGAGAATCTTTTTTGTATTGTTCAATTGCAGCAGTATATCTACTTAAATTTCTGTTGTATTTGTTTAGTTTTTCTTGGTATAATTTTTCTCTTCTTTTTAATTCGGTATTGTATCTTTTTTCAAGTTTTGCCTTGTTCACATAAAATCTTTCAAAGTAGGTATTGTAAATTGATTTTGGAGGTAATGGATACTTTTTTGGTGCTGCAGGAATAATTGGCTGAACAGGTGGTGGTGGAAGTTTATATATGAATGAAATGTTTTTTAGTTTCACGAATCTTTCAGGCATCCTTCCTGCTAAAAACAACTTCGAATTAACTTTAGTAAAAGGAATTTTTATCTTTTCTTTCTTTTCAACAGCAAATGTATTGGGAGTAATTTTCCATTCTGTAATTCCACTTGAATTTTTTTCAGCAACAAATACATTCATGCCTTCTTTAAGGTTGTTTGATGGCATTTCAACCTCCATTGATTTTCCTGATTTCAATTTTAAATTCTTACCGTTTTGAATGGCTTTAACCTCAAACATTCCTCCAGTTTCTAATATCTGTCCATTAGAACTAGTTGATATTTGTTTCTCAATGGCATTTCTATCGGAATATATTTCTGTAAGTTCAATCTTAACTGGGCCTGGACCAATTGCTTGTCCATCTTCAGTTTCAAGTGAATTGGCAGGAATTGTAATCTCCAAGCCTTTTTCACCTTGTACTTTGTTTTCAATTTTTGGGTTGATTTCTATTACCTGTGCTTTGGTTTCAGAAATCTGATTGATCACATCTGTTGTTGATTTGAAATCATACAATTTTACTTTGATTTCAACCCTTCTATTTTCTTTTTTACCGCTTTCTTTTGCATTACTAGCTTTGGGTTTATTTTCACCAAACCAATTCATTGTAATGCGGTTTTCTTGAATCCCGTTTTCTCCCAAAAATGTTCTTACTTGTTGTGCTCGGCGGTTCGATAATTGTTGGTTATATTCTTCACTTGCATCATGGTCGGTATGACCCGTAATTGTAATTTCATGATAAGAAGAACTACCCAGTTCCTGAATGAGTTTTTTGAGCTCAGCACGATCTTGCTTGTCTAAACCAAACTCATCAGATTCGAAGTGAATTTGAAGTGTTTTTTCATGGCTTTGCGCCATTGCGATGTTTACTCCTCCTAGTAGTAAAAACATCAACAAGTAAAATTTTGTACGCATGTTTCATTTTTTTATGGGATTAGAACGACAATAAAATCAGTTTGTTACATTCTGGTACTATTCTTTCTTGCGATAAAATAATTTAGTTTGATATGCGTTTTAGTCTGTTGTTTTTATTTTATTTTGATGGTTGAAATCAATTAGTTTTGTTTAAATATTCATCAGTTAGCGGTAACTTTTGAAACACACAACAACATTATAATCACGACTAAATATTTTTCAGAATATGAGTAAAATTGACATTTTAGATGAAGCTGCAAAGCTTCGTGAAAAATCAATTGATGACATTGTAAATGAACAAAACGTATCTTCTGACTATTTTGAGTTTAAATATTCAACAGGACATGATATTGGAAGAACATTTCCTCAAGTTGACCAAATTAGATTTACACCTGAAATATATTCAATCTATGACTTTTCAAAGCTACCTGCAAAGTCTGATTTTGAAGGTAGAATAGAGCTTAAGAAATCTGCAAAACCAACCGACCTTTTATCTACATGGCAATCTGGAAATGGAATAATGATTAGTTCAAAATGTTTTGAGACCATAAAAAATTTCAATCTTGGTAAAAGTGCTTTTTACAATTTTAAATGCTACCATAAATACAATGAATATGACTATGTTTATCTTGCACTTGATAATCATCTTTTAGACATGATTGACTATTCTAATTCTATTTTTTATACAACAAACCTTTTTGACGAATTTATGAAAGACATAAAGTTTTCGTCAAAATCTGAAATGCTTAATTTTATTAGTTCTTTAAATAAAGATAAATACAATAAAGAAGGTTATAAAGAAGGTCTCATTGAAAATGATGTTGAAATAAAAAAGGTTTTTATCAAATCAGAATTTCATGACTTGGATATTATTAAACTATATTCATCTTATTATATTAGCAAAAAGCTTAAAGACATCTTAGAAACTAGCAAAATGACAGGTATTGAGTTTAAAGAAACTAGACGACTTTTTAAATCAGAAAGCAGCCGCTAACAGCACATTTGCAATAGTAGTGCAATTCGTCTTTGTATGACGGGATTTTAGTAATTGATAATTTCGTTTTCCCAATTTACATTTTGATTAAGTAAGTACGCCTCCAATCTTTAGAGCAAAAAAAATCAATCCTATCTTTTAGCAATTCTCTTGACATGAAATCTCCTAACCAGAACTTCTCCTTCCAATCCAATAAAAAACTCTTGATTTTTTGATTGAAGTAAAAGATGTCATTCGTACTTCTTTCCAATTTTTGATTTTACAAATGAGCTAGTGGCTAAATTTGATTAATTTGCCAGCCAATGAAAAACATAGAAATTGTATACACTCCTAAGTTATTGCCTTTGTATGATTTAAAAGGTAAAACGGTTGTGGTGATTGATATATTGAGGGCTACAAGTACCATGTGTGTAGCTTTTGAAACTGGAATAGATAAAATTTTGCCAGTTTCTACTCCCGAAGAATGTAGCATTTTTAAGGATTTTGATTTTCTAACAGCAGCAGAACGAAATGCAGAAAAACTTCCGGGTTTTGATATGGGCAATTCTCCTTTTGAGTTTTTAAATCCTTTGATTGAAGGGAAAAAAATTGCATTTACAACAACCAATGGCACAAAAGCAATAAAGTTAGCAAGACAACAAGAAGCAGCAGAAATTGTGATTGGCTCCTTTTTAAATATAGATGCAGTTGAAAGGTATCTCATTGAAAAAAATCGACCTGTAGTTTTATTATGTGCAGGTTGGAAAGACAAGTACAACCTCGAAGATACCTTGTTTGCAGGAGCCTTGGCTCAAAGATTAGCAGGGGAGGATGAGCAGGAAGATGACTCATGTATTGCAGGAATTGCTTTATACGAACAACACAAAAACGAATTGGAAGCTTTGGTAAGAAAATCATCACATGCCAGAAGATTTCAATTGTTACATAGCCAAACCGATGATGTATCATTTTGTCTGCAAATGAATTATACCCAAAAAGTACCTAGATTATCAGGTGAATACATCATCTCTTAATTATTCCAATTGGATGAGCTTTGTGGCTTAATTTAGTGATGAAATTCAATTTTTTTGTTCAAATAATTAGTCCTAAGTTTGCCCTCCAAACTTGAAAATTATGATTATTGGTGTTCCAAAAGAAATCAAAAACAATGAAAACCGTGTAGGATTAACTCCTGCGGGTGTTTCAGCTCTTTGCAAAGCAGGTCATACTGTATATGTACAAGCTACAGCCGGTATCGGAAGTGGTTTTAGTGATGAAGAGTATGCTGCAGCAGGCGCTACTATGTTAGCAAGCATTGAAGAAATCTACAAAATTGCTGATATGATTATTAAAGTGAAAGAGCCAATTGAGCTTGAGTATCCTTTAATTAAAGAAAACCAATTGTTGTTTACTTATTTCCACTTTGCATCTTATGAGCCATTAACCAATGCCATGATTGAGCGCAAAGCGGTTTGTTTGGCTTATGAAACTGTAGAAAAGAAAGACCGTTCATTGCCATTATTGGTTCCAATGAGTGAAGTGGCTGGAAGAATGAGTATCCAAGAAGGTGCTAAATATTTAGAAAAACCTATGGGTGGACGTGGTATCCTTTTAGGAGGTGTACCAGGAGTAACACCAGCCAATGTGTTGATCTTAGCCGGTGGTCTCCTAGGAACACAAGCTGCTAAAATGGCTGCTGGTATGTCTGCTGATGTTACTATCATGGATATTTCTATTCCAAGATTACGTGAATTAGATGACATCCTTCCTAAGAATGTTAAAACTGTTTTCTCTAACGAGTACAATGTAAGAGAAGCTGTTAAACAAGCAGATTTAGTAGTAGGTGCAGTTTTAATTCCTGGTGCTAAGGCTCCTCATTTGGTAACAAGAGATATGTTAAAAATAATGAAGCCGGGTACTGTTTTGGTAGACGTAGCAGTAGACCAAGGTGGATGTATTGAAACATGTAAACCAACAACTCACGAAGATCCTACTTATGTAATCGATGGAATCATCCATTATTGCGTAGCGAATATGCCTGGTGCAGTTCCTTATACTTCAACATTGGCATTAACCAATGCAACTTTACCTTATGCACTTCAATTGGCTAACAAAGGCTGGAAAAAAGCTTGTGCTGATAACGAAGAGTTAAAATTAGGTTTAAATGTTGTTGGAGGTAAAGTAGTTTACAAAGGCGTTTCAGATGCTTTCAATTTGCCTTACACCGAAGTAAGTGAAGTATTAAACTAAGTTTTTTAAAATTCAGATAAAAGCCGGTTTCGTTTGGAGCCGGCTTTTTTTTATTTCTTTTTGAGTGGATTCAGTAAATCTTCTAGTCCATTGATTTTTATTTCGAACATGGTTTCCAATTGAATGCCCAATTTACTTTTAGGAAATCCCTTTCTTTGAAACCATTCCAAATACGAAACGGGTAAATCACAAATTAATCTGTCTTTGTATTTGCCAAAGGGCATTTTGGTTTTTACTAAGCTTAATAAGATTTCAGGATTGGGTCCCATGTTTTTTTCTTTCGAATATAAAGCCAATACAATTATTTTTGAACAATGTATTTTATCCAAGGCGATTCTTTTCCCGATCCTCGATTGGCAGACCAAGAAGGTTTGTTGGCAATAGGAGGTGACCTTCAAATTAAAACCTTGATAAAGGCATATTCCATGGGGATTTTTCCTTGGTTTAATGAAGATGAGCCTATTATTTGGTGGTGTCCAGACCCAAGACTGGTTTTATTTCCAAAAGAAATCAATGTAAGTAAAAGCATGAAACAAATTCTAAAAAAAGGAGAATTTGAGTTCAGCATCAATACAGATTTTGAAGCGGTGATTAGGCATTGTAGAAATACCAGAGTTGAAGATGGAACCTGGATTAGTGAAGATATTATTCAGGCTTATTTAAATCTTCATGAAGCAGGATTTGCTCATTCATTTGAAGTAAGAAAAAACAATGAATTGGTTGGAGGATTATACGGTGTAGGACTGGGTAAAGTTTTCTTTGGTGAAAGCATGTTTAGTTTGATGAGTAATGCCAGTAAAGCAGCTTTAATTTTCCTTTGTTTACACGCCATGCAAGAAGGCATTGAGTTAATTGATTGCCAACAAAGCACCTCTCATCTACAAAGTATGGGAGCAAGAGAAATTAGTAGAGATAGTTTTTTGGAATTGCTTGATGAATTGATTGAGGAGTAAATGTTTTAGTAAAGTTGAATAAGAACTTTTCTTGTAAAATATAAGCAACTCATTCCTTTACAATTTTCTTCATTAGAAACCCAGCATCTGTTTTAATTGATAAGTGGTAAATCCCTTCACTTAAGTATTGCATTTGAATTTGTTGAACATTTTCTCCTTCCCAAACCATTCTACCTTGGGCATCGTACAATAACATTTCAGTATTGTCAATACCTTCAATATTCAAAACATCTTTTACAGGGTTGGGGTATAAATTTAACTTAGGCTGGGTAATTGTATTAATACCTGTTGAAGTACGAAGGCGTTTGTCGTAATTCAAAATAATTACTTCAGGTATTTCGAAATATTCTAATATTGGAATTACACTTCCTTTTGTTGGGAAAAAACTTATAAATTTATGAAATAGAAATTGGTCACTTTTATCATATATCCAATTACCATTTGATGAATTGTAAAATATTGTTGAATCCTTATAAGATGTTTGAGTACAAAAAACTTCAATTGTATCCTCTTCAAATATTATTATGCCGTTTTTACCTTTAATAGCCTCTGAGTAAAACATCCCTTCTATCTTTACAGAATCACAAAGTGAAAAACTATTTGTCCTTCTGAAAATTGGATAATCAATTTTTGAAATATCATATATTAAATTTCCAGATTGGTTACCAGTAGGAAGAAACATACAAGGTTTATCCAAATACAAGGTCATGTAAAAGATTTCATTACATGCAGGAATAGGGTTGTGAAGACCTGTATAATAAACAGAGTTTGATTTTAATGTAAAATATCTCCAGTATCCATCATTTAATGCAAAACCTGCCGTATCGATCCCAATTCGGAAAGTAGAAGTATTTTCTGGCTTATCAATTAATCTATTCCATTTTCGATTATAAACTCCAAAATTTACTAATTCATTTAAATTTATGATAAAGCTATCTTTTAAGCTGGAATTAAATAAAATCTTTGCTTGGGTGGAATCCAAATTATGCGATTTAACCTCAAAACTATCAGGCATATTTGGCAACTGTAGGTTTTGCCCTTGGCTATAAGATGCATATGAAAAAAGCAGTAATAAAAGTTTAAAAGATTTTAGCATTGCTAATTTGGATTTAGTTTATTTAATACAAAAAAAAGCTCATCGAGGTTATTGGGTTTTGCAATTAATCTGAAATTGCTAGAAAGTACTACAAATGCTGGCGTATAATTAATCTGAAGATTTTTGAAGTTTTGATGGGGTAAACACATTTTTCATAAACTTTAATCAATCAAACTTACTAATCAATTATCAATTTGTTTATTCAATAATTGATTTTAAAGTGTTTTTTATGTGTTTTGAATTGATTGGCTTGTTTTATGATAACATTCCTTCTAATCAAAATTCTTCAACTCATTTACCCTATTGGCGTCTAATCGTATAAAGATAAACAGTAAGATAGTAAAGCTTAATAGTGCAGAGCCTCCATAGCTGAAAAATGGCAGAGGAATTCCAATTACAGGCATGAGTCCTAAGGTCATTCCTACATTAATCAGAAAGTGAAAGAATAAAATACTAACCACGCTATAACCATAAATACGGTTAAACTTTTGCCTTTGTCTTTCTGCCATTACTAGCAGACGCCAAAGCATTACCATGTATAAAATAATAAAGATAGATGAGCCTAAAAACCCATATTCTTCTCCAATGGTACAAAAGATAAAATCTGTACTTTGTTCTGGAACGAACCTAAATTTATTTTGTGTTCCTTGTAAGAAACCTTTTCCCCAAAAACCTCCAGATCCAATAGCAATTTTAGATTGTTGCACATTGTAACCTGCGCCCTTAATATCAACCTCTTTTCCCAATAAAACATTGATACGTGTTCTTTGGTGATTTTGAAGGATGTTTTGAAAAGCGTAATCAATACTACCTACCAAAAATGAAGATACTACAACAACTCCAATTGTAAGGAAAATCAGGGCCTTGGTTCTTCTTACCAAAAGCAGAAAAATTCCGGCTAAAACTACCAAACCAATAATAATATATAAGGGTTTGATTAATAAAGCAAGCACACCTAATATAGCCAGCATAAATCCTGCAAATAAAATCCAGCCGGGTAATCCTTCTCTGTATAAAACAAATACAAAAGAGAAAAACACCAAAGTTGAACCTGTTTCATTTTGCAAAAGAATAATGACCATTGGTGCTAAAATGATGGCAATTGAAATGTATTGGTCCAATCGTTTTTTAGCGAAATCTTTGTTATAGCCACTTAAATATTTGGCTATTGCAAGTGCTGTTCCAAATTTGGCAAATTCTGCGGGCTGCATTCTGAATCCTCCAATTTCTATCCATGATGAAGAGCCTTTTACTGTTGTACCAGCAACCAAAACCAGTAACAACATAAAAATGGTTATTCCATAAATAGGATAGGCAAAGGCAAAAAAGAATTTTTCATCAATCAATAAAATCAGCATACCAATAAAAACTGAAATGCCAATCCAGATTAATTGTTTTCCATAATTCTGGGTGGTATCCCAAATATGTGGATTGGTTTCTTTATAAACCGATGCATACACACTCAGCAATCCTATTGTTATAAACAGGAAGTAAAGCAGGAGGGTAATCCAGTCGATACTACTTGGTTTTGGT
Source organism: Bacteroidota bacterium (assembly GCA_027487625.1). Lineage (GTDB taxonomy): Bacteria > Bacteroidota > Bacteroidia > UKL13-3 > UKL13-3 > CAISCU01. The sequence continues at coordinate 8,542 of JAIYDG010000107.1, forward strand.
TGCTGCGGTGTCATTTCTGTGGTTTAAATTTCCTTTCAACATGTTTTCCTTCAAATGCGGACGCGTATTGTGTTTTCCGGTTAAATACTGCTCAATCATTAATGATGCTATTGGAGCTGCCCATGTGGCACCAAAACCGGCATTTTCAACTACAACTGCAATAGCAATTTTAGGATTATCAACTGGTGCAAACGCAAAGAATACTGAGTGATCTTTTCCATGTGGATTTTGTGCTGTACCTGTTTTTCCTGCCATAGAAATTCCCGGAATTCGAGCAATATAAGCTGTTCCTCTTTCAACTACATCTTGCATACCTTCAATTACAATTGGGAAATAACTTGTATCAATTGTAGTCCAATTCTTTTTGTTAAATTGAGGATTAGGATTTGTTTTTCCTCCAATTTTTTTCACAATATGAGGAGTAATATAATAACCTCTATTGGCTACAGTTGCCGTTGCATTGGCCATTTGAATCGGAGTAATTCCCAATTCACCTTGTCCAATTCCTAATGAAATAGTAGTTGTTGCTTGCCAACGATACCTTCCATAAATTTTGTCATAATAAGTTGCTGGTGGTAAAAAACCATTTCCTTCACCATATAAATCAACACCCAATTTTTTACCTAAACCAAAACTGGCTATGTGTTTATAAAAACTATTATAAGCATCTTCTGCATGAGGATACTTTGGGTTATTAACGATACTTCGGTAAACCTGACAGAAATAAGCATTACAACTCACTGCAATGGCTGGTCTAAGTGGAAGCGGAGAACCATGCGGGTGACATCCAACAAACATATAACCATGGTGGCATCCATATGTAGTAGCTGGATTTAAAACCTTTTCTTGTTGACCAGTTAATGCCATTAGGATTTTAAAAATGGAACCAGGAGGATAAGGAGCAGATAATGGTCTGTTAAAAAGAGGTTTCATCGGGTCTCTCAACAACTCCATGTATTTGTTACCTCTATCTCTTCCAATTAGTAAATTTGGGTTGTAAGCAGGACTACTAACCAAAGATAAAATTTCACCAGTTTGAGGTTCAATTGCCACAATACTTCCGGTTTTATTAAGCATCAACAATTCTCCAAGTTCCTGAAGTTTATAATCGATACTTAAGTTAATATTTTGACCAGCAACAGCAGCAGTATCAAATTCTCCATTTTTATATCGGCCTTGAGAACGGCTTTTGCTATCAACCAAAACATAACGTGTACCTTTTTTACCACCTAATTCTTTTTCATAAGTACGTTCAACACCGCTAATACCAATGAAATCGCCCATTCTGTAGTAACCTTCACTTTTTTCGATATCTCTATCAGTAACCTCACCAATATAACCCATCACGTGAGCAGCGTTGTTGTGCTGGTATTTTCTATCAGTTCTTACTTCAACAAAAAAGCCTTGAAAGTCATATAATTTTTCCTGAAAAGCAGCATAGGTTGGAATGGTAATTTGTCTTTCAAAAACAGCAGGTTTCCATGGGGCATAACCTTTCTGTTTTTTCATTTTATCGAATTTTTTTATGAAGTCATCTTTGGTAATTCCAAGTACTTCACAAAAAGCTAAAGTATCGAGATTTTTGATTTGTTCGGGCATTACCGACAAGTCATAAATCGCATCATTATAAACTAGCAATTCTCCATTTCTATCGTAAATTAATCCTCTGGCAGGATAGATAGTTTGTTCCTGAAGTACATTGTTTTGTGCACTTAAGAAATAACTATCATCAACAATTTGCAGGTAAAATAGGCGGCATAAATAAATAAATGCCACACTAATAAAAATAATAAGAAGTGTTTTTTGTTTTTTTTTTTTATCCATTTTTCTTTCCCTGCGCTACCTTATAAAATAAAATCTGACCTAATCCAATCAACATAACACTAACAAGCGTACTTCCAATTACTCTTAAAAATGTTCTAAAAAATTCACTTAAGCCATAAACTTCAAAATAGAATAAAAGTAAATGGTGAACAAAAATGAGAATGAAGGCATACAACATGAACCAAACCGGTCCTTTTTTAGATAAAGTTGGAGCTAAACGAACTTCAAAATCTTCTTTATTAGCGGCAAATTTTAAGTAAAAAATCCTGAGGTAACCCATAAATGTGGTAGCAGCCATATGTAAGCCGGGAGTGCTGCTAAAAGTATCCATTACCATTCCTGTTAGGAAAGAAAGAATTACGATTTGCCAGGGTTTAATTGAAACAGGAAGTGTAAGAATAAACAGGGGATAGATATAAGGATTGATATAGGTATTCAGCTCGATATTATTGATTACAAGCAATTGTAATAATATCAAGAAAATGAATCTTAGGACAGAATTTAAAATATCAATTATCAACTTTTAAGTTATTTTCTAATGTTTTTTGTTCTTCTTTTAAAATGTTTCTTATAACATAAACACTTTTCAAAGTACTAAAATCGGTATAAAGTTCAATTTTCAAATTATGAAAATTATCTCCAGCTTCAAGATTTTGTTCACTTATAAAACCAATAGGAATACCTACCGGAAATAATGTTGAATAATTATTGGTTACTACTTCATCACCAACTTTTATAGGAACATGTTTATTTACATGCAAAAGTGATGAAAACTTAGGGTCATCACCATTCCATTCAAGCGAGCCAAATGCACTATTTTTTTTCAGCATAGCTGATATTTTTGTTCCTGAATTTAATGCGGAGCGTATAGTTGCAAAATTTTCGGAAACACTGGTAACAATACCAACAACGCCATTCGAGCTGATTACACCCATATCTGTTACTATACCATGTGCCCTTCCTTTATCGATGGTAATATAATTATTTCTTTTTGTGATAGAGTTATTGACAACATTAGCAGCAATGTATGAGTATTGTTGTTTGTAAACTGTATCTACAATTGAACTTAAAGTAAAACCACTTTGGTAATAAGCGTTTAATTGTTGTGCTCTCAAACGCGCATTTTCATTCATTAAACTATCATTTATTCTTCTTAGGCTGAAGTAATTGGTGGTATTATTAACCGTTTCGTAAAAACCTGAAGCAATTCCACCTGTATAATTTAAAAAGCTGGCTCTTTGGTAATTATTAAATTGGTATAAAATCACCATCGACAACATCTCTAATGAAAAAAAGAGGATGAAGGTATAGTATTTATATAAAAAGAAAATCAGGTTCCTCATGCTCGCTCAGGGGAGAATCAGGTCATCAAGAATTTATGATTCTTTAAATTTTTCAAAGCCATACCGGTACCTCTTACAACGGCGCGAAGTGGATCTTCTGCTACATGCACTGGTAATTTAGTTTTGGTAGCAATACGCTTATCTAAACCACGTAATAAGGCACCTCCGCCAGTTAGGTATAAGCCAGTTGAATAAATATCAGCTGATAATTCAGGTGGAGTTAATTCCAATGCTCTAAGCACGGCTTCTTCAATTTTTGAAATTGATTTATCTAAAGCAGAAGCAATTTCGCTATAACTAACAGTGATTTGTTTAGGAATACCAGTCATTAAATCCCTTCCGTTTACTGCAAAATCTGGTGGCGGATTGTCTAATTCAGGTAAAGCTGAACCTACTTCAATTTTAATTCTTTCTGCAGTTCTTTCACCAACCAACAGGTTGTGTTGTCTGCGCATATAATCTAAAATATCTTCAGTAAATTCATCTCCTGCAACACGAATAGATTGATCGCAAACGATACCAGCAAGTGCAATAACTGCAATCTCTGTGGTACCACCGCCAATATCAATAATCATGTTACCCATTGGTTCGAATACATCAATTCCAATACCAATAGCAGCAGCCATAGGTTCATGAATTAAGTAAACCTCTTTTGCACCCGCTCTTTCGGCAGAATCTTTTACGGCTCTTTTTTCCACTTCGGTAATACCCGATGGAATACAAATTACCATTCTTTGCTGAGGTTTAATAAACTTATTATTTTGAGGAATCATGTTAATCATTCCTCTAATCATGTGCTCGGCTGCTTGGAAATCTGCAATTACACCATCTTTTAATGGCCTAATTGTCTTAATATCCTCGTGCACCTTACCATGCATTTGTTGCGCCTGACTACCAACAGCAATAACATTACCTGTTCTTCTGTTGACAGCTATGATAGATGGTTCATCTACAACCACCTGATCTTTATGGATTATCAATGTATTGGCAGTGCCAAGGTCTATTGCTAAATCTTGTGTTAAAAAACTAAAAACGCTCATGGGTTTGTTTGATGCAAATTATAATAAATGTATTTTAATTTTAAAAGGAATTTTTTCCCTTAGTGTTTAAAATGTCTAACACCTGTGAAATACATTGCCATTCCGTTCTTTTCGCAATAGTCAATTGAGGCATCATCCTTTATCGAACCACCAGGCTGAATAACCGTATCGATTCCTTCTAAATGAGCAATTTCAACGCAATCAGGAAATGGAAAAAATGCGTCACTGCTCATCACACATCCTTTTAATTCAAATTCGAAACTTTTTGCTTTTGCAATTGCATGTCTTAAAGCATCAACTCTGCTTGTTTGACCACATCCTATTCCTAATAATTGTTTGTTTTTAGCCAAAACAATGGTGTTTGATTTGGTGTGTTTAACAATTTTATCTGCAAAAATTAAATCTTCAATTTCTGCATCCGATACTGTTTTACTACAAACAGCTTTTAAATCGCTAGGTTTTAAAACTACCAAATCTTTATCTTGAACCAAAACTCCATTTAAAGAGGCTCTTACTGTTCTATTTTTAGGAAGAGAGCCAATTTTTTTGAGAATAATTCTATTCTTTTTCGATTGTAGAATTTGTAAAGCCTCAGATGAATAATCAGGAGCAATTAAAACCTCACAGAAAATTTTATCAATTTCCTTGGCAGTTTCTATTTCTACAGTTCTATTTAAAACAATAATTCCTCCAAAAGCAGAAACAGGATCACCAGCTAAAGCATCTTTCCATGCTTCTAATAAAGAATTTCTTGAAGCAACTCCGCATGGATTATTATGTTTGATGATGGCAACAGTTGGCTCCTCAAAATCTTCAATCAAACTAATTCCTGCATCAACATCTAAAATATTGTTATACGATAATTCTTTTCCATGAAGCTTTTCTAATAAGCTATTCAAATCACCATAAAAGAATCCTTTTTGATGAGGATTTTCTCCATATCTCAAGGTTTGACCTTCATTTATACTTAAGCGATAAGAATCTAAACCTGCCTCTAAATTGAAGTAGTTAAAAATAGCTGAATCGTAATGTGAAGTAGTTTGAAATGCTTTTGCTGCAAATAATTTTCTGTTTTCAAGATTGCTACTTCCGTCTTGGTTATTAATGATTTCTAATAAATTCGAGTAATCACTTTTATCAGCAACAATTAAAGTGTGTTTGAAATTTTTAGCAGCAGCACGAATCAATGAAACTCCACCAATATCAATTTTTTCGATGATGGTTTGTTCGTCGTTTGTTTTGGCTAATGTTTCTTCAAAAGGATATAAATCAACCATTACCAAATCAAAAAGTGGGATTTCAAACTCTTCGATTTCTTTTAAATCAGATGCTTCTTCTCTTCTAGCTAAAATTCCACCAAAAATTTTAGGATGAAGTGTTTTAACTCTGCCACCTAAAATACTTGGATAACCAGTCAGATTTTCAACAGCAAAAACTTCAATTCCTAATGCTTCAATAAATTGTTGAGTTCCACCAGTAGAGTAAATTTTTACTCCGTGTTTGTGAAGTGCTTGAACGATAGGTTCTAATCCATCTTTGTAAAATACTGAAATTAAGGCGTTTTTGATTTTTATTGAAGCTGACATGAAGGCGTTTTTTAGAGCCTGCAAAAGTAGCTAATTGATTTTGTAATTGCCTGATTTAGCTTAAAATTATTTTTTGAAAGAATTTTTTACTCAAACAATTAATCAGGCAGATAAATTTATTTCAATAATCCGATGATTGTTTCAGCCACAAAAGTTTGTTCTAAAACGTGGATTTTATCAGCAATACTTTCTGCTGTATCAGTAGGATTTAAATCAACCTTAAACTGAGCAACAATTTCTCCTTCATCAAAATTTTCATTTACATAATGAATACTGATGCCAGTTTCATTTTCATTTGCGGCTTTAACTGCCTCGTGAACGAAATGTCCATACATTCCTTTACCTCCAAATTTTGGTAACAAAGCTGGATGTAAATTCACAATTTTCTGAGGAAAAGCATCTACTAAATAAGCAGGTATTTTCCATAAAAAGCCAAGTAATGCGATTAAATCAGGTTGATATTGATTCAGTTTTTCAAGAAATGCTGTTTCATTCCTGAAATCGGTCCTGTTAAAAAGAACTACAGGAATATCAAATTCCTTCATTTTTTCAATTACACCAGCATTCGGATTATTACAAAACAATGCTACTACTTTTATATCAGCATGATTTAAAGTAGTTCTGCAAAGTTTAACAGCATTACTGCCACTTCCACTTGCAAAAACAATTATTTTTTTGGGATTAGAATCCAAGCTCATTGACAAATACTTGTTTAAACAAACTATCTATATTGTTTTTTGCATTGAATCTTTCGAGGGGAATGCTTGAAATAATAAAATTGCTCTTATTGTCAGACTTATTAAATCTTCTAGCTAATACAG
>JAIYDG010000542.1 GCA_027487625.1 Bacteroidota bacterium
AAAAAAGATGGAATTGAAATTTTAAACGAACAAGAAGTTTTAAATGGACTTGAAAATTCTGTTAAAAATTTAGATGATACCTTAAATGATTTAATTAAAATTTTAATTATTAGAGAGCAAACTTCTATCGAAAAAAGAAAACTTTATTTTAATGAGATACTCAATAATGTTAAGACATTACTTGCTTATCAAATAAATGTAAGCAAAACTGAAATTGAGTTTAATTTTAATGAAGTTAGTCAAGTTGAATTTATTGATTCTTATTTAGAAAGTATTTTCATTAATCTGATTAAAAATAGCATTTATTTCAAACATCCTGATAGAAATCCTGTAATTAAAATAGAATCTTATTTAAAAAACGAACAAGTTTTTCTAAAGTTTACTGACAATGGACTTGGGATTGATTTACAACGTGTAAAAGAAAGAGTATTTGGTTTATACCAAAGATTTCATACCACCTCTAAAAAAGGTTTTGGACTTTATTTGGTTGCATCTCAAGTTAAATCTCAAGGTGGAACAATTTCAATTGAAAAATCTGATGATTCTGGTACTGAAATATTAATTAGCTTTAAACCTCAATTATATGTTTAATAATGTAATGCTTGTTGAGGATGATGATGTGACAATGATGTTATGTAAAATCAATATCAGGAAAACAAATTTCGCCCAAAATTTAATTTGTTGTGACAATGGTTTAGATGCTATAACGTATTTAAAACATGAATCAGAGAAACCTGAAAATGAAAGAAACATTCCTGATTTGATATTATTGGACATTAATATGCCTGTAATGAATGGATGGGATTTTTTGGAAGAATTTCAAAAGAATTTAATTTCCTATTTCTCCAAAACTTCAATCAAAATTTTAACTTCAAGTATAGACCCAAGAGATATTGAGAAGTCAAAATCATTTTCAACAGTTAATGAATTTATTTCAAAACCATTAAATAGGGATATTTTAATAAGTTTGTTGGAAAAGAACCAATAATCAATTTATGCAAATGAAATGTTTCAAAAATAATCTTCAAAAAGTCCTCTTTTTAATTTCAATTTTGAGCTTTTTTACAACAAATCTGATTGCTCAAAATAGCATTTCAAAAAGCACAATTTCTGGTCAACTTATCCGCTTCGAAAACTTTAAATCAAAATTTGTAGATACTAGAACAATCGACATTTGGCTTCCAAACAACTATTCATCAAAACAAAAATATTCAGTTATTTATATGCATGATGGACAAATGTTGTTTGATTCTACATCAACTTGGAACAAACAGGAATGGAATATCGATGAGCACATTAGTTTACTATTAAATGATGGTAAAATAGAAAACTGCATAGTAGTTGGGATTTATAATAATGGATCAAAAAGACATTTGGAATTTACACCACAAAAGGCTCTCGAAAATTTTCTAAGTAAAACTGAACTAGACAGCACAATTATTGAAATTGGTAATTTGGTAAAAAGCCCAAATACTCCCCTTTTAGCTGATAATTATTTAAAATTTATTGTAAAAGAATTAAAGCCTTTTATAGATAAAAAATATTCAACTTATAAAGACAAAAAACATACTTCAATCATGGGTTCAAGTATGGGTGGATTGATTTCAATGTATGCCGTTTGTGAATATCCTAATGTGTTTGGAAATGCTGCATGTTTGTCTACACATTGGCCTTTAATTTTCAGAAAAGGAAATCCGGGTACTGAGGCTATTTTTAAATATTTAGATAAAAACATCCCGACAGTTAATAAGAAAAATAGATTTTATTTTGACTGCGGAACAGCTACTCTAGATGCTTTGTATCCAGAATTTCAATCCAGAGCTGATTTTATTTTTAAATCGAAATCATTTAAGTCAAACCAGTTTGAAAGTAGGATTTTCCCTGGAGAAGAGCATACTGAGAAAGCTTGGTCGAAGAGATTGGATATTCCGCTTGTTTTTATCTTGGGAAAGAAAAATTAATTCGAATATCTGCATGTTTGTCTTTAAAAAAATTTTATAATAGCTAATTTTAGTATTAATCTTTTTTTTAAACACTTAATTAGCTAAATCATATGAAGATATTATTAAAACAACTAAAAAAAACAGATGGCTTGTTTAATGAAATGCTACATTGTTCGCCTTATTTACCTACCATCCACAAATCTTTGATATGCGGATGGCAGATGGATAAAAATTGATTAAAAAAAACTATTTTAGGTAACAATATGGATATTCATGAATGATAAATACCAAATTTAATTCCTATTATTTCTTAGTAAAGTTACCCTCAAACACACCTGACCTGAATACACAATTATCAGTTACTTTAGTCATTTTAAGGCTTGATCCTGTTACGCTATAAGTATGTTTAAAGGATGATGTCGAGGTAGAACAAAGAGACGAACTCTTCATATTAAAATTCAACATACTTCCAGTTACAGTATACAATCCCGACTCTAATGTAAATCCTGAACTACCGAATGTGTATGATGTGTCAGTGAATTTAAGCTCATAATTACTAGATCCTGCTCCTCCATACCATGTGCCTTTAACACTTTGGGCGGCTGGAGTTTCTGTGGTTTCTTTAGATTTGCTGCATGAAAAAAGCAATAGGATACCTAAGGAAATAATGTTAAGGGTTAATTTCATAGTAAAGTTTTTAATTAGTGAGAAGATTTAAACATTTTAATCTTTTACTAAAAAATAAAAAAAATATTTATAATCCAAATTTACAATGTCATTTAAAGTTTAAATATTTCTTACGATTAGCTTAAAGTAATTAAACCTATTTATTGATGAATAATTCAAAAGTTAAAATTTACAAAATTTTGCTTATTTCATCCAACCGTTTTATTACAGGAATGTAAATCTTAATACTGTCCATTAAATTTAAAAAATCTAACTCAATAAGTTAATAAAAGACCCTAATTACGATTTTAGCAATACCTAATTATAAGCTTATCAAAACTCATCTACCTCGTCCAATTATTAAACTTCTTATTTATTAAAAAAGCTGAAATTAAAGCGAATTTGAGTAAAACGTCTTTTATCAATTCTCCTAATTACTATCATTTATTTTCATGACTCAAGTCATACCCGACCGAAATCAATGTATATACTTTTATTCCCTCAAACCAAGACATAAATTGTAATGAAAAATACAGCTAAAGTTAAGATAATGGATGGCAATGAGGCAGCTGCTTACATTGCCTATAAAACCAATGAAGTTTGTGCTATTTATCCAATCACTCCATCATCTGCTATGGGTGAATTTTGCGATGAATGGTCGGCTGCAGGAAAACAAAATATATTCGGTGAAGTTCCTAAAATTATTGAAATGCAAAGTGAAGCTGGTGCCGCTGGTGCTGTTCATGGTTCTATTCAAGGTGGTGCTTTGTCTTCTACTTTTACTTGCTCTCAAGGTTTATTACTCATGATTCCAAATATGTACAAAATTGCAGGTGAACATACTCCTGCTGTTTTTCATATTGCTGCTCGTGCTTTAGCAACTCATGCGCTTTCTATCTTTGGCGATCATTCTGATGTGATGGCTGTTCGTCAAACAGGTTGGGCAATGTTGTTCGGTAAAAATGCTCAAGAAGCAATGGACATGGCTCTGATTTCACAAGCAGCTACTTTAAAATCTAAAATTCCTTTTTTAAATATTTTTGATGGATTTAGAACTTCCCATGAATTAATGAAGGTTGAAGTAATTCCTGATGAAATTATTCATGAAATGATTGATACTGATGATATTCTTACTCATCGTAAAAGAGCGATGTCACCAGAAAATCCTAGCATCAGAGGCACTGCACAAAATCCTGATGTGTTTTTCCAAAGTCGTGAAGCTGGAAATCCTTATTACAAAAACTTACCTGGTATCATCGAAAAAATGATGAATAAGTTTGCTGAACTAACAGGCAGACAATATCATTTATACGAATATTATGGCGCTGAAAATCCTGATAGATTAATAGTTATCATGGGTTCTGGAGCAGGTACTGTTCAAGAAATTACCGATTACTTAAATGAAAAGGGTGAAAAAGTAGGCTTTGTTTATATCAGAATGTATCGTCCATTTGATTCAGAAGCTTTTGTTAAATGCATACCTGATTCTGTTAAAAAGATTGCAGTTTTAGACAGATGCAAAGAGCCTGGAAGCCAAGGTGAGCCTTTGTTTATGGATGTAATGGGTGCCATTAGCAAATTCATTCCTGAACTTAAAATTGAATTAACAGGAGGGCGTTACGGATTGGCTTCTAAAGAATTTAATGCAGGCATGGTAAAAGGTATTTTCGACATGTTGAAATCAGACAAATTGAAGTATTCTTTTAGTGTTGGAATTGAAGATGATGTAACCAAACTTAGTATCGATTACGATAAAACATTTAGCCTTGAAGACCATCATTTATTTAGAGGTTTATTCTATGGTTTAGGTGCTGATGGAACTGTAAGCGCCAATAAAAACTCAATCAAAATTATTGGTGATACTACTGACTATCAAGTTCAAGGATATTTTGTTTATGATTCAAAAAAATCGGGCTCATTAACTGTATCACATTTAAGGTTTGATAAAAATACAATTAGATCAAGTTATTTAGTTCAATCTGCTAACTTTATTGCATGTCACCAATTTCAGTTTATTCATAAATACAATATTTTAAAGAATGCTGAAAAAGATGCGGTTTTCTTGCTCAATGCACCATATCCACAAGATGAAGTTTGGGCACAATTACCGGCTAAAATTCAATCTGAAATAAAAGATAAGAACCTAAAATTCTATGTCATCAATGCGGGTCAAGTAGCACGTGATACAGGCATGGGTAATAGAGTAAATACAATTTTACAGACTTGCTTCTTTGCAATTTCAGGAGTTTTATCTCCAGAAGAATCTATTCAAAGAATCAAAGATGCTATCAAAAAAACCTATTCCGATAAAGGTGATCATATTGTTCAGAAAAACTATATAGCAGTTGACCAAGCTTTGGTAAATATGCACCTCATTGATACCACAAATTTAGAAGTGGGTTCAATGGAATTAGACAAAATGGTGCCAGATGCTGCTCCTGATTTTGTGAAAGATGTTTTGGCAAAAATCATGTCGTTTGAAGGTGATGATTTACCTGTAAGTTCTTTCCCTTTAGATGGCGCTTATCCTGTTGCAACAACTAAATGGGAAAAAAGAAATTTAGCTGCAGAGGTTCCAGTTTGGGATGCCGATGCTTGCTCACAATGCGGTAAATGTTTCTTGATTTGTCCGCATGCTGCAATCAGATGTAAAGTATACGATAAAGATTTATTGGAAACAGCACCATCTGCCTTTAAACATACCAATCCAATTGGAAAAGAATTCAACAAAGAAACAGAAGCTTATACTTTACAGGTAGCAGTAGAAGATTGTACAGGTTGTAATTTATGTGTTGAATTTTGTCCTGTAGAATCGAAAGCAAATCCTGGCAGAAAAGCCATTCACATGGAAGACCAATTGCCATTAAGAGAGCAAGAAATCGAAAACTGGGATTATTTCTTATCATTACCTGAATTAGATAGAAGCAGAGCAAATGTTAAAACAGTAAAAGGAACTCAATTCTTAAAACCTTTATTTGAATTTTCTGGTGCTTGTGCAGGTTGTGGTGAAACTCCTTATTTGAAATTGTTATCTCAATTATATGGAGAGCGTATGATGGTTGCAAATGCAACAGGTTGTTCTTCAATTTTTAGTGGAAACCTCCCTTCTACTCCATGGGCTTGCAATGATGAAGGTAATGGACCTGCTTGGGCAAATTCATTGTTTGAAGACAATGCTGAGTTTGGCTTAGGAATGAAATTAGCATTTAATAAAAAGGCTGAAATTGCCACAAACTTATTACATGGTTTAGTTGATTTAGTTGATTTAGTTGGAATTGATTTAAGCAACAAACTCATCAACAATAACCAAAACAATGAGGAAGAAATTGCTCTTCAAAGAACTTATGTAAAAGAATTAAGATCTCTATTAAAAGGCCAAACCAGTTTTGAAGCCAGACAATTGGATGTATTAGCAGACCATTTTGTTAAAAAGTCACATTGGATTATTGGAGGTGATGGCTGGGCTTATGATATTGGCTTTAGCGGCTTAGACCATGTTTTATCAACTGGTGAAAATGTAAATATCCTTGTTTTAGACACTGAAGTTTATTCAAACACTGGCGGACAAAAATCTAAATCTACTCCAATTGGAGCGAGTGCTAAATTTAGTGTCAACGGAAAACTAACAGGCAAAAAAGATTTAGCTATGCAAGCCATTGCTCATGGTTCTGCTTATGTAGCTCAAATTGCAATGGGAGCAAATGATATGCATGCAGTAAAAGTAATTCAAGAAGCTGAGGCATTTCCTGGCCCATCAATCATTATTGCTTACAGTCATTGTATAGCACATGGCTTTGATATGTCTCAAGGTGCGGTTCACCAACAAAATGCAGTTAAAACAGGTTACTGGCCTTTGTTTAGATACAATCCTTCAAAACCTAAAGGAGAAAGATTTGTAATCGACAGCAAAGACCCAATTGCAGGTGCAAAAGAGTTTATGTATGGTGAAACTAGGTTCAGTATCATTAATAAGCAAAACCCTGAGCATGCAGAAGAATTTATGGCTGCAGCAGAAGATGGAATTGCTGAACATTGGATGAAACTCCAAACTTTAAAAGGCATATAAAAACAAAAGCCGCTTTCAGATTTGAGAGCGGCTTTTTTAATATTTTAAATTAGAAGACTAATTGTAAACTACTTTAGCAATTCTGGCTTTGGCATGCCAATTTTAGCTAAATGCTCATTTGCCATCGCTAACTTTTCAGGGAACAAATTTGCGTTATCATATTTGTTCAATGATTTATCAATCTTGATATTAGGATTTTTTACTGTAGGTATTTTTGTTGTAAGTTTCATACTTCAAAATTATATTTTTTTTGATAAAACAAAAAACTATTTTCTATTTACTAAGAATGCTTCACATTTTAAATTAGCTTCAAATTTAACCCAATCGCCTTTTACTTCCACTAAAACATCAAAATCCTTGCTAATTTCCTTCCAATATTTTGTAATTCCCATTTGATATAATCTAGTTCTTGATTTTGTACTCCCTTCAAGATAAATAAAACAATTTTTATACTTTTCTGTGAATTCAAAAGCTGCCGTTGCAACAGTAATAAGCACTTTTTCTCCGTCTCCATTATTGGTGACAATTAAATCATCTATTTCTCCTGTTTTAGGATTAATATCACCAAATGCTAGATTAAAAACATGTTTAATATGTGTTGCTTGAAAAATGATTAATTTCTCAACAATTCCCTGAGGACCTTCACTTATGAATCGGTAACTCATGAAATTTTCACTCGATGATATTTGATAGATACTGTTATTCAAATCTTATAAAATGAATCTTGTGTATATTACTTATTCCTCACTCCTACCAATCATTTTTCCATTTTGTTGAATTGTCAGCAGGCTGTCTTGTGTTGTAATCAATATATCTTTATTGAGATTCATCAAATCAGGTTGACCTCCATTTACCCAAGCTGTATACCAAAAGCAAGAAACTGCATAAATAGATGCACGCATTCTTCGCTCCACAAGATTGTTTAGGAGCCTATGATAAGCCATCGCATATTCAAACGACCAAACCTTTACCTGCTGAGTTCCTCTTTGCTCAAAACTCATCTTTTTCGATTCTGGCGTTGTTAGTCGTAAATGTTTATCAAATCCAAAAACAGAATCTAATGATGAAAATCCTTGTTCAATTCCTGCCCATATAAAATGAAGTGGATTGTCTAAATAAACCGCGCGGTCTATCATGAAGTCATATTGATATGAAAACAATTCAGGCAAACGAGTTTCGAAAAATCCATGTATGCCATGTTGTTCAGTCATTTGTCCATTATAGTTCATGGTATTGTGCAAAGGCACATGTGCATCGGCCACATAATGTCCTAATTCTGATGAGTACTTTAAAATTAAAGCTTCATTTTTATTTTTGAAGGCTTCACTTAGTATGTTCATCATGGTCTGAATATGCCATGGTACAATTCCATATTCGTTAATGGTATCTTTAGTATACTTTTCACATGCTGCTTTAAAACTCCAAGGCATGGTATCAATCGGAGAAACCTTTTCGTAATAATCTAAATCAATGAAATGTCTCACTGCTTCTTCTGCAACAATATACCTGCGTTTATCTGGATCTACGGCATGTTCCTTGATATAAGAAATATGCTTTTTATAAAAAGGAAAAATTTCAGATGGTAAGCAAAAAACTGCCTTTTCATTGATGAGTTGATGCGCAAAAAATCCCCATGCTTTTGTCTCAAATTGAAAAGCACATAGTGTAATGATTGAGACCAATAATTTTAGTAAGAAATGTTTCATTTTCTTTTTGAAACGAAACTCTAATTTGTAACTCAAATTGAAAATCTACTTTTACATTCATTTACTTAAGCCCTGATTTGTAAACAATTGAATTCAGATACTATTAATATAAATTCAAAATTTCTTCACAAAATCACATTTATTCAGGAATCCCTTAGTTTGATTCAGGTTGATTCTGTTGATTTCAGATAATTGATTAGTTTAGCAAAAATTTAATCCATGAAATCTGTATTTACAATTATCCTTTTATTCTGTTTGAATTTTGTTTTTGCCCAGGAATTTAAAGTCCAGGAACATTACAACAAACAAGAAGTTTATATCACCATGAGGGATGGTAAAAGACTATTTACTGCTATTTATACACCCAAAGTCCAATCGAAAAAATACCCGATTTTATTAAACAGAACTCCGTATGCAATTGGGCCTTATGGAGAAGACCAATTCCCGCCAAAACTTCGTCCTACAGAGGCTTTTGCTAAGGCTGGTTATATTTTCGTTTTTCAAGATGTAAGAGGAAAATTTATGAGTGAAGGTGAATTCATCAACATGACACCCATGAATACAAACAAGAAAAACAAAAAGGCAATAGATGAAAGCACCGATACTTATGATTGTGTCGATTGGTGTATAAAAAACATCAAAAACAACAATGGTAGAGTTGGTCAATGGGGCATTTCTTATCCAGGTTTTTATACAGCTGCTGGAATGGTCAATGCACATCCAGCACTAAAAGCTGTTTCACCACAAGCTCCCATTGTTGATTGGTTTACAGGAGATGATTTTCACCACAATGGAGTTTTGTTTGTGCCACACTTTTTTGGATTCTTTGCTTCATTTGGAAAAGAACGTCCTGAATTAACCAAACAATGGAACAAAGGTTATGATTTCCCTACTAATGATGGGTATGATTTTTATTTGAATCAGGTGAAATCAATGAAGTATGTTGATAGTTTATACAATGGAAAAATTGCATTCTGGAAGGAAATAACTGCACATCCTAACTATGATGAATTCTGGAAGAAACGTAATCTTCGTCCATTTCTAAAAGATATTAAACCTGCGGTTTTGACTGTTGGTGGTTGGTTTGATGCTGAAAATTTATATGGTGCATTACAAGTTTATCAAACAGTAGAAAAGAATAGTTCAAAAACAAATAACAAATTGGTAATGGGTCCTTGGGTACATGGCGGATGGAACAAATCAAAAGGACTTGGTTTAGGTGATATGAGTTTTAAATCAAATACCAGCACCTATTATCAAGACAGTATTGAATTTCCGTTTTTTGAAGCACATTTGAGAAATAAAACTACAGATAATTTGCCAGAAGCTTCAGTATTTGAAACAGGAACCAATGTTTGGAAATCTTATGAAACATGGCCTCCAAAACAAACAAAAGAATCTGTTTTGTATTTAAGCAATAATGAAACCTTAAGGCCTTTTGAAAACAAATCACTGACTTTTGAAGAGTACACTAGCGACCCCAACAAACCCGTTCCTTATATGGTAAATTCTGAAATTGGCATGCAAAGAGAATACATGGTTGCCGACCAAAGATTTGCATCAACAAGAACAGATGTATTGGTTTATAAAACAGAAAAACTAGAAATAAAAAGAACAATTACTGGTTCAATTGAAGTTGAATTAATGGTAAGTTCTACCAATACCGATATGGATTTTGTAATTAAACTTATTGATGTAAATCCTTCAAAAATGCCAAATGATACAATAGATGGAAGAATTGTAAATGTATCGAATTACCAAAGTTTAATTAGGGGTGATATTTTCAGAGCTAAATACAGAAACAGTTTCGAAAAACCAGAGCTATTGGTACCTGGAGAAATGACAAAAATAAAATTCACTTTGAACGATATCAACCATGCTTTTTTACCCGGACATCAAATCATGGTGCAAGTTCAAAGCACTTGGTTTCCTTTAGCAGAAAGGAATCCCCAACAATTCATGAATATTTTTGAAGCCGAAGAAAAAGACTTCATCAAAGGAACTAATCGAATTTACAGAGGTTCGAAAATTACATTTAAAGAACTAGAATAAATAAAAAGAGGCTGTCTCACTTGATGAAACAGCCTCTTTTTTTTATGTAATAAAATTGACTTAAACAGCTACATCATATTCTCTTAAAGCAGAGTTTAGTGAAGTCTTTTTATCTGTACTTTCTTTCCTTTC
>JAIYDG010000699.1 GCA_027487625.1 Bacteroidota bacterium
AGATACTCAATGGCTTTCATGTCAGCGCGCATCGTTGTGCTTGATTTTTTCATGACACAAAAGTAGGGGGATGGTTTTTGGGATGCATTGACTTGGGTTAAGAAATGGAAGTCGATCCTCAATCATTCCAGAAATTTGATCTCATCCAAAATTCTCGTCACTCTGGCATCAAAAATAAAATCCCCTCATTTTGTCGCCGCGTAGCAACCAGGCAGGATAGATGAGGGCCTTATAATGGATTGGATTTTAATGAAAAAAGGGTGTGGGAAAATTTGGAAAAACCTGAGGACGGTTGTGCTTAAAACTTGATTGAATTTGTTGGGGTGATGGCCTGATTCGTTGGAAAGGTAGGGTGTTTTGGGGGAAGGTCAAAGCAATCCGTTGGTCTGCAACATCAAGGTCGAACCTGACTTCATTAGGGTCAACTATCTAGGATACAGTACTTCAACACCAAAAAGTTCGTTCTCAAGCCTGAATATTTGTTGACTTTCAAAACCAGTTACATCTATTGATTTCAAATTTGGAGCCGTTTTTAATGATTTAATTAGCTTATTCATATCTATGTTTTTAATGTGCTCAGGATACCTTAACCCAATAAATTCAAGGTATTCAAGTTTGCTGAAGTTAAAATCGATCACTTTAAATGAATTGTATCCGAGTTGTAAATGGTTGAGATTTTTGATCGTCGAAAGGCAATTTGGGATTTCTTTTAATCTTGAGACTGTCATATCAAGACGTTTTAATTTTGGAAACCATAGTTCTTCTGATTCAATAACCTCAAAAAAACTTTCGTCAAAACTAGCTCGATTCAAGTTCGGAGCGTCTACCAAGTTCACTGGAAACTGTTTACATTGCCCCCAACGAAAGTTTTCAAGTTTCAATAGTTTTTTAAAATTCACGGGTATTGATTTTAATTCTCTGGAATAAAGACTGATTTCTTTTAAATTGTATAAGTTTTCAACAGATTCCGGGAAAAACAATAAATTTTCAAAACCAAGGGAGAGTCTTTGTAAATTGATTAAACCTCCAATTCTGTCGGTTATACTTGTCACGTTTCTTGATCCGAGACCAAGTGATTTTAGTCCTTTTGAGTTAAAAATTTCATCAGGAAATCGTTCTAAATTCTTACTTGAAAAAGAAAAGTGTTCCAGATTTTGTAACTCGTACGTTTTTAGTTCATCTCCTTGAAAAAAATCAAAACGAATGTCCAATGACTCTAAAGTCTTTAGCTCCCAAATTAAAGCTGGAACTGTTTTTGACTTTGTTTCAATGCTAAGCTTGGTTAATTTAGGTAGCTCCAAGAGCTCTTTTGGCAAATCCAATCTTTCTCCTTCATAACCTCCTATATAAAGTTTCTCTAAATTCACTAATGACGTTATTCGGCTATCGGGTAACTCTTTCGTGTAAGAATGATAAGAATTATTAAACGAAAAAGCGAGAGAGGTTACTTCCTCAGGAGTTTTCAAGGCCTCTTCATAGTTGTAAAAAGTGTTGTTCATTATTTTGGTGACGTTGAACCAGCGTGCGCCTTTAATGTTGCGGAGCAAAACTTGGCCTGGTGAATATCAATGATGACCTTCAATGCTTAACCCAATTGATTGGAAAGAATCTTATCGTAATCTTCTCTGGTGATGTTTTTCTCTGCTATCACCCGATCCAATTCGTTCTGCAAGGCATTGTTGTAATCGTCCAGGAGGATATTTTGAATGGCTTGTTCAAAATACTCGCTTTGCTTCTGCTGGTATTCTTCCATTAATGGACTGCTGAATTGTAAATTGATGTTGAGCACTTTCAGTATCTTCAGTAGGGTATCCATCCGAATGGTCTCCTTGCCATGCTCCAGGTCGTACACCGCAGTTTTGCCCACTCCAGCCAATAAGGCGCATGCTTCGCGGGATAAACCGGCTCGTTTGCGGTGAAACAAAATTAGCTTGCCCAATTGAGTGGTATTCATTTTTTACTGCTTTGACGGTAAAAATAGGGGGAAAATTGGTGGGATGCAAGGGGGGGGAGGGATTTTTGGGTGGAATTTGCTGCTTGGGCGGTAAAAACGGGAGTAAAAATAGACTGCAAAATGGATCACATCATCGCCAAATACTCCGTACTGCAAGAAAATCAGCAGTTTTTGCTACGAAATACCTGCCCTATTTGCCAACTGAAGAGGAGCTGGTGGCGGAGATTGAATGGGAAAAATTGGGGATTCGGGAATGGTTTGGGGGAGTTGGACTAGTGGGCATTTCTGTGACTAGTTTAAATGGGATGAGTTAAATTTATATAAAATTTTTCTGGGAACTTTTTTATTTGTGAAAATGTTTTGGTGCACAAGAGTGGATATGTGATACGGTTAGTCATAGGTTGTGGGGTGGTAGGTAAAACATATCTTTGAATAAAACTGGTTATAAATTAGTAATCAACTAAATTCTTCATAAGATGGAACCATTCACTTTTACAATTACTGTTCTTGGATTTAAAAAACTGACAGGCTGGGTAGCTATCAAGTTCTTAATATCCTTATATTTAAAGAAAATAACAGCAGCACTTGCAGCTGCACATATTTCAGCACAGGGAGTTAGTACCAGTGCATTAGGTGCTTTGTTCAAAGCGAGGTTCATGGATGGTAAAAGCAATTCTGAAATGATAGACATTGCCCTAGAGGCAGGTATGTCTGAAGCGGCAGCCGAATTTGTCGTAAGTTTTATTATGAACTTACGGCTGGGTTAGAAAGAAAATAATTTTAATGGCCCAAAAAGGCCTTGTCAACTTCCCCAGGTATACACACCAGGTCAATACTATTGTGCTGTCTGCTGCCTCCTGAGCAGCAGGCTCCAAAATACCCATGCCGTGCTGGTCCTGGCCGCGTAGGCGCATGCGATCGAGAATTGGAGCCTAATGGTTTCAGGGAACGGCGATAAGCGGAAAGGAGGATTATTCCGAGGGCAAGGCCAGGAATTATCAGCAAGGTTTTGGCTGATTTATTTTTTTAGCGCCATAGGTGGCAATTTTGTTTGGGGTTAAATGAGTTAGTCATCTATGGGCTCAATATGAGCAAGTTTTATTCCTTCAACCCAACTTAATTTTCTTTCTAGTCTTCTAACCCCAACTAAAACACCATATACTGGCAAATATGTAACATCCTTGAAGGCTAACAAACTTACTATTTGGCTATCATCTTCAAAAATCAAACCATTGAAGCAATCAATTATTGCTTTTGAAAGGTTATCAATATCTACTTCTTGCATTCTTTTTTCATTCATCGAAACGCTTATAATTATTTCGAGCTTTTCTGGTTTTCTGTAAGGGTGCTGCGAATTCAGGTTTTCTTTAATTATATTCTTAAATTTTTCTCTAAAAATTTTAAGTTTATTTCCGTTGGCTTTTTTTACATAAAAATCATTCTCATCCAATTCTTTTACAGTCAAGTCATCTTCAAGAAGAAAAAATTTATATTCTTCTGATTTTTCATACCAATCTTGCTTCGTAGGAATATCATCTCCTCCATAAAGCCCAACAAAAAAGTCTAAATCTGGGTTTTTTACAATTTTAACTTTTTGTGCCATCAATTGTTTGATTTTATTAACCTTGTTATACCACTGTCTCAAATTTCATGCATCCAATCCGGAGAAAGTGCCAAAGAATATGTATTTTCAAAAAAAACACTTGCACGATTTTTATATACATTGGTGTAAAATAGTCTTTTATGAATTAAAACTTAGCTATTAGCATTGATTACAAGATAGGTAGTTGTTTCCCCTAACTTAGATTTGCTATTCCTACGCTCAGACTTCCATCCTTTGATTCCAAACTCCTCGTTCATAAATCGAGAGACACTGTCGAAAGCTACTTTATCTCGATCTGTAAGATTCTCTGGAAGGTTTTGCTTTATCTCTTCTTGTAACCTCCTCCAATGCAAATCATTAGAGAATATTTTTTGCATCAACCCAACATTCTCTTTAACTTTTTTCAATGCGGCTTTAATAAAGAGTTCTCTCGTATCAAATGTTTTCTCTTGATCAAGATTCAACATTTCTTCTTTATATTTAATTCCTTCACTATCTGAGTTGTTTGATTCAACTAGTTGTATCGCCTCCTTCAAAGTATTTTCGTACTCCGTTTTAAGAAAAACCCCAAATGTTTTTCCTGGATTTAAGTCATAATTTTTATCTCTTTGATCGTAAAGATTTTCAAAACTCAAAACCCTCATTGGAATAGGATATGGTTTTCCGCCTGAACTACTCCAGAAAACTCCATTACCTGGAATTGGCTCGTTTAAAAGAGAGCTAAGTAAGTCATCACTGAAATGAGCATTAGCTTTTTTTACAGAAAGTAAGTCTCCAGCAGAAAGGAGATGGAAAATAAACCAATTGTCACCCTGACTTAAAATTTCATTAGAAATACTGCCTGGTTGTTGCGTAATTAAAACCGCGCCAAGCCCATATTTTCTACCTTCTTTGACCCATGAAATGTAAGGGCTTTCACTTCCACCATTGCCTTCTAAGACAGATTGTGCTTCTTCTAAAACGGCAATAGTAGGAATACTATCGGGGTCTGACTCTGTAAATTGATCTTGATTGTGTTCAAAGATTTGTTGTAAGATAATTCCTGATAAAATTAAACCATTTTTACCTCTCATTTGAGAAATATCTACCACACATAACTTTCCTGCTCTTAAAGCTTCAAAAAGTTTATCCATCATTTGGCTACTTGGATCATGAATTAAACCAACAATAGTGGTAATATTAGACCTAATAGCAATGATTTCAGCATCTTGCCTGTCGTTCTCTCTATCGTTTAAAATAATATCCCTTAAGTCTTCAATTGGAGTTGTGTTTCTTAGCCGATAAACAAGGTCAATTAGATTAGTCCAACTTGTTGAATTAAGGCCTTTAAGTTTTTGTACGTTTTGCTGAGATTGGCGTTCAGGGGGCAATGCTATCGAAATAACATCTGAAGGTTTTAACCTCCGAATATCCAATTTAATGGAATCAGCTACAAAAGATTGATAAAATGGGCTTTTAGTCTTCTTATTAGTGAACAACACAACTTTGTCCTCCAAATGTGGCACGTCGCATAAACCAGGTCTACCACTATCATCAGGCCAAAAATATTCACCATCTGGATCAAAAATAATTGTACCAACATTAGTACTTTTATTTCCTCTCTTTTTAATTGAGGGTTGAGACTTGTAAAGGCTACTAAACAACAATTTGACTAAGTTCGATTTACCAAAACCAGCTCTTGCAAATACAAACGACCGTCTTGAAACTAACTGATCAATTCTGAATCTAGTAACTACAGAAGGGGATTTTGGTAACATCCATCTCTCCAGTTTACATTTTGAACTGCTATCATTGCCATTATACACGAATTCTCCATATGCCAAATAACCAAACTCCGAAGCAGGGTTATCATTTTCATCCTTAAGGTTATGACCTGCTACTTCTCGGAGTAACTCATCTGAAAGAAAACCAACTTTACTGCCCACATGCGGTAATCTTCGGTGTGACGGCGCGAAGTCTATTCTGTTTTCTGATAATCTTAGTACTCCGAGAACCCTTATGTCAACTTTGTACTTTAAATAATTTTCTCTTAAATCTTCAGAAACTGTCCTACCTTCCGTAACAGCTCTTATCCCATAATCCTCTCCAACTGAGCTGGCTAAGCGTCCTTGAGCAGCAACAGCGGTAATTCTTCCCAGCACCCCTTCGTTTTCACCTTCAAGTTCAACTATAAGGAACTGTCCGTGCATTGGCACATTTTGAAAAGTGTTATTATATCTCAGAATGATATCAGCATGAAATTCAAGGCCGCCCTCGCTAAAGCCCTTAAAAATGCCTACAATCTTGTCATCTGGAAAAAGTTTCATTCGTATCTGTTTTGGGAATGATCAAAATTAAACAACTGATGGTCCACAACATCTTTCTTATTATCTGGTAAGATGTCTTTAATCGCTTGAATGACTTCATCTTGAAGTATATCCATATCGAAACCGACTATTTGAGCATGTTCATGGGCTCTTTGTAAACATAGTGGATAATGAGGCACCGGAAATCCGTTTATTGCATCAGCCAAGAGATAACCAAATATTTCTGCGTCAAGGTTTGATTGACTAGGCAATAAATCAACAGCCCACACGGGGTCTCCACCTAATTTTCCAAAGCGGACTAGGTAAAGGTGGCCCATTGAAAATTTATTTACCTCTTGGCTTTGTAAATCATCATCAGGTCTCCATATGAATTCCTTCCACATATATGATTTTTCCTCCAATTCAAATGGTACTCGTGCAAATTTTGGTTCTCCCTTAACAAAAACTTCTTCCAATTGCATGGCTAACGCATATCGAGATAAGACTTGACTATGTTTTGCAAGGCCAACCAAGTAAATTCTTACTCGATCTGTTTTAAACGCTTTATCAATGGCTTGAACCATGTTGTTTATCATTTCAGTAAAAAGAGCCCTCTTTGAACTGACTTTATAACTGAAAATTTTACTCCGTAGTAGGCCATCACGTACAATTAAAGTATGAGTTGCGAAACGAGTATAACATATCTTGTCATAAAGAACTGCCCACTCGCACAAATCTCTATAAGTCAAAACCCAGGACTTCGATACTTCATCAGGGGCGTCTCGAATTTTTGAGCCTTTTGGAATCATTGGGCTAAGTTCACTTAAAGTTTGGCAGCCCAAATCTTGCATAAGTCGCCCTAAAGCTGTTATTGGGTTTCCGTCTGAATCAAACTGGCGTTTGCTCAATTCATCAGTATCGGTTGTAGGGGAAATGACATCAAGACATAATTTATTCCCATTTGAGTCAACAACCCGAACTAGTTGAAAGTAAAAAGGATCATAAATCAATTTATTGTTTCCCCCATCGCTAGCAACAAGAGAAACTGTGGTAGCAGAACGTGATTTAATTACTCTAGAGTTTGATTTTAAGGATTGTACCTCTACCCTAAGATCATCTAATAATTTTCGGTCGAGAATTGCACATTCCCGAACAGATTTTTTGAGATCTGGTATTTCATCTGGATCAAACATATTCAAAGATTTTAGTTTAAATGTGCAAATACGTCTATTTCTTCAACATAGCTTCCGGCTGCATTTTTAAACTGATTAGCTTGTCTGTTTGAGCTTATAGGCTTTCCGGCGCTTTGAATGTTTTCAATTTGCCAGTTACAATTTGACAAACTAAGTGATTCTTCAATCAGCTCTTGAGGAGTTTTCTTTGACTTACTTGGGAGAGCTCCGAATCTGATTACCAACTTTGCCGATGGATTACATTTATTGGCAGCGTTAGACCAAACTTGAGAAAGACTGATGACAAATGATTTTTCGGACCAATGAACTAGCTGTTGTTTGCTTGAATAATCCACATCATCTTTATCTCCTAAGAACCAATTTCTCAACCATTGATCCTGTTTGTAGGTCGACATTCCAAAGTAAGGAGGTGAAGTAACAATCCAATCAAATTTATCTTCAAAGACATTCCCAACCCAACGACTATCCCCAAGGATGATTTCTCCATCTGTAGTTTCTGGTAAATCATCATTGAAAAAATAAACAGTTTTTTTCTCTACAAGCTGGAGTAAATTGACATAGTTAGGGATCAGCTGATTAGCTTTCCAATAATTAACTGAGTAATTAGGTTTTGTCGAAAATGTTCTAGGCATTTGGTTTGACAAATAAGATGCTTGTGTTTTCATAATCGGACCATGTAGAGTTCCTAGAACTATTGCCCTTAGTGCGATCTCGACATCATTAAGCTGATCTTTTTCCAGAAAAAAATCGCGTAATTTACAAATGTTTATTAATGTTTCTGCATGATAAGCCCATTCCCAGAACTCACTACTGGGAACATGTTTCGGCTCAAAATTGAAAAGAATATCTGAACATAGTTTATTAACTTCTTCTCGTTTGACATTGACTAGTTTAGCTTGAGCAACGGCCTGTGCAACAGGGTTACTATCTACTCCATATGATTTAAGCCCCAATAACCTAGACGCAAAGTTGGTTGTACCTCTACCGCAAAAAGGATCAAAGACAACATCTGTTTTTTTTGCATTCAGTAAAACAGAATACGGAAACGTAATTGGAAACATGGTGAAATAAGGGCATATAGAGTTTAACCTAATTTTCGGGTGTATTCTGTTTTCAATAAAACTGTTGTCGACCATTGCGTTTAGTTTGGTTCGCTAGCAATAAGTATCTTTTAGAACTTAAAGATAACATCTTTTATTAAAATAACAAGATACACCATTTGTTTGCATCAAGTGTCTTACTCCATGCTCTATACGAAGGACGGGTTGAAAGGTTTCAGATTGTCTCCTGAATTTTAAACAAGAGCTATAGTAGTTGGGTTAATGCTCTTTAACCAGTTCTGGATAATCCTTTTTAACTTTGCCACATCAATACTATAAGGAAGTTTACACTCATATAAATTGTTCGAAATACCTATCTGCTCTACAGTCAAAGAATACGTTTTCCTTAAATCGGCTCTAAAAAAAGTGACTCCCTCTAAATTAGCTTTTGTCAAATTGGCTCCCCTTAAATTAGTCGCCCCTGACAAAGTCAGTATCGGCTAAATAGCCCTGGTAGGTGAGTACTCCGGCAATGCCCAGGAGAATGCCGATTAGGGAATCGAAGAGAATTTCAGCTAGAGCAGAAGCGGGAGAGAGTTCTTTTCAAGCATAATTCTCGCATTATAAACACCAAAACACTTACAATATCTTTTCAGTATTTGACATCTTATCTTTTTTCTCATCTAAGCTCAAAAATTTGAAAATCGTTTTTGGAAATAGTTTATGGTGAGCACGCTTAAGCAAACTCTTTTCATCAAGATTTTCTAAAAAACTATATTCTTCCAGCCACATAAAAAATTGAGGCCTCTTTTGCTGATTAACTCCTTTGTCGCTTAGGCAATTATAAAACAACAATGCCATTTCATCATTAGATAATTGTGCTTGAATTAAATCTAAGTATATTTTTTCATCCAAATTAGGCTTCCTGTTATTTATAGTAAATTTTATTAGGTTATAAATATATCTGAAATAATGCCCAAGTTCTGAATGGTATTCCGTATAAAATTGCAAGTAAATTTGATTTAAAGCTCCCTTTAAAGTTGATAATTCTAATTGGCTAACTTGTTCAATGTTATCTATTTTTCGCTCGATCTCTTCAATTTCTTTCGTGAAATTTTCATTTTCAACCATGTTTTCTTCGCATATTTTCTTCAATTGATTAAGAGCATAGGTAATAAATTCATGTGAATCAATATTCTGACCAGTTTGGCCTTTATTATTTAATTTGATTTGACTCCTAATACTGATTAACATATTTAGCATATTAAAAAAGGTGGTTTCAAATTGCTGCTTGGTTATAGCCTTTTGGGTTTCTCGAAATTCATCTGACTGGAGCCTTAAAGTAATAAAAAGAAGCAGAATGCCTGAAATAGACCAAAATATTCCAACAAATCCACCTACAAAATCACCAACTTTACTCGCTTCTTCTAAATTTAAAGGAGTTAGGAAGGACACTTTACCGTCAATAAATAATAAAAACACAGTAATACTTAATGCTATAAGGCCTAGTATAGCACTAGTAATAGCCAAAGCCTTTAAGAATAAATACTTCTTTTTCATGTTTCATTCTAAAAGGCCTGCAATTGTTGATATATCATTGAGCACATCTTCGCTAGCCCTTTTGACAGTATCAAATTCAGGCAAACCAGTAATGGGATTAATCGTCACTTCACTTGTAATATCGAAAAAAGAACCAATATTGTCAAGTCCACTAGATAACTTAATTGTTCTAGCATGATTTTCTAGTTTTAGCGTAGCAGTTATCTCATTGAATTCATAGTTATTAATCGCAATCAGGTCACTTAAATTGTCAGTTCCATTTAAATATGCTCTAATTCTTCCCATCAGGCTTAAACGCTTGCCTTTTTTTGCAATAATATTGTACTCTGTATAGTAATCATCTGGATTTAAACTAGGCTCTCTATCGGATGGTGCGACTATTGTTTGGTTCCTGATGGTGTTCTTGAACGAAATTTGACGTAAAGCACCAGCGTTAAGAAAATTTTCGACGAGTTCCTTAGAAGCTAATGGTTGTATTTCGATAATAAAGCCATCATTTTCAGCTTTAAATGCATCCTTTATACTTTTTTCAAAAATAGTGTAAACTCCGTAGTTTTTAAATTTTTGAAAAACTAAAATGCCAATTGCTTTATCTTTGGGAAAGAAACCTACAAAGAAAAAGGGCATCATAGGTGATTCATCTTTTTCAATTTTTTTTGTTTGGCTGCCTGTACCATCTACAACTTGAGATTCGTAACCATATTCACCAATTTCAATTTGCCCTGAAACCTTTCTGCCTATAATACTTAGCGTATTCTTGTTAATTCTTAATCTTTTACTCAGGTTTGAATCTTCAATTACATTTGGGACATCACCTTCATAAGACCAATTAGATAAAGTCGTATTTAGGAAATTTATTATATCTTTTCCGTTGTTAAAGTCACTTAGAACTTCTGCATCAACATTTCTTTTTTGTTTAATGGTAACTTCATAAGCATGCAATGTTACACTAGCCATTCTATATTGATTTATGGTTGAGTATGTAGTTTGGATTTATGGAATAGCATTAATCAATGCACAAAATAATATTTTTTATAATAACGAATACTCTCTTTCTAAAAAACTTATACTCCGCCACCACCATCGCCACATCCAATCCAGAAGCCAACAAATACTTCTTCAGCGTCTCCAACTTCTTCCAGCCCCCCAGCTTCGCAATAAAATCCAGCGGCACCCCTTGCATGGCCAGGTATGTGGCGGCCCTGTGTGTGCCGGGTTTTACTTTGATTCGGGTACATACATCCTGGGGTAAAGATCGAGGACACCAGGGGCTGCCCGCTGCCCAGGTTTGGCGACGGATATGGATAAGGATTTTAATTTTGCTGTGGGCCGGAGACAGGAAGCATTGAAAAGGATTCACCGGATTTTGGATCCGTTTTTTGTGGTGGGGAGATGGATTTTGGGATTGAGGTTTGGTGGGAGGTGAAGAGGGGGAGATTCATTTGATTAATAAGTTTTGCCGAAGGTAGGGTTTCTAGCACAAAAGTTCAATCGAAAAACAGAACTTGAGTTTTGCACAAATGTCCAATCGAAGCCGGTCAGCCCCGCTTTTAGCAATACAATGCTGATAGTTTTTATTCTGTCGCTTTTAATTTCATATACTCAATCGAAGCATACATATCTGAATTTAAGTTGGTTTTAAGAATTGAGGTATCAAGATTTCTAAATCCTTGTTTAATTTTTTGAATGTTATTAATAGCAACACCCGATTCAGGGTCGATGGTATTAAACAAAGATGCTTTTTCCCAAAAATTAAAAAGTCCAAACCAAACAAAACATGCTTGAGAAATATTATCTAACGTTATTATTGTCCCTGTCCAAGGCGATTTTACTGGATTTTTAGAGTTTATTTTATCTGGAAAAAAATCACCAAATGCCGGTTCTAATTGGTAAAGCAAACTATGAATAGCTTCATGAACGATTGCCTCAATAATAATCTGTAACGTTGTGGTAGAAGGGTTGATTAATAAATTAAGCCCTGCTAGTCCTCTAAAGGAAGCTGAACCAAATTTATTAGGTTCTGATGATTCGCCTCTAATAGCAAGTAATTCCGTTCCAATTGCTACAAATTTCCATGTTGGAGGAGACCACTTCTTGATTAGTTTTTGAGCTTCTGTTACCCTCGGGTTTTCATTTGCAATTTGTTTGTCATTAAGGCAAAATAAATCATTTCCGCCCCTGTCCATGCCTGGAAATTTAATATTTGATTTGAATGAAACAGGAATAGGTTTCAGAACACGTTTTGCAATAGGAAAGGAGTCAGATGGCATACGGAAACCATCTGGTTTTTCATAAATAGAATACTTCTCATCAAGTTTATTAACCCATGTCAAATAAGATAATGCATAAGCTTGAATTGGCCAAATATCTTCATCAGAGTGCAAAATCGTTCTCGGATGCAATAAATCAGCAACAAATGGGTATGAAACAAAAGAAGAAAGTTCTATTTCGTCTAATAAATCACAAATCAAAGTCAATTCGTTTGAATTATTTTGACCAAAATCCTTGTAACTTTCAAGTTTCGTCTTTAAATAACTAACGTAATTTTCATTAATCCATTCAACTGGATAATTGTCATTCCATTCTAATATCTTAGACAACTTCTGATATGCATTATTTGCCTCAGCCATTATTTAATTTATTTTTAGCATATGTTATTGCTTCGGATATATCCGAATGAACAGTCTCACATAATTGGTAAAGGGAACCACAGTAAACTGACGGATTGTTAAAATCTTTGCCATTAAATCTATGTGGCATATACCCGCCTCCACACATTTTGAGATATTCGCAATTATGACATTCATTAGAAAGTGAGCTAGATTTCTGAACAAAGGTTTTTATCAAGTCATTTTCCTGTAGGTCAAATAATGTGTTTGAACATATATTTAAACCTAACTTGGTGAAATCTTCTCCGCAACATTTAAATGTGTCTATGGGCTCTAAACCACCATCCGTTTCAATTACAAAAATACCAACATCTGTGACGCCCAATGAATCAAGAGTTGGAGAAGTTCCCATAACTGCGAGAATTAGCTCACGAAATAGTCTTATGTCAAAATTTGGGTCATCTATCTCCCTCCATCTTTCATATGCAGCAAGCAGAAAATTAGAGTATAAGCTACTTTCCAAAAAAGCTGACGGATACTGAGATGGACTTAAAACGTAATTTTGGTCGGGAAATAGAAAATCAATTTTTGGAACATCGAGGTTATAGAAGAAATCAACAACATCCGCTCCATTACCTTTTGGATTTATCACGGTTAATACACCTGTGAATATTTCGGGAGCCGATTCTCTTATGAGTTTTAATTTTTCTGTTACAGTATTTTCAGTTCCTTGTCCATTGTGAGTAACTCGATTTAAGTCATTGATTTCTGCTGGTCCATCATGGCTAATCCCAACTAGGACAGAGTATTTTTTGAACAAAGAAATCCATTTGCCATTCAGCAGAATGCCATTTGTTTGAAGTGTTGTAACAATTCTTACAGATAAGTCATGGGACATTTTTTTTAGCTTTTTGAGTAAATACTCAACAGCATCCATGCCTGCCAACAACGGTTCTCCGCCATGTAAAACCACCACAAAATCATTAAGTTGATTTACTTTTAGATAACTTCCTAAGTTCATAACGAACTTATCAATAACATCAACTTGCATGACTTTAGGTTGATTTACCCATGATTGGTCGACCAACTCATACATGTAACAATATTTACAGCGAATATTACACCTGCTCGCAATTTTAACAATGCAAGATGAGAATATCGTTTCAGACATTTATCCTAATAAGTTCCTTGTGATTTTGAAAATGAGCTTCTTGAAAATCCATTCTTTGAAAACCCTGATTTTGAAAACATGCCTTCTCTTTCTGGTTCAGTTGCCTTACTTGCAAGTTTTTGCAATAGTCTTTGATGAATTGAATCTATCAATTCTGGGGTAAGGTCTTGTTTTGAAATTTCCAATTTAATTTTGGAAGTTTTTTTTTGCTCGCTCATTTTTTTGTTTTTAATCGTTTATTGCTTACTCTACTCGGTTTTCAGCTTCCCCGTTTTTTGTGTAGTGTAATTATTTTTGCTCTGTCGTCCAAAAATCGACAACAAGTATCTACTGCAATAGACCATTAATTAGAAATACGCATTGCGTCTTTTTATTTAGTCGTCTCTTGCGGGTAAGTTCGCTTAATCTGCATGTCATTTTTTGCCGAATAGGCCGTTGAATGCAATTATTTTTTAAAAATAAAAGATGCATGTAAGATAATACTTTTTCATTTAAAATATACCCCTCACCTAAAAAAATAATACTCCGCCGCCACCATCGCCACATCCAGCAAATACTTCTTCAGCGTCTCCAACTTCTTCCAGCCGCCCAGCCGCGCAATAAAATCCAGGGGTATGCCCTGCATGGCCAATCAGGCAGCTGGTATCTATGATGACTTTCAATGCTCAACCCTATTGATTGGAAAGAATCTTATCGTAATCTTCTCTGGTAATGTTTTTCGCTTCTATTACCCGATCCAGTTCTTTTTGCAAGGCATTGTTGTAATAGTCAAGCAAGATATGTTGAATGGCATCTAAGTCTTGAGTAGAAACTGGTCGACTAAACAGGCGTAAGAGCATCAATTGAACATCGTTGAGTGGCTGGGTTGCAGCTGCTTGTTCAAGCATGATTGGTTCTTTTTTATTACAAGTTAAATAATCTTAAAGAAACTATCAACCCGTGTGGTGTACAAATCAGCTAACCAGGCAGGATTCGAACCTACATCCCCTGATTCAAAATCAGATATCCTCACCATTGGACGACTGGTCAAAAAAACTCAAAATGGACGCGCAGAGGAGATTCGAACTCCTAACTTGGGATCATGAGCCCCACGTACTAACCCTTATACTACCGCGCAGTGTTGGTCTTGATGGAAAGA
>JAIYDG010000660.1 GCA_027487625.1 Bacteroidota bacterium
CAGTTGGCTAAGTAAAGATTTTTCAATTTCTTTAATTTCATTATACTCCAAGTCTGCTAATTTGAAAGTGTCATTGAATGTGAATCCAGAAAAATACCGGACTTCCCAAAACTCATGTCTGTTATAATTGAATGTAGAACAAAAATATGTCAATGTAATGCTGTCACCTGAACACTCTTGTTTAACACAACCATCTCCAATTTGTCCATTTGAAGTATAGCATCTAATTAAGGTCAATATGATTATTACAAGTCGTCTCATAGAATTACCGCTAACGTTTTGCACATTTGCGATGGGCGTGCGTTATGACTCAAATGTAGCTTAGGGAAACGAATTAATCAACTACTAAAATCCCGTCAAACGGAGACGAATTGCACGCCTATTGCAAATGTGCTGTTAGCAGCTGAAGTAATCGTCGACCAATTTTCGTGTCAGCCTGAAAATGCAAGTTTAATTTTGTCGCCTAGAAAATTGATTTTGTGAAAACAAATACTTGCCAAAACTCACTTTGAACTTGTCACTTTTCACCAAGAACGAAAGCAAATAGGAGTGAGTCAATGGTCAATATAGGAAGGCAAGTAACCGATAAACTGTCATTGAGCGAAAGTATGTCCAAGCGCAAAATAAACTTGTCAGGTTGTGTTTGATTTTGTCGCCCAAAAAATTGCAATGATGAAAACGAAACCTTGCTAAATATTCTTTAGATCTGTTTCCTGTCAATATGAACCCGAACAAAATTGATTGTGTCAATGGTCAACGAAAGAAGGCAAGGAAATTTAACTTGTCACAAAGGGAAAACATGTCTTGGCGCAAAATGAAACCGCGGAACTTGGAGGTCAAAAATTCACTTTAAAACTAAATTTGAATTGGTGCATGTCATTTGAAACGAGTAGAAATGAACGCGAAAAATGTGTCTTAAAATGTCACGCAAGACAATGTTTACTTTTGCTGCTAACGTTTTGCAAATTTGCGATGGGCGTGCGTTTGAACTCAAATGTAACTTAGGGAAACTAATTTACCAACCACTAAAATCCCGTCAAACAGAGACGAATTGCACGCCTATTGCAAATGTGCTGTTAGCGGTAGCTTTTTTTATTGTCAGCATTTTCCATTTTAACAATTTCCTCCTCATTTTTGGGATTAAATTCCAAAGGTGGTATAGGTGGTAATGGTTTCTGAATACGAGTTGGAAAAGTCAAACTGTCTACTGTCCTTTTTAATTCAAATGTTTTCATTGATTCAAGTAGCCAATAGTAAACACTCATAACGCTGTCAGGAAGACTACTTGATTGCCCATATATATGCTTCACTTTGTCGTTATAATAAATAAATATTTCGGTGGAAAGGTCGTCATGTGAACGAGCATATATAGTGTCTAGTTGCTTATAGTTTACTCCTTTAAGTTTAATGTTAAGTGTGTCCCAAAAACCATTTGTAATGAAGCCTCTATAAAAACCTTTATTATCTGTGTATTCGATTCCGTGATATTTAAAAGTTAGAGTTGAGTCAATGTCTATAGCTTGTATAGGACAATTCCCATAACAACCACCAGTAGCAAAAACAATTCTACTTATTTCATTTTTGTGATGATTATTTTCACTTTCGCAACCTATGAAAATGGTTAAAATTAAAATTGTCAATATTTGTTTGTATGCTGTCATAAAGTTACCGCTAACGTTTTGCACATTTGCGATGGGCGTGCCTTTGAACTCAAATGTAGCTTAGGGAAACGAATTTACCAACTACTAAAATCCCGTCAAACGGAGACGAATTGCACGCCTATTGCAAATGTGCTGTTAGCGGCTGCTCTTCTGTCTGTCGGAAAATGAATAGAGTCAATTTTACTCACATTTTCGATGCTATTCATATCTGTTTGTTATTGGATTGAATTAGTGATATTACTCTTCAAATTTCTATTCCTGTTTAGTAGTGTCAATAGTACCGTCATTGTTCCAGTATGTCCAATCGTTGTTCTTGTTCCCATTTATATATGTTCCTTTGGCCTTAAGTTGTCCATTTTCGTAATACTCTGTCCACTCACCTTCTGCTTTGTCACTTGTTCTTATACCTGTTTTTTCTGGTGTTCCGTCTTTATGAAACCAAGTTGATAATCCATTAAACTCATCGCCTCTTGATTCACCTTTAAAAGCAGTTTGTTGTCCTGGGAAAAACTCGTATGTGAATCCTTCTCTTTTGTCGTCTTTGAACGGTAATAAACCTGCAACTCCAAAGTTGTCGTCACGAAAATAAACTTGTGTTCCGTTTTTCTTTCCGTCTGTGTATGGAGTGATTTCTAGTATTCTGCCCAAACTATCATAACCAATTTCGTAGGATGTATTTTTCGCATCAATCGTCCTGTAGATAGTTGTCTTAGGTTGTCCGTTGCCATAAGTGTCTTTAACAGTAACCCTGTTGTCACGATTTGAACAACTGAAAAATAAAATTGTTAATGTAATTAATGTTCCTGTCGTTTTTTTCATTGCTTGTCTGTTTGTGTTTTTGATGTCGGTACGCTGTGTCAGAGTTGCCGCTAACGTTTTGCACATTTGCGATGGGCGTGCGTTTTGACTCAAATGTAACTTAGGGAAACGAATTAATCAACTACTAAAATCCCGTCAAACAGAGACGAATTGCACGCCTATTGCAAATG
>JAIYDG010000461.1 GCA_027487625.1 Bacteroidota bacterium
ATGCCGTTGACAACACAAGATAAGGCCGAATTTAAATGTAGAAGCAGGCAAGCTTATCTTTATGAGATTTCAACACTAAGACAGCTAGACGCTTTGTCAAACCTTAAGAGCCAGAATGGTGTTCTACTTAAGGAAATAAATCCGCCAAATGCTGGTATAAAGATATGGTTGAGTATAAGGGAAAATCAAAATGGAAAATTAGTTTATCCATCAAATGACTATCCACTGGAATACATGGGAGCTAGTAAGACTTTTGCAAAAATCCCAAAACTTTATTTTCCAGGACAATGCCTGTATTTCGACCTAGTAAATTATAACTATGGTTCAATGCCATGTGATTCAAAAGCAATAACTGTATGTTACATTAAGAAAACAAGTCAGCTAATTAAAGATAGGCTTTTTTGGGAAACTATTAATGATAAGATTAATGAGATTAACTCTCTTAAGATTAGTGATAGAATTAAGTCGTCAATATCTCAAAAGTTAGAAAGAATAAGAAAGGGTCATTGTGAAGAAGAGTATGGTGAAAGTAACAACATAGATTCGTTTGATCTGATTGACATTATGTCTGTAAGACAACCTATAGAATATCTCAATGATCTACAACAAATCGATAAAAGCCAGTTCTATACGCTATACCCGGAGTATACCAGGGATATTAATTATATTAAGAAGTTGTTTAATTCAGAAAATTTGGAGAACGAGATTAGGCAAATTTTAGATATCCCGCAAAATATCCTCATAGAATATGACGATGATGAACAAATCTTGTGCATAAATATGGACTGGACAGTTGATTTGTCAAAAGAACAAGCTACCCAATTACCCCGAGTTATTAGTCAGGTCGAAAGTAATAGCAGTACTGATACTGCTTCTAATAGCTCTAGTATATTTCATCAACTGTCGAAGTATGGCGTGATAGAACTGACTTTGGCTGCTTGTGCGGCAATTTCAACTTTGGTAGCAATAATAAATACAATTTGCCTACTCATAATGTCCGCTCGTAAAAGAGAGGTAGCTGAAGTTCCCGCGTTCCTAGATGAAACAAATGAAATAAATGACATGGAATTGACACCTTTGAATATGAAAAAGGTTCAGTTTGGCGAAGATCAGATTTCGCATTATGAATTCTTTTCTTCAGCCGAAACTTTGCCTTCGCCTAGACCAGCTCTGAGGCGAAAGCAAAGAGAGTAAGATTTTCGTCACATATAATTTCTATCCACGTTACATAAAATATATGTTTTAAAATATTTTAATGTGTTAAACTTTTATTATTGAATATCCAAACTGAATGATTTCTATAATCATTTCAGGTTAATGGACAGTAATGGTACCCCTAGTGGTCTGGGGAAATCATCACAGCAGTGGAGCAGAATTTCAGAGTGTCTTTACTCAACTTGTACGTGAGCAAAAAAGGTTTAACGATCCTATATTCGTTGATAACTCGCCTAACTCATTGATAGGAGAATCCGCAGGTCGCAAAATCAGTACTCACTTGTCTAAGGTCAAAGATGGGCCATCAGCTTGGGTAGTAATTTTTGGAGATCAAGAAATCCACTACGACCACTCTTTGAGTTTTACCTTTGGAAAATTTGAATCACTATTTCACACCTTGAAGTTTTACCCAAAGGCCTCAGTAGTAATTTGCGGAGTGATTCCCAACCAAACATACGAGAAGAAGAAAATAGAGACTTATAGGCAAGTAGATAGTTGGATTAGGAGTCAGATCAAGTTTCGTCCAAATATTAACTTTGCTAGAGTGGCCAAAAGGCTGAACCCTTTCTGTTACGACAGGGTCAACCATCTCAACGATAAGGGCCAACGCGTTGTCGCTCAATCTCTAGCTAAAGCACTTTATTGCATTCCCCGAAAAGCGTTTCGTTATCAGCCACAAACTGTAACCAAGTAAGATGGAGGTTATTATTTGGACAAACAAGAGGGTAGACCTGACATCTGTCATGTCGGTCTTGCAGGAAGATCCAGACTCCGGACTTCTTCACCCTCATGACGTAGTGGTCAAAATCGAACACGAATTCAACTCGGAATTCTTTCTTGATTTTTGCAAATCACTTAGGAATGCCGGAGTTGTTCCCCAATACCATGTTATTATACTTGATGGGAGAACGGCCCTAAGCCAATACCCTTATGATTATGGGAAGATCCATAGGCTCATGGAGATATTTGGATGCGTAGTCGATCAAATCCAGACACGCAAAATGAAATTTTTGATGTTTTATGAACTCAAAAACGAAGAAAATAGGGATCAAGTGACTAAGATGAAAAACCTGAGTTATGAAATTCGTGCATCATTGATTAACCCAAGTTCTGATATTCTTAGGTACGTCCAACACGAAGGATCTGATTTGAGCTACGGAACCAAATTCGGAACACTCACCAAATTGCCTTTGACACTTCTGGCAAGATCCCTGGTCCGTCAAGTCAAGAACCACCTAACAATGTTGCCAGCTAAGAAACAATAGGAAATGACGTCAGTCTTCGTGTGGACCCCTGAACGTTATCCCTTGAAAAATTTTGATACCGTTATTCGACAACTACCACTATTTCAAGATCATCCGTTGGGCCCCATCTATGTTAAAACACATGATTGCCTAAGTAAATCACTTCTACACAAAATTAGTTCGGAAGTTGCAAGTGTTTCACATCTTGCAAATATTCACGTAATCATCTTCGACGACGTAGACCTGAATCTGGTCTTGGACAAGTGGCAAGTGCCACTCTTCATGAACAATCTTTTTAACATTAGCCAGGTTTTTACGACAGTCTCATTCGTTATTTGTGATCTGGTGGACTACACGCGTGAAGTACCGGACGCCAGAGACATCCGGCACATGAGGTTTCGCATCTCGCAAACGTTCAAAGTTGACAACAACAACGTGTACGCCCCCCACCATTTCAACCTACCTGGGAGGTCTTTTGACCAAAACAAAAACATCACAGAGGCTGGCCAGGAATCAATAATTAAACTTATTGCAAGAGATCTGGCCGAACTTCCTCTTAGACGATTTTAAGCTGGAAGGCACAACCCATGATGACTAACCTGCATGTTTGGGCCAATTCGGATTGCCTTAGCCTTCATGAACTTCCAAGGAGGCTACGATTGCAAGATCTACCTTCATGCTTGCGATTGAATCCCTTCTACAAAAAACAAGGGGACCAATTTGAGCAGTTCAACAACCCACTCATTCACGTGTCAAGGTCCAGGTTGAACAACAACCAACTCATCGAAATCAATCGACGAATTCTGGATGACCAAGATAGTGTCCACATTATCATCTTGACAGAGAGGGATATCAGACCCAACAAAAGAGACTGGTTGCCGGATGCCATTTTCCAAATTGGAGCAAATGCAAAGATTTGCGGAGAAAGGTACCCCAGGGTCATCTGCGTAGATTTGATCCGGCCACTAACAAAAACGAATCTCGCAGCAAGAAGAGATATTCGTCAAGTCACTCATCAGTTCAAGAGGACAATCAAAAGACTGGATGCTGCAAAATTCATGAATGTGGATGAGCTGGATGACTTTGGGTTGACACTAGCTGGAGAAAAGTTTCTCATGGAACTTTTGACGCAAGCGCTTCAGGAGCTGACAAAATAATGTCGCAGGTTCATCTCTGGGCCCCGGTGTCAACACCGCTTGATCCATGGATCAATCTCATCCAAAACAGCACAAGATCATTTGAATCTGTTAATTCAGTCACTCTCCGGCCATCAGAAGTTCACCTTAGAACCTCGTACTTTTCGGTAAGGCAAGGAGAGGAATTGCTTTTTTCACAAGAACGGAAAAGAGAAACCAACATCCTTTTGATTGTCAACAATGACCTTTACGGCCCCACGAGCATGTGCGATATCCTTGAACCACTAATGGAAGCATTCGATGAAGCAGTGTTGCCACGATTGATAGTGTGTGATCTGGTCAAAGTCAATAAAAGAAATTCGTCGTCAGTCATCAGAGCATATAAGTCAATGCTATACACTCCAAACATTGAGGAAGATACAGTCATTATTAGAGACTTCTCAGCTCATGAGTGTTTTTTCAACAATGAAAGGGTCTGCAGTGAGTGCATAATTCGATTTAACTTGACACTGTCGCAGGCCCTCACGCAAACAGCTTTTCCGCTCAATCGCAGGATCCCAATCAGATTCATGGAAATCTACGAGTAACCATGCTTCTCGACGTTCACCTCTGGATTGGAACAGGAAATCAAGCTCAGGCCTGGGTAGATTTAATGGACAAAGTAATCGTCCAATTGGCAATAGAATTTGACGCCCCAGTCCAGCACCTGGTTGTACATACCAGAACCACCCCTTTTGGTGGCAGGAATGCCCAACAGCTGTTCCAAGATTTGTTCACTGTTAGAAGCACGTTTCGATTACATGTATTGGTTTTGACTAATAGAGACATTTTCTACGGAAGATACAATGGAGCCACTTGCATATCAGGGTGTCTTGCCGACAAAATCCTTTTGGCAAATGCCATCTCTAAAGTGATCGGCAACTCAAGAATCCTGATCCTTGACCTAATCAATCCAGACACCGCCGCGTTGGCACGGTTTGATGAGGCCAAGGCTGAAATCAAGGATTCTACACGCGTCACAAGGTCAAAAGCCAGACTAGCTGATTTCATCCAAATCAGCATCAATGATGCGGATCATTGTCAAGAAAATGCTACCAGACACATGTGTGAGAAATGCGTCACCTTTGTCGAAGATTCAATGAGGGAATCGTTCTTCATAATTCATAACACTATTCAAGTATTTGGATCAGAGAGCTAAATCAAAACTTGAAATTATTGAATTACAGGAGCATCATGATTCCAGTCCACATTTGGAGCGATACGAGGCAAGTGGATTTGCGAGATTATCCGGAACACTTCTACGAACATGCAGGAGGTAGAGGATCAAACTTCTTGCGTCCGGTCATCCATACACGGTATAAGCGACTGAACTACAATCATGTTGGGGATTTTGCAAGCAGCTGCCTGAGCAAAAAGGGAGAGGCTGCAGTACACATCTTTACCATCTCCCACCGGGACTTATTGGAAGGCCCAACTAATGATGCGCTTGGCCAAATCTGCGAGCTGATCATCAAGACTGCGCTCATCAGTACTCGGCTGGTTGTAATGTTCGTGGCATTTATACCAGCAGCTCAACTAACACCAGAGCAACTGGCAACTGCCACGAAAACACGGGAAAGAGTTGACAAAGTAATTGGCATGGTTCCATCTCAAGTGATATGGTACCCTGCTCAGGTCGTACCGGACATGATTATGATGTCAAATTTCACAGTGAACAGCGAATTTAGGCATTTGTTCTATCAAGAGATCACTAAAGCAGTGAACCGAATTGTGCTGAAAGACAGTAACATACAACTGAAAGTTGAGAATCAATAAATATGATTCCAATAACAGTGTGGGGGCTAACACAGCCCAAATACAATAAAACTTTTAATAAGTTAATGAGTGAAAATTTGACACTACCATATGTGATGTCCGCGGTTAAAGACGATGAAGCACCATTGATAACCGCGAGAACAATAATTAAAATACAAAAGCAGATAATTGTAAATAATTGTTCACCTAACGTGCAAGTGATCGTAATAGACGAAAGTGACTTACAATCGCAGGACACCGATTTGTTCACGAGTGCATTCTCTAATTTAGCTCACTTATCTTATTATTCATCAAAAACTTACGTAATTTATTGTAGTTTAATTAGTGAATTGTGTGCAAATAACGAGACCCGGGAACTCTATAAACGAGTTTGCCAAGACTTGCGACGTCTAACCATTCATTGGCCTGGAAGGTGTTATTATCAAGATTTTGAATACCTAATTTCCAGGCATGATTGGGATCCAACTGAGGTAACACGACTTCTCAAATCGGGACAAGAAAAGTTGGCAAGAGTTTTAGCCAAAGTGGTTAACAACATACCAAAAGAAGTCTTTGCCTAAAAGAATGGCAAGTAGCAAGAAATATAACGTACTTGTTGAAGGGAATATAGCATCCGGAAAGTCAACTTTTTTGGACTATATTAGGCCAATTTTTGGAAAAAGAGCCATAATTAATAATGAACCAATATCCCAATGGACTAACCTTAACGGGCGTAATCTTTTGAAGGAAGTATATAGATATCCGGCCAAATTTAGTTTTCAATTCCAAACTTTTGTTCAACTGACCATGGCTAGGATACAGTTGGCAGAGCTCAATGAACCATTTAGGTTTTCTGAAAGGTCCCTTTTTAGTGAAAGATTCGTGTTCATTGAGGCTTTGAAAATACTTCAACATATTACCCCGACAGAGTACGATATACTTCTTGAATGGTTCAGCTTTCTGAGTGAGAAGTCACCACCAGTTGACGAGATAATTTATCTAAGGACCTCACCGAACGTTGCCTTTGAAAGACTAGTAGAAAGAAATCGACAAGAAGAACAGCCAGTGACAAAAGACTATGTGAACCTACTCCATACCCTTCATGAACACTGGCTGAATCAATCTTGTGGTATACGTGTAAATAGTGCGAGACATGTCCCAATAAGAATTGTGGACCAAAATAAAGGACTAAATCGACTAAAAGTTGAATATTATTCAATTGCGAATGAAATAATGAACGAAAATGTAATTTGAAGAGTGAAAGTCAAAAGAAAAAATAAAAATACAATAAAAATTTCAAAATTTTCAAAAATAACTAAAAATTTAAGTTTGGATTTAAAATAGAGTATGGTATTCTTTTCAGCTATTAATTATTAAAATCAACTTCAATACTAGCAAGGTTTTGCCCAAACTTGGTTTTACGATATTAAATTGAGAACTTTCACAACAACAAATTAAGGTATAATTCTTAAAATGCCTCTTAACGTAGTAACCTACAGATTTAGACATTATTCCGACGGCCCAGAATTTTACTCTTATCGGGACTTCTTTACGGCTAGAAGGAAAACTAGGTGCACAGACCTAAAAAGAATTTTCGTAAGAGGAATGACGGCGGCTCTAAAAGCCGCCATAAATGATGAAGATGTTCATCAAGATAGATACTATGTAGTAGATAAAATAGTCTACTGCAAAAAACGTTTAGACAGAAAAAATAGGAGATTTCCCATATCGGGAGAATGGATTGTGACAAACCCTATCTGTAGTCACCCATTTGAAACCAAACATCGTGTCCCCATGACTATTAAAAGTGTGAAGAGATATGAGTACACCTTTGAAATAATATACTATGATTATGATAAAGATATTGATTTCTCTCATTTAAAGTACTTCGTTAGAACTATTTGGAGACACCCAACATACCCAATACCATTAATTTAACTATTCTTTTTCAGGTACCTAACAAAATTTTGCTTTATTTTTACAGAAACATTAATTGAGATGAATCCTATATTTAAGTTTGAGGACCGTGAAGAAGGAGGATTGATCTACGGTGATTTCAAAATGCAGATGTCAATTGAGAGGAAAAGGGACGAAAAAGTCCAAATTTCAGTTTACTATATTTTTCTGATGCATTATTTTGGTGTCAAAACAACCCCAGTGGAGCCTGGACATCCTTACCCATACCCGGCACCATTTGTCCTAACAACCAGACAAACAGTGGTCCATCCAGCCTACCTGATACGTCAGGGAAAGATTCATTACGGTTACTAACTGACGACAGTGAATAAGATAG
>JAIYDG010000043.1 GCA_027487625.1 Bacteroidota bacterium
ATCTTCCACGTAAGATATTGTTCTGTCATTTCAATGTGCCAGATGGCGCCAAGTTGATTCTTGGTAAGTGCGCGAATTGCCTGCTTTGCTGCTTTTTTATCCTCGAAATTTCCAGAATTGATTAGTACTTCAACACTACTTAGGTCATAGTAATGTCGGTTCGCAGTAATTGGCTTGAGCCTATAAATGTATTCCTGGGCACGGCTCCTTTGGCTTAGGTCAGCAATAGGGTCAAAAATGTTTAATACATCATATTCAACAGTTTCATCTTCCTTCAAATTAGCCCAATCTGCATTGTAAAATAGCTTATTTACAAGCCTTGTTTCTCTATCCTGAACGCTTAGTCTGCTCCAGGTAGCTTGCTTTCTAAGTACCCTTGCAATTTGGGTTTTGTCTTTCGAAAGAACCATTCCAGTAAAAATGTTGCCAAGGCTTTCGTAATCTTCAACCAGTTCAGCGTATAGTCTTTGAATATCGTTGAGCTCCATCCAATCGTCAACCTCTGGAATGGCAGAATAGTCTTTTTCAATTCCGGTTTTGATACGCTTCTCTGTGTAATAGGTTAAACCTTGTCCAAAGTGTGTGGCTTTGTTAAACTCGTTTGCTCTAAAAACTACCTCATCACTGGAAATGTGCTCCAATATTTCAAGGGGTAACTGATTGTTTGCTCCCCAAATGGCGTATTCTTTGCCATTATGAATTTTTTCTACGATTGGCTCCTTTTTAGCAACTGAAGATTTGCGGGTAACAACAGCAGTGCTAAGTTCACCGGTTACAAATAAAAATGGGTAATCATCTACTTGCATTAGTAAAGTATTTGGGCTTGGTTAAAGCTTTTGATAAAACGAATGTGAATTTTGCGGATTTGCCCGTTTTGCAAGCGAATGTTGCGGGTTTTGTTATCCCAATGGTTGGGATTTTTTGCGCTAGCATCTGTAATAATTACAGGCTTTTCGCGCCTAAATGCAGCTTGAACTTTAGGTTCAGCCTTAGATTTTACATCATTCAGGCATACGTTTGTATAGCAGAGCTCTTCTCCGCCCAAACCGCGGGTTTCGGAGAAACTCCAAACAACCAGGTCAAATCGGGCAGGATAGCCTTTTTTGTCTGTTTGCTCCATAAGAGCCAACGCCTTGGATAGTTGAATAAATTCCACGAAACAAAAATCGTGGATGGGGATGGGGTGCTAAAGGACAGACTAAAATGTTACTGTTCCAATATTGCGAGGCCAAATTCCATCATACTATTTTTATATTTATTAGTATAATTTGACCTTATTTCGAATATGTTATCGTTGTTTGAAAATATATTTTCAAATGATATATAAAAATTGGTCCCTTTAGTTTCGCTAAATACAAATAAACTTTTATTGTTATTTTTTACAAATCGAATTTGAGTTTGATCATTAGGTAATACATTCAAAAAGGGTCTTATAAAAATTTCATTTGGAGTTAAACTTATTACAATCATTTCTTCCTTTTCAATTGAACTTAAATTATTTATTTTATTAAGGAATTGAGCATTTGATAGGCTTTTATTATAAAGATAAGTTTGAGAGTGAGGCACAAGCAAAAAATTTCTATCTAAAAACCTATCTGGTACCTTCGATGAATTAGTAAGATTGGTCAATTGAATGGAAGTTACTTCTATTGTCGCTTTTAAATCATCATTATCTTTTTTTAAGGTTTCTATCTGGATTTTATGCTTTGAATTATTTGAGTCTATCTCATTCTGCATTAATTTGACTTGTTCATTACTATTTTCAATAGTCTTTTCAAGGGTTTTTTTATCAAAAGTTAAA
Source organism: Bacteroidota bacterium (assembly GCA_027487625.1). Taxonomy (GTDB): domain Bacteria; phylum Bacteroidota; class Bacteroidia; order UKL13-3; family UKL13-3; genus CAISCU01. The sequence continues at coordinate 1,802 of JAIYDG010000043.1, forward strand.
ATGTCATTTTCTTCTTCTAATCGCTTGGCTTTTTTGAATTGTCTAGCATATTGACGAGCGGTCGGAGGTATCTTCTTATATATTTTGTTTAAAATTAAATGGTCTCTTGTTTTGGAAATATATTCGGTTAGGAACTGAATTACACTATTTATAGCCGGCAAAACTACCGAGGTGACAAGAGCAAAAAATAAAGGCCATGCCCATTTAAATTCAAAGTTTTCAAGGTTAACTAAATATTCAAGTTGTGATATTTCTTTAAAATAATCAGAGTTCATAAATACAGTTATGTATACAAACCTCCAATTGAATGAACACCAAATAACTATATATGAAAAAATAAAAGTTGATTTTAGGCGGTCCCTGATGCCATCTATTAGCTGTTGAATTATTTCCATAAACACTGTTTTCAAGGCAATTTATAACTTTTCTTTTGCTTCTTTTCTTTTGCCCAACTGTTTTGCACTTGCGCGTGTGGTTGTTGGGCAAAAGAAAAGAAGTTTTTACACGCAAAAAACCCGCCTTTTTAGGCAGGTTTTAGCGCGTTTAAGGGGCTTTCTACATCATACCCTCATCTGCAAAGCTAAAATATTTGCCTTCGGGAGATAGAATTAAATGATCACTTACTAGGATGTCTAAAAATTTGCCTGCTTCTTTTACTTTTTTGGTAATGTCAATATCTGGCTGGCTTGGTGTTAGGTTTCCGCTTGGGTGGTTGTGGCATAAAATAATGCCGCTTGCATTGGCTAAAAGTGCGGCTTGAAAAATTATTTTCGGGTCGACTACGGTACCACCAACCCCGCCCATGCTAACCATGTGAGCTCCTAAAACTTTGTTATTTCTATTGAGTAACAAAATAAAGAAGCGTTCAATGTGTGCAAGTTGTCCAACTTCGTAAAGACTTGCCAAATGTTCAAAAGCTTGGCGGCTGCATGCTATTTTATTGGTTTGTATGCTTGTAACCTCATTAAAATATGAGAGTTTAACCATTGGTATATTATACATTTTCTGCTCTCCTTACTTGTGCATTAGAAAATAGGTAACAGATAGGAAAAAACTCATATTCATCTTTTGGGGCTTCGGTCTTTGGTACTCTTTTAATAGGTTGTCCCCATACAGGAAAAGCTTTAGAACCTTTTAAAATTGTGTACCCTGCGCGCTTCCATTCCCAAAACTTTTTAAATTCTTGGTGTTCCTCGCTCTTATATGTGCTTACAATTGCTTCGTTAACGCTATCAAATGCACCTGCTTTAACTAGTGGTTTCAATGCGTTTGAAATCTCTTTTAGCGCTGTTCTTGCTGCTTTGGCTGCTTCCTGCGCTTCTGTTTGGTTAAAATGTGGCTTTACCATAAATTTGCTCTCTCGTTGAATTTTTGAATGACATTAAAAATTTAAACAGCAAGCCCCACCCTTAAAAGTGGGGCTTTTGCTTTCTAGATGATAAAAGAATAAACTTCTTCCTCAACCTTTGCGCATTGTGAGTTTAACTCCCTGCGAATAATTGCAATAACCTCCTTTAAAACTACAGGGTTTGAGGTTGAAAACTCTGAACCATAACCAGCTTTTAAGGTTAACTTGGTGTTGTTTTCATCTGAACCAATTACAAAAGAATCTAGCTTTTTTTTGCTCTCCTGAAAAGTGGAGTGCTTTTCTAAAAGTTGTCCATACTGGTCAACACGTTGTTTAATTTCCTCCAAATTTTGGGCGGGCTTTTGGGTTTTGGCAGGAATTACAGTTTCTGAAATTTCAGGCTTAACAGCCTTTTGAGCGGGCGCACCTTGTACACCAGCACCATTTTTAGTAGTACTCATATTGATTATTTGAATGACAAAACAAAGATAAGGATAAACCGCTAATAGTCAATATTTTAAACCTCTTTTGGCATACTTTTTAAATGTTTAATGTGTTGAAAATCAATATATTATATCTTTTATACTGCTATTCGCATAGGATTTTTGGGTGTTTAAAATTTATTAACTACCTATAAAACAGCACTTTATAAGATTTGAAAATCTTAGAAAGTGCTACCCAATGGAATGATTCCGACGCGCGCACTGTCGAAAGTTTGCAATTGCATTGATGTTTTTAGTGAAATTCCCAAATAGGGGTTTATTCGCATTTTGGCCTTTGGCCGCTCTGCGGGCGTGCCACTACAAACAGCCTTTGGCTGGGCCACTTACTGCCTTTCAATTGCCTTGGCACCATCCTGTGCCACTACACACTGCAAAGCAGGCCTAAATAATTGTAGCTATTTAAATTGAATTACGATTGAATTATATGTCTTTATTGCGATAGGGATAGGAGTGAGCTACCATGTAGCACGGATAGCCCGGTGCACAGCAATCGCCCAAGGTCTTAAACCAATTACATTAGCATAAATGGAGAAACAATGTTCTCTTCTATATTATCCCTAAACCTAGCAAAATAAACATAGTCTAATGCATCTGTTATATGTGTTGCATTCTTAGGGTCTGTGCTTGAGCCTATACGTTCTGAGTTCTTATTTTTCTTTTTCTTTCCTTCTACCAGCTTTACTGGAGCACTAAACATTGCTACTTTTAAATGTGGGCAATTCGCTTCATTAACCCTTAACCTTGGTAGCCTATTATCTAATTCTGATAGTGCTAATTGCATCAGCTCATACTTGTCATCGTGGAATGGATTTGCTCCAAAACTCATTAATTCAACTTCAAAACCTTCCTTTTCAAGCAATCTTCTTGCAAGCTCTGCATAGGTTTCATTTGAATTAGCCACCTTCTTATTTCCGTTTACATCATAGTATAAATATACCTTTCGGCAGCTCATAGGCCTATAATAGACGCTAAACTTAGCACATAGGTGGTCTATGAACTCATCTTCTTTTTGTTCAGCAAATAACTCCTTCAGGGCGTTAAAACTATCAGGCTTATCCTGGCATATTACTAAACTATTAATAATACCTCCAAAATCCATTGACAAATAAAGCGGTTCAGCTCTATTACAATCTAAATCCCCATAGCAGGTGTCCTTATCTTCCGGCAAGTAAATAAAGTTCTCAAAGTAACTGTTATCATACTTTATGTAAAAATGGAGCTCCTTCAGCAACGCATAAAATCGCTCACTTTTGGGTATGCCTGATGGGCGTAAATTTCTAATCTGGGTATTAAAAGCCTCTTCAGATAAAACTCTACGTTGGGTTCTAAAATACTTTTCTCCTAATGCATGGAAGTTCTCAAAAGTATCAGCTTCAATGTAAAGGGTATAATCCTTTCTAAACTCAGCTAAAATGCTCTCCAATTCCTTCATCTGATAAATGTAGGCTTCGCGTGTTTTGGATGCCAGCTGGTCATTTTCCAGAAGCTTCATATACAATTTAAACCATGCTCCATAAACTTGCATGATATATGTATTAATTTCTGGGTCTGTAGCTTTTTCATAATCAAAAATCCAAGCCGCATCTGGAGTTAAAGGCATACTCGTAGTTAAGGTAATATTGCCCCACTCCTGAAGCTTTCTATGTTCTTGTATTCCACGTTCTAGGGCGGGCAATACATTCTCGTCTAAATCTTGTTTATCTAGATGTAGAGCCTCATCACCATGCAAAGATTGAATATTACCACCATTCATATCTCCCGGCATATCTTGAGAGATTAGAACAAGAACGGAGCCTGTTTTAAAATGAACAGCATTAGCATAATCGCCAAGGCTGAATTTAGGCTTGGGAAAGTCTTTGTTTCGCTTGCCAATGGTAAAATCTCTATCCTCAACCAATCCCAAATCTTTCCATCCACCAACCAATGAACCCATAATACGGGTTTTGAATTGCTTGTAGGTCCTAGA
>JAIYDG010000151.1 GCA_027487625.1 Bacteroidota bacterium
CTGAGTACGTCTACATCCACAAGCTGATCTACCAGTGCGCCTGGGGGGACGTGGGCAATGCGTGGGTCACCAGGACGTGCAAGAACGCCAGGTGTTTCAACCCTTTGCACATGAAGTCGGCCTGGAACCAACACAACCCACCTAAAGAAATCTCACCATTCTCAACTAAGTTTCAATATGAGAAATTGATGCTGGCTGGTCGTCGTGAATTGGAAGAGCTGCCTGCTGATGGACCAGTGGTGCCGCATTTCAAAATGCCGATAGCGCATCCCAAGGAGCATGAAGAACCCAAAGAACTCGAGGAGTAAAATAGAAATAAAATAAATTGATAGATGGCGAGATACAGCACGCAGACAGGAGTTTCTCAAGGACAGCGATCTGTTAACAACCCGTTGTTTCTTGGGACTTTTAGTGAAACTTCCTTGCGTTATTTGCAGGGAACTCTTCAAGCAACTTATTTAGTTCAGAAAAATGGCTTTGGTGGCGGGGCTTATAACCATTGGTTTTCTGTTGAGATTACCAGTCCTGCTTGGATCATTCTTACTAAAGACGGTGACCGTTCTAAATACGTTCAAATTTCTTGCTACGACTTGAACCTCATTCCAATTGAGGGCAGGTCGATTTTTCAAGCTGACAGTGTAAGGGGTTCTTTCCTCTTTGATGAAGAAAATGAGGTTTATTACCCCTACGTTGGTCACGTAATGGGTGCACAATCAGACCTATATAACATCTTTGACCAATATGCGATCTTTAAAGGGGATGATCGATACTATCCTCTTGGCACTGGTCGGTATTTAATCTGTGTCTCTAGTACCCGTAACGAACCACTCAATTACAACGTAGGACTTGTTATTGAGTTTCCAACAGAAGATCTTTTTATTCTTCTTGAAGATCTTGACGGAAGCAAACTTGCTCTTGAAGACGGCATTGATACCGCCAATACAACAACAATTGGACCGATTATTACCGTAAATACGGTTGTAGACGGTGGCTTTAACGCTTTTACGGAAACCTTAGCCCAGATCAATTCTGGTGTAACTGTAACAATTGATGAAGGCTACACGTGGTTTATTGGAACTGCCATTCCTCCAGCTCAAGAACCTACTGATCTTTTCTTATTGGATCCCAGTCCCACCTATGACCCACTTGATAACCATGAACACTCGCGTAGTGAATGGGTCGACGCATGGGATAGGGAGCACCAGCAGACAGACAAGTTTCCTGCCGTGTTTGAACCGTTAATTACCCGTCCGTAGTCGCTATACTTTTAAAAAAAGTACTATGACTACACTCGTTGCTAACGTACCTCCAACAAAAGTTTGGGTTAGAAAAGAGTATTTATACGACCTTCAGAAAGGACATGGTGAATATACTCCTGGTTACTGGGTGACATGTAAATCTCTTACGGGAAGAGCCTTATATTTCGAAACTTACCTTACTGAATACGGGGCTTTATATGACAAGCTTCCCATTAGCGCATTTTTGTCTTGGGATTCAGATCAACCGGATAAACCACAAGCTCCTACACCCGACCTTCCGTTAACTGATCTTCAGTATTGGAATGGATTTGATCATGGTTTGACTGTAATCGAAAAGAATCTTATCTTCAATATGCGTTTTGAGGTGCTGACAAGAGAGCATGGTGTAATGCAGGGCACATATTTATTTACAATTGACAACTACCATCCACATCGTAACGAACCCGACTTTTATTTTTCGGAGTTTCCAGATGAACACAAATCGCACAACATTGTGGCTTTGGACAATGGCCAAATTGGGGCTTATCCTAACAATCGCTGCCGAATGGTTGACCCATCACTGACGTACCACAACTTAAAGACGCCTGACTTTAAGGTGTCTACCAGGTACTACGAGGTTGAAACAGTGCCTAAGTGGGGCAGGCTTGGTGAATCAGACGAATACTTCTGGAAGACGCCCAATGAAAAAGAAAAAGAAACTAGTGACCAAGAGACTGCCAAACAAGTACCTGCTGAAGATGCGTCTGGTTCCGTACTTGAGGGGATCCACAGGGACGACCTGGCTAGCCTCATTGGCCACTGGAAAGAGTTTGCGCCAGATCAACGATTGGATGGAGAAACGTGGGAAGAGGCAATGCGTAAAGCGCTTAGGACAAAATTTGACCGGTAAAGTGACCCTTCATTTTTATCGCACCGTAATTGACACATTACGTCAATGGTGTGAGGAGCTGGCGCCAGGGGACATGATTGCTTTTCGTTGTGAAAGCGCTGATCCCGACAAGCAGTATCGAGTATGGGGAAAATGGCTAGCATGTAAAGATAGCCAGTACCAGTGGAAGGGCAATCTTGAATTAAAGTGTTATACCTTCTATAAACAAAGATACGTAGAATAAAAGAAGAGTTACCGAATACTCATGGACAAACTTAATCATTACGTCGAAGTTGCGCTGTCTATTCATGCAGCCGCATCTATTATTTGCGCTATTACTCCCACCAAGAAAGATGACACTTTCCTTGGTTACGCTTACAAAGTTCTTGAGTTCCTTGCTTTGAATATTGGTCGCGCCAAAGATCGCTGATTATTCAACAGGTTGAAACCACATCACTGTTCCGTCTTCACGTTCAACCCATTCTCTTGTTGCGTACGCCTCCTCTTTTGGAAGTGTTACGCATTTTTTTTCATCACCTACTTCCCAACAAATATTCACCCGAATCTTTGGGTCTCTTTTGACTTTCATTTATTTACAAGAATTGCCCAGCCAGTGTTTGGTCCATCAACTTCCCAGCGACGTATCCAATTTTTACGGCTGTAACGGATACCATCACCAGCTTTGGTTTTGTTGTTGACGTACCCACCTTTTGTCATATCCGCTTCTCCGTACGGATCGTTGTGAACAAAATGTGTAGGAGTAAAACCACGAATCACAGACCAATGCCCACCACCAGATGGTTTTGTAATCGTCCCATGATGTAACCAGCCAACAGCAAGTGGCCTACCATTGCGAATTTCGTTTTCAATAATCGCAGCATTCCCGTTGGTAATGAATTTTGCATTGAGTCCCAGGTGCCTCAAGGCTTTTAACTGAGCCATGGAATCAGTAGTGTCACCAAAGTTTTTACGGATGTTGTTGTATTCATCATCTGATTTAACTTTGTCGTAAAAAGATGCGATCATTGCACAACTAGAGGAGAAGCACTCTCTTGAACCAGTACCTGACTGGTTGTCTAGTTGATAGAAGTAAGGAACAGCAAGGATTTTTTCACTGATGACATCAGGACCAGCAGGTGGCTTACCTACTTCACGGTCCATGATTTGAATTAGTTTTGTTGCATAGTCAGGATCAGTGGCGTAGCGTTCTGCTACAAGAAGATGTGCACACTCATTACGAGTAGAAGCACGGTTAATACCTTTGAAATTGCTGTAGTCTTTGTACCAGCGATCAACTAGGTATTGAATGCAAGAGGCAAGGTCTGGAAAATCAAGAAAATCAGCATTGATTTCAATCCATTTGTTATTAATGAATTCCTTGGTGCCAGCCGAACTTCCTTTGCCTTTCAGTCCAAAGTAGTTGTTCTTTCCTGAGGTGTGTTTACCGTATCCACTCTCGAGTGCCCATTGAGCAGCAACAACTTCAGGGAATTTTGCACCAGCTTTCTTGGTATATTTCAGAACACCATCCCAGGTATTGGTAACAGGTTTGTTATCAACTGGCTGTTGAACAACAAGTTCTGGATTTCTATATAATCGTGCAAATTCTTCCTTTTGTTCTGGAGTAAGAACTGAATTCAACCACCGAAAAGCTCTGACCTGATGGTCAAGACCATTGAAATAGGTTGCAGCATCTACTAAGTTTATTGTCATTTTCTTATGGGTATCTTCATTACTACTATAAAATGACCAATAAAAAATGCGGCCGTATTGACCGCACCTCTTATGTGGATCTTTGTCAGATCACTCAGCTTCTTCAACAACTTCAGGAGCGATAGCTTCATCCTTCCACTCTTCCGGAGCAAACTCCAGGGATTCAATCAGTTGACCAATCAGATTACCAGAAAACTGAATCAG
>JAIYDG010000171.1 GCA_027487625.1 Bacteroidota bacterium
AGCTTCGTCAACATCTCGTCTTTGCGCTCCTTGTACTTTACTTGGTGTCCTTTGTGCTTAAATAGGCGTTCCTGTTTTATCTTCACCACACGGACGCAACTAGTGCGCATATTTCTGTGTTGTGTGCAATACTTCACTAAAGTGCATATAAACGAATAACGAACCAAATGAAGGCAATTACACTTCCCGACGAACTAAATATAGAAAATTCACAATCCGTTCAGATTTTTGATTATAGTAGCTCAAATGAAATTGCAAAACAGCAAATTATTCTAAATAAAAATACATTTAGCTTTTTAATTGAGGGAAATAAAGAAGTTGTTTTCGATAACTCAACTTTATCAATTGATAATTCCAAGTTCCTGATAATGAAGTCGGGACATTGCCTAATGACCGAAAAACTTTCAGACATTCGAAATTATAGAAGTGTACTTCTATTTTTTGCCAGCGAAACCTTATTGAAATTTATCCGAAAAAATGAACTAAATAAGACCGAATTAAACGAATATAAATCGGTTTACTCTTTTAGATATGATGAATTTATTTATAGATTTGTAAACAGCCTGCTAGATATTTCCAAACTTTCACAAAACATTCAAAAGAAGTTGCTTGAAGTGAAACTTGAAGAAATAATGCTCTATTTGATAGCAATATACGGTACAGAATTCCTGTACTCCTTGTTAGAAAAAAGCAACGATACATCACAAAATTTCATTCAAACTGTTGAAACCAATTGGATGAACAAACTATCACTAAAAGAATTAGCATTTTTATGCAATATGAGTGTATCTACTTTTAAGAGAGAATTTGAAAAACACTATGCCGAATCTCCTATAAAATGGTTTCAAAACAAAAGGTTAGAGTATGCTCATCATTTAATCTTCCAAGAACAAAAAAGCTCTTCAGAGATATACTTTGAAGTTGGGTATGAGAGCTTATCAAGCTTTATTCAGGCTTATAAATCTAAATTTGGAATAACCCCCAAACAGCACCATAAAGATTGAACTTTTAGCCACACTTTTTGAACAGTTACCTCCATTTATCTACAAGTATCTAAGCTAATTTTGCCTCATTATTCAATCTTTAAAATTTGCACAACATGAAAAATGCAGTTTCAATTTTAGCAATGGCAGTAATTTTTATAACTACTGCTTTCGGACAAAAAACCTTTACGCTAACAAGTAAGGATTTGGGTGGAGAAACAACAAAAGTTCAAGAGTTCAACGGATTTGGATGTTCAGGCGAGAATCAATCGCCTCAATTATCTTGGAAAAATGCACCCGAAGGAACGAAAAGTTTTGCTATAACGATGTATGATCCGGATGCACCGACAGGAAGTGGTTTTTGGCATTGGGTTGTATTTGATATTCCTGCAAACGTAAACGAGTTGGTAACCAATGCAGGCAATGTCAAACTAAACATAGCACCTAAGGGAAGTATACAAAGCAAAACAGACTATGGAATTAATGGCTATGGAGGTCCTTGTCCACCTGTAGGACACGGTTTTCATCAGTATGTTATAACGGTTTATGCCTTAAAAACAGATAAATTAGGGCTTGACGAAAACATTAACCCTGCTATTGTTGGTTTTTATCTATGGAATAATACGCTTGCAAAAGCAAGTATTGTAGCTTATTACAAACGAGACAAATAGTATTAACAAAATCATACTGCCAACAACCTCGGTTTGGCAAAAGTGGGGCGACATTGCTCAATCCAACATTTGTGCTTGTATTAGTTATTAGTGTTGAGTTGAACTTTTATGCATAAAATGCCCCACCTTTGCCAAGCCGTTATCCGTTGGTGGCCATTCCACAGCCAATCAACACAACACTTCCGGCAGCACCAATGCCACCTTACTCAAAATCCTCAAATTTCCCTTTCAAAAACCCCTCAACTCGCCCGATTCGCTTCCGCAAATCAGGAGTAGACCATTTTCTTTCATCGGGTTCCCTTACCTCATTGTTGTTGAGCAACATCTCGCCTTCCCCGGTTAGCCCAAAACACGACACTGCACAAGGAGTTGCGCGTCTTAATTCAATTCATTCATTATCAATTTAATAGAATTAAAAATCAAAGGCACTCTGAAATTCAGTACTGCTGATTTGTCTTTATCAGGCGGGCGTGACGAGTACACATATTTCCGTGTTGGCAGTAATTTTAAACCTTTTATCATTCAACACGTCTAACTGAAAAAATGAAAAAATGAAAAATTCAATTAAAATGTTAATGTTAATAGCTGTCTTATCTTCTTGCGAAAAAGATGATAATGGAGACACAATTGTTCCGAATTCTATGTCTGTTAAGTCGTCATCAACATATTCAGTAGCAGTTGAACAAAATGTCAAATATGGTGAGGGATTAAGCCATCAGACATTTAACAGTGCTGCTTATTCAATTATAGATTTAAAATTAGACGTTTATAAACCAGCCAATAATACTAAAAAAAAGCCTGCCATATTGTTGATTCATGGAGGAGGATTTTCGGGTGGTGATAAGAGTGATGTTAACATTGTAAATCTTGCTAATTACTTCGCATCAAGAGGTTGGGTAGCTTTTTCTATCAATTATAGACTACGGAGTAATAAAGGTACAGTTCCAACAGAATGGATTCAATATGCACAAAACAGTGTTCCACTCGCAGATCAGTCTCAATTTTTAGCGTTGTATCCTGCTCACAGAGATGCAAAAGCAGCACTTAGATGGCTAATTGCAAATGCAAATCAATACAATATTGACCCCAATTATATTACAGTAGGTGGTGGTTCGGCAGGTGCTATTATGGCTACAACATTAGGTATTACCAACACAATCGATTTTACAAACGAAATCTCTTTAAGTAACGACCCTTCATTGGCAACGACAAATTTGAATAGTAACAATTATACCATAAAAACAATTTTAGATTTTTGGGGTAGTGGAGTAGCCGTTACTGCAAATAATAACATATATGGATACAATCGCTTTGACCCTACTGACCCACCAATAATGATTGCTCATGGTACTAACGACCCAACTGTAGCATATTCCGAAGCACTTGAGTTAAAAGATATTTATACTTCTACGGGTGCTAACTATGTATTATACACTTTAGAAAATAGAGGTCACGGACCTTGGGATGCTATGGTAAATGGAAAATCATTGGAAGAGCTTTCATTCGATTTTATAGTTAAGCAACAGAATATTATTGTAGAAAAATGAGAAAGAAGTTGGATAACTTAAATCAATTCATTCATTATCAAGGTTATAAAACTAAAAATCGCAGATACTTGGAGATTTAGTGCTATTGGTTTACCTTTATCAACCGGACGCGACAAGTACGCATATTTCCGTGTTAGCTGCCATTTTAGCACGACACTTACAACAACAACTGAAACTAAAAAATAAATCATGACATATCCATTTGCTCCAATCGGACTAATC
>JAIYDG010000099.1 GCA_027487625.1 Bacteroidota bacterium
AAGTGAATGCTCGTCTCACGAACGGGGAATTCATCAATATCACCCCTCACAATGATGTCCAAGTCAGTTTTGTCTCTGCGGATGCAAGCAATTTCGCTGCTCTTAGCAACAAAGTCATTACACCAACAGGAAGTGCCGGCACGTTCCAAGTCGGTGCTAGCTTCTTTACAGCAACTTCGGATGCCCTGTCCATTGCAGTGGAGACTAATATTGTCCAAGTCACGTCAATCTCGACAACTTTCCCTGGAACATTGAGAGGGTTCAAGAATTCTGCGACGAATTACTTGGTGTCTGCTGTCGATCTGTCTGACGGGGCAAAGTTGCTGAATGGTCATAGCGTGCCAGGCCTCCTAACATTCTCATCTTCTGACTCCTCGACCATCTCTATCGACAGCGCATCAGGATTGACAACACTCACCGCAAACTCTTTGAATTCCATCACCCTCACTGCGAAACTCAGCTGTGGAACGAAGCAAGGAACAAGCAGTGCATTCGCCAATCTCGATGCTCAAGTTGGTGATGTCGATATTGGCAGTGCCGATGGAGCCGCTGTCGGAACCTTATCGTCTGGTGATTTCACCTTGAACATTTTTGTCAACACTGGCTCCTTCAGTCTTGGAAGCCTTGATATCGCCCTGAACTACAATGCAGATCAGCTGACCGTTGTTTCAGGCACCCGTGGTAATTCATGGAACACTGCACAGTTTGAATACAACGCTGCTGAAACACGAGGCGTGATTCGCATTCTAGGTGCCACGGCTGTGAACATGGAAGCAAAAGGCAATCGTTTCCATGTGGCCTCCATTGTCGTCAGAGGCGCAACACAAGGAACATCGAGAATCACGGGCTACATCACCAAGATGCTCTCTGCTGGTGCAACGCCTTCGGCCATTGGACCCGCCCTCGGACCTGGAGAAACGCGTGCCTTTGTTGCAGGAGATTTGCCTGTTCGTGTCGGCACCGGCTCTCGAAGCCTCGCACAGTTGGCATTGCCTGTGGTCATCTCGCCTGTTCGTTCATCGTTGAGGAGTGTATGCGACCCTTCCTCCATTCTCGGCAATGCAGATGGGGATTGTGAATTCTCGATCGGAGACGTTCAGTTTGCTTTGCAAGTGATTGCTGGAATAGTTTCTCAATCGTCTCTGAGTGCAGCACAGAAAAAGTTTTTGGATCCCAACCAAGACCAAGTCACGACCATCGCTGATGCCCAGTTTCTTATTCGCGTCCTGGCGAGCAAATGGCGATTCTTTGATCTCACACTTTCCACAAAGCCTGGGTATGCTTGCGAGCCGATGGTCTCCATTACTGCTCGTGACCAAAATGGCGACGCTATTGTCGAAAGAACCAAATTCAAACTCGACTTTATCACCGATGCCAACAAAGTGATGAATCCATCCGATGCAAACCAGTATCAATATGCCAACACGAACCAGGGCTTTTCAGTCTATCCGATTCAAACTGGCGAAGTATTTACTTATTCTGGTCGAGCAAATAGTGAGGCGGAAACCTCAATCGGGATTTCCGTTTCCATGTTTACCATGGATTTGACAGGCTCTATCACCCTTGACCGAAACGTGACATTCTTCAGAAATGCCGCTGGGCTTTTCGTCCCATTCACCACATTCAACCCAAAGAATATTCAAGGAGTCAGCGCACCATCGATGGTTTCAGCCACTTTTGACAGCAGAGCTCAAGATCTTTTTGTTTCGTTCGACTTCCCAACGAACCAAGGTGGAAAGCTAGTGAATCAGCGCTTCGACTGCTCCGCTCTCTTCGTCGGTCTTGGCAGTCTGGAATGTCTGTGGGTAAATTCCTCAACTGTCAAGGTTGAAGCCAGGTGCTCTCCGAACGTTGTCATTGGCGAGCCAATCACGCTTGTTGATGGGGTTGTGCAGATTGCGGGGGCTTGTCCCGTCACCCCAACAAGCACAGGGTCAATCATTGTTAGCATCACCAACCCGCAAGTGTCTGTCGAAGTCGGTATCTCTGGTCCTGAGATGATTGGACGCTGCTCTGAGTTGTTGCTCGATTCATCCGCGTCTCGTGTTGCTGGAACTTCATGCAGAAGAATCTATGAATGGAGTTTCACATCCGAAAGCCCACTCGAAGCTTCAAAGGTCCAAGAGGTCAATGCTGTTTTGGCAACGAGCCAAGATACTGTCACATTGAACGACGAGCTTCCAGCCAACAACATCTACGTATTCACTCTCAAACTCTCAACTCCTTTCGGATTGGAGGGAGTCGGGTCGTTCAGAGTTGAAAAGTCTTCGGAGGCCCTTCCCACAATCATGATTGGAGGGACTCGCATTCAAAGAGTATTGCCGTCTCGTCTCACAACACTCTCTGGCTCTGGTGTCATTCCTGATTGCGTCGATGGTTCTCGGATCAATTACATCTGGCGTCAAACTAGTGGACCAAGCATTACCTTATCAGAGCGCACTCGCACCACAAACACATTGGCCATCGAGCCATTTACGTTGCAGCCCTTCCAAAATTATGCGATCCAGCTCCGCGGTTGTGTGCCTCTCAACACTGGCGGTGAAGCGTGCAATGTTGCGACGGTTGATCTCCAAGGTGGATCGAGCAACTTGAGAGCGTTGATGGTTGGAGGCAGTGCAGGTGTGGCTGGAACAGTCCGCGATTTCGTTTTGGATGCCGGAATATCATTTGATCCCGAGCTGCCTTCGACCCAAGACAAATCAACCCTGACGTACCAGTGGTCTTGTGTTGTTGCCGCAAACAAAAAAAAAAAAAAAAACGCTGACAACTCTGTGATCACATTTACGAATACAGCTTCAGTCATTCTTCGGCAATCAAGCGACTCTCTTAGGTTGGTTCCCAGCGATTATATCATCACGGTAGCTGTTGGAAAGTCAATAGGTTCCTATGCGCCCCAAAGCACCACGAAAGAGCTCAAGGTCGTGCTTGGTGATCCTCCTATCGTTGTTATCACACCTCCTGAACAAGAAAGGCCCTCCATTTCCTTACCGTTACGTCTGTCTGGAACAGCCGAAGCTAGTAATCCCCAGATCATTTTAAGCTATCGCTGGGCGGTCATGGCGCCTGTGGATGCATCCTTGTCTGCCCTTGGAGTAAATCCACTGTCAGTTAACTCGCCTAGGCTTTCGATTCCAGCTGATAAGATGTCTGAAAATACAGAGTATCGCCTTCGCCTGTTTGCTTTTGATGCATCCCAGGCTGCACCAGTTGAGGGATACTCTGAGGTCCGATTTACCACAAATATTCTGCCATTTGGTGGAAATTTCTCCGTTCCTTCCAGCGGTGGAGATCAGATGTCATTGTTCACTTTCCAAGCCAAGGATTGGACAACACTTGATTTCAACTTCCCTCTTTCGTATGCATTTGGGTATATTCTTGAAGACCTCGGAGATGAGCAGATTGTTTCCTCGTTTGGTCCCAATCCAAATCGGCCAGTTGTGATGCCTGCTGGAAGAATGTCCAACCCTCAAGCAGGATTTACACGACTTCGTGGTGTTGTGATCATCAAGGATGCCAATCAAAACTCTGTTCGTCGCATCATCGATGTGAATGTGAAACCCTTAGAATTTGCCGACGATTCAGCTCGTGTGGCATCCAGCAATGGATTCGTTTCCAACCAGATGCAAGCACAATTGGCCCAAGGAAATCTCGATATTGTTGGACAGTATGGTGGAGGTGCGATGGACATCATTAACTCTGCGGGTCGTTCTCGGCGCCAGCAATCAAAGGAAGGCGGTTGGCCTCAAGTTCGTGCTGAGTGCACCTCCTCTCAATTGGCAGCTGTTGCAACACGTAATTCGACTTTCTCCACGATGAGCCAAGTCAACGAGGTGCAGCAGTACTACACAGCCACCGAAACAGACAACAACTTGAAGCAATATCAGGCAATCTTGAATGATGATTGTTTGAGTGAAGAGCTGGTTTCGAATGCACTGAAGCAACTTGAAAAACTTGCTGGTGAGTAACATGTGGAATTTAGAGAACATAGCTTGTTTCATTTGTTGTATGTGTTGGTTGTTAGCTCTGTATTGAACTTTATTTTCATTTTATTTCTATTGATTACTCGTCAAATCTAACATTACCTCCTTATTGTAGAGGA
>JAIYDG010000380.1 GCA_027487625.1 Bacteroidota bacterium
AAAAAATGAAAAAGAGTAAGTTTTCAGCAACAAAGATTGCAAGTATTTTGAAAGAATTTGACCAAGGAAAGAGTGTTGAAGAAATTTCAAGAGAACATGGTTTGTCCAAAGCGACCTTCTATAAATGGCGTCAGAGATATGGAGGTATGGAAGCTAGTGAAATGAAGCGAGTAAAGGACTTGGAAGAAGAAAATGCCAAGCTAAAAAGGATGTACGCTAATTTGGCTCTTGAGCTCGACACCGCTAAATATATCATCGAAAAAAAGCTCTAAAGCCCTGCGATAAAAAAAGGATTGTGGAAGAATTAAAGTTGGACAGACCCAAAGACATTAGCAGGGCGTGTCGGTTGTTGGGGACAAGCAGAAGTTCATTATCCTATCAATCCATTAAAAACGATCAATACCTGATTCAGGAACTTAAATTATTGTCAGAAAACCATCCAAAAGAAGGGTTCTGGAAGTGTTATAGCAGGATTCGAAATAAAGGCGAGCAGGTAAATCATAAGCGATTACATAGAATATATGTTAAACAAGGTCTTCCAATGCGAAGAAAGGCAAAGAAAAGACTTCCAGCGCGTGTAAAATTGCCACTAGAAGTCCCTCCTAAATTCACCCACACATGGAGTATTGACTTTATGAGTGATGCATTGGATGGAGGACGAAAGTTTAGAACCTTTAATGTAATTGATGATTATAACAGAGAAGTACTGTTCATTGAGACTGATTATTCAATGAAAAGTAGTCGAGTAATTTGGGTGTTAAATCATTTGATAAAAAAATATGGCAAACCAGAAACGATAAGAATGGATAATGGCCCTGAATTTATTGCAGATTTAGCACAAAAATGGAGTGAAGCTAATGAGATTGAGTTTAAGTATATTCAACCAGGTAAACCTATGCAAAATGGATATATAGAGAGGTTTAATAAATCCTTCCGCGAAGGAGTTTTAGATTTTTATGTGTTTAGTAATTTGGATGAGGTACGAGATGCTGCTGATGAATGGGTAAAGGACTATAATAATAATAGACCACACGACTCTCTGGATGGACTATCACCAATTCAATACCGAATAAAAAATGATAATAATTCACTCTTCTTCAAGGCTGAGTTCCACTCCGGCTACGCCTCCGTTCCACTCAGCCTTGAAGAAGAGATAACATAAATGTATAAGAATAATTATATTTTTGAAGTGTACTAAAAAAGGGAAGCCTACAAATTGAGAAAATTGACTCTATTGGAAAAATCAGATACTTCCCATCTCATGTTCTGCAATTTCAAAAAGATGGTAAATTAAAGTCATTTGAATGTTATGATTTAGGTTGTGGTTTTCAACTTCATACAAAACAGAATTATACAGTTTATAGATTTAAATATAATAAAAAAGGACAATTGAAGTCTGTTTATGAAAAGACTAGTTTAGCTAATTATTATACTGAAATTCAATATCTAAACAAGCAAAAAATTGAAACCAAATACTTACTTAGTAAATCGAAAAATCATAAAATGCTTCATTCTACAATTGAAACAAAAATTGATAGTCTTGGAAATTCTGACGAAAACCTAAAAAAGTATATTCATGGCAGAATAAGCTTCATAAAGAATTGTACTTCAAATTCTTATCAAGATTCATTATCAGATTATAATGATGTTAACAAATTAAATGGATTATCAAATACAATTTATCAATATGAATATAATCCCAAACAGCTTAAACTATGTGTTTATAAAGAAATAAAAAATCAGCCAAAAGAATTGGAACGATCATACAGTTATTCAGATAAAGGATTTTTAGAAAAAGAAATAGAATTTGACTATAATAACCCAATAATTAATTATAGGTATTTTTATAGAAAAAGATGGTAAGTAATTTTATTTCTTTGAATAAGTAAATTAAACACCATCATTAAAGCTCAAATTTTCTTAGTTTTGATTTAAACCTATTTCACCTTTTCTTTTATGAACCTTTCAAACCTATTTCTTAAAGCTAAACACTGGCAATTGTTTCTTTTGATGTTTGGTATTCCAATCTTTTCCCAAATGTTTATGATGGGTAATATGATTTCTCAAATCGGAGAGAATAATCCGCCAGATATGTCATTTATGCTGAAATATTTTAGCCTGTTACCGTTTATAATGGTTCTTTTTTTGGGAACTTTCTTTGGTTGGTTTTGGTCGATTGCAATTGGATTACAACATAAAATTCCGCTAGGATTAAAAATGAAAACCACCAAATTCAAAATATTTTTCTTCATTCCCTTGGTTTATATTTTGTTTTTCCTAATTCTAATTGGCAGTTTAATGAGTTCAATGTTTACGGGTATTTATTCAGGCACAGAACCCGATATTACAAGTATTGGACTTATCATGTTTATTGTATTTCCATTGCATTTCTTTTCGATGTTTTGCATTTTTTACTGCTTGTATTTTATTGCTAAAACAATTAGAACTATAGAGCTTCAAAAAGAATGTAGCTTTTCAGATTTTGCTGGAGAATTCTTCTTGATTTGGTTCTATCCAATTGGTATTTGGATTATCCAACCACGAATTAATAAAATAGCTGAAGAAGAGATTGTAACACCGGATGTGGTTTGAAAAACAATTATACAGAATAGATTATTGTTGAATAAGCTAAAATTTCAGAAACTTAGTAAGTGTAATATCAATTAAAAACTATGAATACAGAAATTTTACATCTTATACTTATATCTATTTAAAAAATTATGATTTGAAAAACTAACCCACTCAACAATCATCTTTAATCACATCCTCTTTAAATTGGCTGATCATTTTTTTCATTCCTTTAAGTTGTTTGATTCTTTCATCAATCGATAAAAGTTTCTCATCTAATACAGCTAGTTTTTCGGAAATAGTCAGTTTGTTATTGTACCAAGCATCCATCAATTGTTCAATTTCTGAAATTGTAAAACCAACCGATTTAGCATCTCTTATCAATTCTAATTTCTCAATAGTTTCTTCATCATAATGAAAGTATTTATTGGTTTTAACACTTTCATCTCGTTTACCTTTTATTAAACCCGATTTTTCATAAAACCGAATTGTATGCGCACTTAAACCAGTTCTTTTTGATAATTCGTTTATTAACATGTTACAAATTAAAGCTGTTTAAAAATAAATTACAAGTATAGACTATACTCTAATGTTGTAAGTTTTAAAAAGACTTATTAGGTTTGCATAAAATTTAAGAATAAATGGCAACAGCATTAATTACAGGTGCATCAAATGGCATCGGACTGGAATTAGCAAAAATTCATGCGTCTAAAGGTGACAATTTAGTTTTGGTAGCAAGAAATAAATCAAAACTCGATGAATTAAAATCGGAACTAGAAAAGTTATTTAAGGTAACTGTTTATACAATAGGCAAAGACCTTTCGCAAGAAAATTCTGCTCTTGAAGTGTACCAAGAAACACAACAACAAAAGATTCAAATCGATTACCTCATTAACAATGCAGGTTTTGGAGAATTTGGCTTTTTTGTTGAAACTGATTGGAACAAAGAGTTAAAAATGATTAACCTTAACATGACTACTTTAACCCAATTCACCAAACTTTACATTCAGGATATGGTAAAACGTGGAAATGGAAAAATCATGAATGTGGCTTCTACTGCAGCCTTTCAATCTGGTCCAACTATGTCTGTTTATTATGCAACTAAAGCCTATGTTTTAAGTTTCTCTGAAGCAATTGACAATGAAGTTAGAGACAAAGGTGTAACTGTTACAACATTATGTCCTGGTGCTACAGAAAGTGGATTTCAAGCAGCTGCCGCCATGGAAGAAAGTAACTTAGTGAAAGGAAAAAAACTACCGACATCAAAAGAAGTGGCTGATTATGGCTATGCAGCAATGATGAAAGGAAGAACAGTGGCAATCCATGGTTTCATGAATTGGATTTTAGCCAATTCTGTTCGCTTTACACCAAGAGCACTTGTGGTGAAAATCACTCGAAAAATGCAAGACAAAGCCAATTAAAAATGGAAAATTCAGCCTTTAAAATTAGGACTTTACAGCTTTTATCTAGGGCTTGCTGTAAATCTTATATTGTAATTATAATCATCTAATTAAATTGATTTTCATAATATAGATGTAAGGTTTGATGAATAACTACTTTAAATTTTTTGCATTAGTCCCTTTTCGTATTTTATTAAACTAAATACAGAATAAAGGTAATTTTTAAGGAGTTCCTGAATTAGCCTCATTTAGGAAGAAAATTAACTCATTTTTTAGTTCAAGTTAAAATAGTTGGTAAATATTAAACATCTTTAAAACCGCTGTAAACAAAAGGAAAATGGCTAATGAATCAATATTAAAAACCTTTATTCATGCCTTTTACTTTTGAATGGAAATCTATCTTTTATTAGTTTTCAAGAACGAAATCAAATGAAACATGAATGATGATAACTTGAACAATCCAGGTTTTATACCAGCTTTTGGTGGCTACAAGAATTTAATGTCTTATCAGAAATCTGAAATCATCTATGATGGCACCATCTATTTCACAAATCGTTTCTTTCATAAATATGACCGAACTATAGATCAAATGGTACAAGCTGCCAGAAGCGGTAAACAAAACATTGTAGAAGCAAGCATGGCTTCAGGTACTTCTAAAGAAACAGAAATAAAATTAACTAATGTAGCTAGAGCCTCTTTAGAAGAACTTAAAATTGATTATGAGGATTTTTTGAGAACAAACAAATTAGATTATTGGGATAAGGAACATAGGTTAACGCTAAGGTTGAGGGAGTTAAATAGAACACCGGATGCAAATTATGATACTTTTATTAAGGCTATCGAACATGAAGAACCCGAAATATGTGCCAATACAATGATTTGTTTAATTAAGATTACAAGTTATCTGTTAGCAAAACAAATTAAATCTCTTGAAATAGCTTTTATAAAAGAAGGTGGAATTAGAGAAAGAATGATGAAAGCAAGATTGGATTATAAAAAGAAAAATAAAGAGTAGCGTTAAATTTTTGGGGACTTTTAGGACCCAGTCGACTTGTCGCCCGGGTCCTAAAAGTCCCCAAAAAAGTACTTGATATAAGAATTAAACTTTTCTCACCTCTTAAAAAAACAACAAAAAAACTCATTCGATTTTTATATCAAATGAGTTTTTTAATTTTACAAAAAATGTAAATCTATTTAGCTCTTAAATACTTATAAACTACTCCTGCAAGGGCAGCTCCAGCAATCGGAACTACAATAAACATCCAAACTTGAGCCAAAGCCCAATCGCCAACAAATAGCGCTTGACTAATGCTTCTGGCAGGGTTTACAGATGTATTGGTTACAGGAATACTAATTAAGTGGATTAGTGTTAATGCTAAACCAATGGCAATGCCGGCAAATCCTTTAGGAGCTTTATCGTCAGTTGCACCAAGAATGACTATCAAAAACATAAATGTCATAACAAACTCAGTTACGATGGCAGAAAGCATATTGTATTTACCTGGTGAATGATCACCATATCCATTTGCTGCGAAATCACCAATTGAACTTCCATTTCCAATCACAATTAGGTACAAAACAGCCGCTCCGAAAATGCCTCCAGCAATTTGTGATACTACATATGGTAATACTTCTTTCTTCCCAATTCTACCTCCTACCCATAATCCAATGGTAACCGCTGGATTCAAATGAGCTCCTGAAATATGTCCTAAGGAGTACGCAATTGTTAATACAGTAAGTCCAAATGCAAATGAAACGCCAAGTAGTCCAATTCCTACATCAGCAAATCCTGCTGCTAACATGGCACTTCCACATCCGCCCAATACGAGCCAAAATGTTCCAATAAATTCTGCTAAGTTTTTTTTCATGGTTTTTGTTTAATTAGAGGTTCTTGATTTTTTTAAGTTGTGATGAATTTTAGAATAGTATAGATTTCTATTTCAAAATCTAAAATAGACTTTTTCATCAAAAAATCATATTAATTATTGATTATCTTATACTATATAAAAGTAATTTCATAAATGTTTTAACAAAATATGAAATTCCTAATCGTTTAAAAAGTATACGATTATCCTATACTTTACCTAACAAAATTTAGATAAACTTTATGGCTGATTATTACTCGTTAAAATCAAAAAAACAAAAAAACGAATAATATTCAGTTTATTTTTCTTTTGGCAAGTTCACTAAATCTTGAAGTGATGACATGATTGTAGAAAACAAGTTATGATGAAACACCAACCCCAAATCACAACAAGGCGGACCAAAGGTCCGCCTTGTTGTGATTTGGGGAGAATTCATATTGATCATTTTTCTTTAAACATGAGACCACCTATCGGGGTCTTAAGTTTCATTAAATAAAGCAATGTAGTTCCAAAATAATTTTATAAAATAATTCTCAAAACTTATCCTTGATTTCTAAAAAATTACTACTGTAAAGCAGCTACAAATTATAATTGAAAAAACTATTCTAACCAGCGTATTTGGTATAAGTCATGATGCCTCTTGCTGCCATTGATTTCAATTTAAGCTTTGCCAAATTCATCCATTGTTTATTTTTTAGGGCTTTTCCAGCATTCACCTCATTTACAATATGACGAACAGCATAATTATAGTACTTACGAGGATAAGTTCTCCTAAAATCAATATCTCTATCTGTTGAAGTTTCCCAAGGTAAATCTTTGATAAAATCATTTTCTACTTCAAGATATAAAGGCGTACCTTTTATCGGATATGCAACTGTAATTGTAAATATATCAGGATCTGAATCTTTCAAATGTTTGATGGTTTCAAAAATATCTTCTTCAGTTTCACCCGGATATCCAACCATAATAAAGGTACCAGCTTGTATTCCTTTGGCTTGTGCTTGCCTAATCATGTCTCTAACCTGAAGCACATCTACCCTTCTATCCATTAAATCAATTACTTTTTGGGAACCACTTTCAGCACCTATCCAAACTCTGAAACATCCACTAGCCTTTAATTCATCTATTACTTCAGCATTCATTCTGTCTGCTCTTGTAATACATTCATAAGCTATTGATAATTTTCGCGACTCAAGCTCCAATCTAAATTCTTTTAACCATTTGTGACTAACAGTAAATACATCATCAACAAACCAAACTGTATCAACCTGATAATTATTTTGTATCCACTCTAATTCATCAACAACATGTTTTGCACTTCTTCTTCTATAACTTTGACCATATACTGCCCTACTACACCACTTGCAGCTGTAAGGGCAACCTCTCATTGTATTGATTGAAATGGCGCTGGTTCCATGTTTTGCTTTCCATGCATCAAAGTATAATTGAAGATTAACTTTAGTTCTATTTGGTAAAGGAAGTTCATCGAGGTTCTTTAACTTAGTTCTTTCTTGAGTAAAAACAGTTATTCCCATCTCATTCTTATAGGAAATACCATTTATTTTATCAATTCCATTTTCAAATTTTCCATCCAAAAACTGAACCAATTCCAACATACTTTCTTCACCTTCTCCTTGTATGATAAAATCAGCACCATTTTCTAAAAACTTATCGATATGGTTGGTTACTTCAGGTCCTCCAAGAATAATTTTTGTATGTTTTAGCTCTAGCTCTGACTTTACAAATTGAATGGTTCTTAGCACGTTCAATTTGGTCATTAAATTGGTGTAGATGGCTAGTACATCTGGTTGAGTTTCTAAGATAAACCGCTTTTGTAATTCAAAACTTGAAAAAGTAGAATCGAAAACTTCGTTCTCATAACCATTTTTTTGCAACCATGCAGATATATATAAAATACCCAAAGGAACATAAGGTCTCATTATCTCCAATTCTTTGGGATCTTCATTTATAAAATATCCATGTGTAAAAACTACTTTCATTTTTTTCTAAACACTAAATAGGTATGGTCTGCGTAATCGCTTAAAAAGGAAAAACCTCCTATTAGACTTTCAGCAAATTGAAGAACAAATTTTAAAAAAGGAAGTTTTTTTATTAAAGGCTCTAAATATGACGGTGGAATAAGTATTCCAATTGGCTTGCGCTTTATACAAATGAAGTCATTAAATATATCTTTTACTTCATCAACGGAATAACAATAGGTCATCTGAAAACTATTATCTCCCAGACTTGCCAAATCAGGATTTTCTCTTCTAAAAGCTTTCTTTGAATTTCCTTTTAATAGAAAATATAGCCGCTCCATCCATGATTTTTTGCCCAATAAAACCATAATTAACAATGCATTTGGATTCAATAGTCGATTAAAATCATGGTTCAATTGTTTTAATTCTTCTTCATTGATACAATTTAATCCGGCGAAATTTGAGAATATTAAATCAAACTTCTTTTCAGTAAATACATTCTTCAAATCATTAAATCCACAGGTTAAAAATTGAGGATTAGTAATTGAAGTATCTTTTTTTTGTTTTGCATAATGAATCATTTCAGATGAAATATCAGTTGCAATAACCGAATATCCTTGTTTTGCTAGTAAAAAAGCATCAACTCCAGTTCCACAATTAATTTCTAAAACTGATTGAATTTGGGTTTGATTTAAATCTGATTTCAAATGATGCCAAACTCTATTTCTTTGCATGATTCCAATTTTACTCGATGAAAAATCTGAATCATAACTTGCAGCAATGGAATTAAAATTGGCCTGCTGCATATTTTCTTATTTTAAACTTAGATTGTATAATTTGTATTTGCCTTAAAGCGATTAATACAATATGTTTTAAATTAAAATTGCTTTCTAATTGTTCCTTTGCCTTCCATTTTCTAAACTGATAATGCACCAATCTTTGTAAATGTTTGTAAAAACCTGCGGGATAAGTGCTATTGAACATCACCAACAATTCATCAGAATCTGTCCAGTTTTGCTTTTGATTTAATTGAGATTTTACATTCTCATAAAATTTTGTTCCCGGCAAAGGATATGAAACTGAAATGCCGATATCATATGGCATCAATCGTTTTACCATTTGAATGGTACTTTGTATGTCTTGAAATTCTTCACCAGGATAACCAAACTGCAGGAAAAAACATGGTTTTACACCATTAATTTTCATCAATTTAGTTGCCTCTTCTATTTGTTCAAGTTTGGTGCCTTTATCCATGTTATCTAAAACCTTTTGGGAACCACTTTCTGCACCAACCCAAACTTCATCACAGCCTGCAATTGCTAAGTCTTTTATTGAATCATCTTCTAATAATAAATCAACTCTTGATTGAATTTTAAATTTGAAGTCTAAGTTGTGTTGTTTAACCAAAGCAGCAAATTCATTCACCCACCCAGGCTTCAGACCAAAAATATCATCGGCAAACCAAATATGTTTAACATCAAACTTTTTGTATAATAATAAAATCTCTTCAATTACATTTTGTGGACTTCTTGAATTATATCGATTACCATAAATTGGCTTTGCACACCAGTTACATTTAAAAGGGCAACCTCTTGTAGTTACTAAGTTAATTGAAAAATATCCTTTGTGCTGTAGCCACATTTCCTGATAAGGTTTCAAATCAATTAAATCCCAAGCAGGTAAAGGTAAATCATCAAGATTCTTTAAGTTATTTCGACTCTTATTCTTTACTAATTCTCCGTTATTTAACCAAACCAATCCATCTATATTTTCTAAAACTCCTTCTTGTCGAATTAAAAAATTGCTCAGTTCTAATAATGTTTGTTCGCCTTCACCAACAATAATAAAATCTGCACCTTTCTGTAAATATTCTAAAGAATGATCTGTTGAATCTGAACTTGAAATAGCAATTTTACACCCCAAGTCTTTTGCTATTTGTATCATTTCAAAAGCCGCCTCACGCATATTGGTGAGACACATTTTTGTTAGATAATTAAAGCCATCATCATAAATAACAAATAACTTAGGGATATTATTCAAAAGATAAGTACGAATATCACTTGCACGACAACTGAACATATTGTCGTAAAATTTCAATTGATAATTATTTTGTTGAAGCAAAGAAGCAGCAAATAATGGGGCTAAAGGAGCATAAGGAGTACCCGATTTAAACTGCTTTGGATCAAACCTCAGGAAATAAGAATGTGTAAGTAACAAATCAGTCATGCAACTTAAAATTAAATTGATTTTGTAACTGAGCAATACTGTTTTCTAACCTACTTAAAACCACCTTTTGAAACTGCTGTGGATGGTGTTTTGAAACATATTTTCTAGAACGTAAAGCAGTATCAAGTGCTTCCTGATCAAAATTCTTGAATTTAGATTTCCACTTTTTAATGGTAAGTTTCATGAATAATGAATCTAAAATATCACCTAAATATCCAGAAAGTATTTTTTCGAAAAACGACTTAAAATAGAACTTTTCAATGTTTACTTCTTCTTTTTTATTTATTTGAAAATTTGGCAAATAGGTATAAGCCCATTCATTATTTTGAATCAAATCATTATAAACATTTATGCCTGTCATTGGCAATAATGTAAGTAATTCTGTTGCTGTAAAAATATTTTTATCTGGAATTTCAAGGTGTTTGGTATCAACAAAATAGTTCACACAAAAATATTTATGGCTGTTTAATAGAAAAACCTTTTTAAATACGATGAGCAAAGTTCTTGTAATCCATAACCTTTGTGGTTCAGTTACTATAAAATAATCAATATCACCTTGTTCATCAACGCAGCCTTTAGA
>JAIYDG010000342.1 GCA_027487625.1 Bacteroidota bacterium
CTGGAGTTCCTTTGCAATTTCAAATGTTTCGTCATTTTGCAAAATACATTTCAAATCAAATTGACATCATGGAGGGTTCAATGGGACAAAGCTCATCTGGCATCCATGGTAAACAAAAACATCTCTTGTTTTCAGATCAAATGGGGCATTCTCATCTCGTTGGTCAGATGAATTATGCAATAGTAATGGGATCACATGATAGGGTCGATGATATCGATTTGAGGGGGTTTCATACTTGTTCACAACTTTGGCACAGATTCATTACTGAAGGATCTTTGGCTTTCATCTCAAAAACAAAGCAAAAATCATCATCATTAATATCAAATCTACAAAATAAAAGGAAAGAATCTAGCATGGAACTTCAGCATCAGAAGAAGAAAAAAATCAATCCTCAAAATCAACATACAAAACAGACAAATCATCAAATAAGGAGGATCGAACAAGAAGACCAACAAAACGATTTGGCAATCTTACCATTCCAGAGAGATAATACTTTAAACTCGATTCCTTTTCGCTCTGGTTTTTCTTCAAGTAATTCAAACACATCAAATCATTTGAACCAGAAAAAAGAAGGGAAGAAAAGAAAGTATTTAAATAGTCAATCAGTTGATGGCCTGGTATATCAAGGTGATCACTATGACGGTCAAAACATAAATGGTGATGATTTCAGTGTTGATAATGAAGATCATGCACATGTGGAAGATGATGATGAGCATGAATTTGATGACACCACACATGAATTTGATGACACCACACATGAATTTGATGACACCACACATGGAGTTGATGATGCTACGCATGGAGTTGATGATCATACGGATGGATTGGATGGGACTTTACATGGAGTTGATGATCAAACGCATGGATTGGATGAGACTTTACATGGAATAGATGATGAAACTGAGAGTGAAATCAGTGAGGGGGGGGTTTATTACAAATTCAAGGCGAGGAAAACAAGTTCAGAAAAGAGGAGCGGAAGATTTGACTCATTCAATTAACCAATACATGAGTGAAATCAATTCAATGGATCCGCACTTGGGTTACAGTCATTATCAACAACCATTTTGTTTCAATCAAAATTTGGGTGCAAATACTACAAATGCATTTCCTCAGTTTACAACAAAGTTTCAATCCAAACAAAGTCTTGTCTTGTTGAGAAAACTCTTTAAAAACCCCAATGCTGAGTTTTCATGTAAAGAACAACACTGTGCTGTTGACATTATGTTAAATTCAAGAAATAACATGTTTGTCATACTACCTACAGGAGCAGGAAAGTCTGTTCTGATTTGGTTGGCATGTTTGCATTGGCATTCCAAAACCGCCGTCTTTGTTGTTCCAACCATTTCGTTATTACTAGACATGGAAAAGAAGTCAAAGAAACTAGGAATAAGCGTTTGCTTGAATACAGATGATTTTCAAAATCAACAAATCATTTTACTTACATCAGATAGAGCTGTGAATACCAATGTTTTGTTTGACTTGCAGAGACTGGCAAAGGAGAAAAGATTATCCAGAATCTTTTTGGATGAAGCTCATGTATACGTAACAGATATTGAATATCGGCATGTGATGCAACATATCTCTCTATTGAGAATATTGGATATTCCTGTCATTCTGTTGACCGCGACTGCTTCAAAAAAGATTCAAGATCAACTCACAGAATCATTGTTTCCTTATTCTCGGCCTGTATACATAAGAGCCCCTACAGATAGGAAAAACATACATTTCAAAGTCATACACCAGGAATCCATGGATGTCATTTTAAAGGATATTGCAAAGTATTTTAAAAAATTGAATCATAAGGAACGAATGATCATTTACTTTCAATCCATAGAAAAATTAGAAAATTGGACTGATCTGATAAAAGACTTTAAAGTATGTAAATACCACTCCAAAATGCCTTTACCACAAAGGCAAAAAAGCTTTCAAGATTGGCAAGAGGGAGAGGTTAAGGTTATGCTATCTACATCTGGCTTTGGATTGGGAATAGATAATCCTCATGTGCGGTATGTCATCATTATTGATTTGCCATACAGTTTTGAAGACTATATTCAACAATGTGGTCGTGCTGGTAGAGATGGTCAAGCTTCCAGTGCTATTCTATATTGGAATCGAAGGAAAGAAGCAATCAGACAATCATTCACAACGATGGAAATAACTGGACAACAAAAAGAAAAAACAAATGTCATGTATAGTTATGCAACAAACAATCAATGCAGAAGATTACTCGTCTCCACTTTGATGGATTCCACTCTAACAAGTTGTTTTTATAACAAAGAATGCATTCCATGCGATTTATGTGGGGATACATATGAACATTATGATATGGATTACAATGGCCACGAAAGTTGTAGAGATGTTGATGATCTCGGGTACACTCAAGACATCACCAGACATCATCAGGTTATCACACAAGAAGATTCGATCCATGTTCGAAATCGCTCAATAATGAGTATTCAACAACGTCCATCTAATATCCAAGGTCATTCAATAGTGAATACACAAGACCATCCGATCGATACTCAAGATCTTACAATAGTTGATGTACAAGTTCATCTAACGAGCAATACTCAAGATCGTTCAATTGTACATGTGCAAGATCATCCAATCGATACTCAAGATCTTACAACTGCTGATGTACAAGGTGATCCATTCGAATCTCACGGTCATACAATAGTCGATGTACAAGATGATCCATTCGAATCTCACGGTCATACAATAGTCGATGTACAAGATCATCCAACGAGTAGTCAACAAGATCATCCACAAAATACTCGAGATCATTCACGAATTATTCAAGACCATTCAACGAGTAATGAAAAGGAACATTCACAACATACTCAGGATCATTCAATGGTCAGTCTGGAAGATAATCCCCGTGATATTCAAAATCAGCCCGGTATTCACTTACAAGAGGGTGATGTTCAAAACAAAGACAATATTTTAAGCATATCTATTTTTAATAGCGAAACCGTGCAACATGACTACTCTGACCTTGAATGTGACCCTTTCGATAGTATGGATGATCTGACGAGCTTTGATTTACTATATTCAGACGAATTAACAGGCTATGAGCGACGGAGTGAAAATGATTTATCCACAACATATCAACCATCATCAGGTGAATATCATATGACAATTGAACATCAAGTAGAAGAAGAGGATGATGATGTTGAATTGCTTAAAAATCTCGATGAAAATCCAACTGGTCATCACCAAACGCAAAATCTTTGGCTCGGCTCAGTATCATATCCCAAAAAACATCAAACTCTAATTAATCACACAACAACTCCAAGAAATTCGAATATCACGGAATTCTTTCATCCTCGAAATTCTACAGAAAAGCAAATGACACAGCATATTGGATCGAAAAAACAAACCCCTCATACTGTGACACCCACAACACTTGATGCCAAAGAAGCAGCAAAAAAGATGAACCAAAGAACTGCAGACGAAAGGAAACTGTTTGAAGCACTGGAAAAGTACAAAAACTCGTGTCCTATATGTTTAGCAAAGTATCGGAAAGTTTTTCATCATTCTGTCTTCAAATGTAAACTCATGACAGGGAAATGCTTGAAATGCCAAGGAAATGCACAACCTTACCACACAAACAAAGCTCAGTGTCCCTTGCACAAAATGAAGAAATGGGCTGATGATGCTTGTTACAAATGTTATTTCCCCCACAAAATCGGTGGCTTACAATATCATCAAAGAAAACCAAACAATGATACAGGAAGAGACGGGTGTCCAAATGATTTTAACTTTGAATACTCCATGGCCTTGTTTTGTTATGATCGAAATAGCATTCCCTTTCATGACACGGATTTTAACAAATATCATGAATGGCTTTTCAAGAAACATCAGGGTTATCACAATATCGTTTGGATATTCAAGACCACCACAGATACTTTGGAGTAGACACATTCTGATGACAAGGACAGAGTAAAGACATGGAATAATCTTTGCAAAATATCTCATATCCAAGTATCCAAGGCAAATACTCAACATTAACAGACATTGCCCCCACAAGAAAGAATGTGTGACAAAGCAAGAAGATGAAAAAAAATCAAAAACACAGAAAGAATACCACACAGAAGATATAAGACAGATAAATATAGCGAAAATTAATAGGACACATGAATAAAGGAAATAAGAAAAATTGAACATAAGAAAAGAGAAAAAAACAGAAAAAATACAGAAAACAAAGAAAACACACTTGATAAAGAAACGAAGCAAGAGTCAAAATCAACCCCACTGAAAATATTGGCTTTTCTTACCTCATAAAGTCATCTCTAAATATAAAACTCGAATGTTTGAACTGATTCAAAAAGCTAGCTAAAGAGAAAGATGAAACGAGAAGTGACAAGGGTTAGGCACAGTAGAAACAAGAAGATGAACTAGACAGGGGGCGATAAAGAGTCGTCGAATGAAATGATTCAACCATCATAAACAACGTTTACAATATGCACCTAAAAACTATTCGTTTAGACTTCAAGATCTTATATATGACATAATTCTGAAAAAACAAAACCAAAAACCTATCTAACTCTATCCTAAGTTTGTATTATGATGCGATAACATATACACTGTACTTGGCATACGATACCAGAAAAGTCTTCAAACCATATAGATCTTTGCAGCCGGTGCATATAGAAGCAATGGCCCTGGATAGTCGGCACCGGCTGCTTTTCTCTCTAAATTTAGAATGACCCTAAAATTTTGATTGAATTTCGCACAATCAGCACCAGCAGCCGGTGCAAGCTCCAAATATATACCTGGAACTTATCTGCAACAA
>JAIYDG010000663.1 GCA_027487625.1 Bacteroidota bacterium
AAATCTGTTTTCACCAAATGAGTTTGAATCTGCAGTTACTGTAAATACTAAGTTATTGATTGATTTCAAATCATACAGTTTATTGATGAACTTATCTTTTAGTTTTACTTCTGCATTTGCAAATGTATTTTGGTTAGTGAATTTCAATTCATAAGAACCTCCATTAAATACGCCGTTTAATCCCAATGGTACAATAGTTTCCTCTCCTACCTCTTTCATGTTATTCATAGCCAATTTAGTTCCATCAGCCAAGTATGAATAAAAGTTGATTTCTGGATTAACTAGTTTAATGAAGTCATTTACATCATACTCATTGTTATTCTCTTCATCAAACAATACTGTTAATGCATCATATGCTCTATCACCAATAAAGATGTCAATATTCAAAACATCAGATAAACTCTTTTTGAAATGACTTGGTGGTGTTGAAGTAACTTTAGATGCTTCTGTAAATGTTATACTTGGATTAGCTCCGATTGTCTGAACAAATATCGCCTGACCAGAATTGATGATATTACTTGCTCCATTTCCAGTTCCAGCTGAACCATTGTGGTAAACATAAGCACCTCTTCCTGCATTGTTTACATTCCATGTTGCAAAAGTGTTTGACACATTTGATTTGGTTACACTTGCCCAATTTACAGCAGAAGCATAAGGGTTTCCAATTAATGACCAACCCACAGTTGAATTATTTGCACCACTACCAACTGCTGAATTCAATGCAGGTATTCCAGCAGGAGACGAACTCACAGAACCTCCTCCAAACACCACATTACCTCTTACAATAGTACCTGTTGCACTCAATACCAGATTAGCTGAATCTTGAGGTGAACTTGAGTTCAAATTGATATTTCTATCTCCTCTAATCAACATTCTATAACCTGTTCCAATATTTAAATTAGTTGCATTCGTATTTGGAATAGATATCCAAGTTTCACTATTTGTATTATACGTAAACACAGAAGCAGTTCCTGAATTAGATTGGTCGAAACCATTTTGTCCAGTTAACGAACCTGTGATATGAGTTGCTTGTTGCCAATTGTTTGATATAAAGTTTGATGTATTAACAGGTGATGACAAGAACCTAAATGCTCTTCTTCTTGGTATGAATCTTTCTACAGTTACATTACCTGTAATTGTACCTCCTGAATTTCCTATGGAAGCAGTTCCTGCTGCGTTTGATTTTAATACAAGATTTCCACCTGTATTTAATGTTGCTCCAATACCAAGAGTAACCACACCAGCGCTAGCACCACTTGTAATGTTTAAAGTATTACCTAAAACAGTTGTTCCACTTCCACTAACAATTAAATTTCTCATCACATTGGTAGTTCCTGGAGCGCTTTGGTCAAATCTAATTGTCCCTGATACTCCTGTTATCCAAAGGGTTGAATTAGATGCTCCTCTTAAAACACTACTTCCACTTACAGCACCATTAATCGTTAAAGTAGTATTGCCAATAACCAAGGTATCATTTAAGGTTAAATCATTCACAATGATATTAGAACCTAAAACTGGGTTATTGTTTGAATTACCAATTATAACATTTGCATTTGATGCTGGTATTTCAGCTGGACTCCAGTTAGATGCTAAGTTCCATACATTACTTGTTGCACCTGTCCATGTTGGAACCGAATTGCGTGTGACTGTAATTGTATACGTTTTGGTTGTTGTTCCATCTTGTGCTGTTACTCTCACATCTATGGTATTACTACCAATATTTAAACTCAATGCACTTGAAGGACTTCCACTTGTTACCGTTGAATAACTACCATTATTTACCCTCACATGAATATTTGAATTAACATCAGCCCTTGTTGAGGTTATGGTGACACTTGCGGTGGTATTGCTAGCAATAGAAGTGTAGGCTGTAGTGTTGGATGCAAAACTTGGATTTAATGCACTGCTGGTGATAAATAAGCCACTTAAATCTGCGTTACTACTTGCTGACCTAATTACAGTTATTGAATATGTTTTAGTTGTGGCTCCATCTTGAGCAGTAACACGCACATCTATTGTATTACTACCAACATTCAAACTTAAACTATTAGATGCACTAGCACTGATTACCGCAGCGTAGCTACCTCCATTTACTCTTGCTTGTATCGTAGCGTTCGAATCGCTTTTGGTTGGTGTTACTGTAATGCTAGAAACTGCATTGATTACGTTAATTGTGTAAGTTATTATACCAGTTGCAAAAGTTGGACTTAATGCACCAGCACTTAGTGATAAAGCAGATAAATTGGCATTATTAGAAACTGGACCAAAATAAAACCAAACTGCGCCTTGTTGACTATTATCATAAAAACCTCCCGACAAGGCGGTGTTGGCATCTGCAGACAAACTAACTGCACCACTTTGAAATGAAGTGCCGGCATTGCCTATTCCTACTCGTTTATTACCTTCTTGGACCCAAACACTTCCGCTCCGGGTAAATATCCAAGCTGCGCCTTGGCCATTATTATCATTATGTCCACCTATAATCGCAGTATTTCCATCGGCTGATAAACTTACTGAATTCCCTTGTACTGCTGCACCTGTATTGCCTGTTCCTACTAGTTTACTACCTTGTTGACTCCAAACACTTCCACTGCGGGTAAACACCCAAGCGGCTCCTTGGTTGCTATTGTCTGTATTTCCACCCACTAAGGCAGTATTGCCATCGGCTGAAATACTTACTGAAACACCTTGCTGAGCTGTGCCTATATTACCAGTACCTACTAATTTGCTACCTTGTTGGCTCCAAACACTTCCACTACGTGTAAATATCCATGTTGCACCTTGGCTATTATTGTCACCATACCCCCCTACTATGGCAGTATTCCCATTAGCAGAAATACCGACTGATTGACCTTGTACTGCTGCACCTGTATTGCCTGTGCCTACTAGTTTATTACCTTGTTGGCTCCAAACTCCACCACTACGTGTAAATATCCATGCAGCACCCTGGCCAAAATTATCCTGACGACCACCTATTATGGTTGTATTTCCATCGGCTGATATACTAACCGAAAAACCTTGGCGAGCGGCTCCAACATTACCTGTTCCTACTAGCTTGGTGCCTTGTTGGCTCCAAACACTGCCAACGCGGGTAAATATCCATGCTGCTCCTTGGTTGGTATTGTCATTAGGTCCACCTACTATTGCTGTATTGCCATCAGCTGAGATACTAACTGAAGTTCCTTGTTGCGCTTCACCTGTATTGCCTGTGCCTACTAGCTTGTTTCCTTGTTGGCTCCAAACGCCTCCACTTCTTGTATAAATCCATGCTGCTCCTTGGTTGCTATTATCAGAAAGTCCACCAACTATGGCAGTATTGCCATCGGCGGATATACTTATTGAACTTCCTTGATTTGCTGCACCTGTATTGCCAGTTCCAACTAATTTGTTGCCTTGTTGGGCTGCTGGAGGGATGCTTGCAATTATAGAAAAACTACTGCTACTGGTAGCACTGCCACCAGCTGCTGTTATTCCGATAGTGCCTGTAGCTGTTCCTGGCATGACCATCACAACCAAACTAGTACCAGTATTTGAAATAATGATGGCATTAACCCCTCCAACAGTTAATGAGGTTGGTGTGCTGAAGTTAGTACCTATTATGGTTAATAATGTGCCTACAGAGCCCGAAGTTGGCGTAAAAGAAGTAATGGTGGGTGGAGGAGCAATATAAACCCAAGTTGCACCTTGGTTAGTATTATCTGTATTACCTCCCACTATGGCAGTATTGCCATCAGCTGAGATGCTAACCGAAGTTCCTTGATTTGCTATGCCTGTATTGTCACTCC
>JAIYDG010000263.1 GCA_027487625.1 Bacteroidota bacterium
GAACGGGAATGCCCTTTGAAAGTTTAAGGCTCTGGAGTAGATTCAGGTACCAATCCATTAGCGGCCAGAAAATCACTCAATTTACCATACTCGCCATTCCAGGTGGTAAGAAACCATGAAGAAAAAATTTAACCGCATCAAAGCAGTCCTTGCTGAAAAGGATAAGTCTTCCCTTTGGTTGGCTGAACAGGTAGGCTACTGTGTCGCGCTGGTGTACGAATGATATGCAACCGCCCTTAGAGGTATTGTACCAGATTGCGGCGATTTTGGAGGTGGATGTGTGTAAGTTGTTGGTGAGGGAGGAGAAGTGAGGAAACACATGGTTACTTTATTTATGATTTTTTTAGGTGAGTTGCTTTACATACGAAAAATGCGTTTTTTTACAGAAAAGTCTTTTATAACATTAAATTATGGCAAAGCAAAAAAGGTCTTTTGGACAAAAACGCGAAAATTCAAAAAAGGAGTTTTTTGTAGGTCGTGAAGTTCAGGTTCAAAAATTTCAGGAAAACATCAAATTTGACCCTTATGATGATGAATTCAAGAACATCATTAATGTTTTTGGCCAAGGTGGCGTAGGAAAAACAACCTTGCTTAATAAATACCTATCTATTTGTAAATCCAGCGATTGCTGTGCTTCTTTTATTAATACAGAAAATATTTACGAAGTCACTGAAACGATGAACTTCATTGCTAATGCATTTGAACAACAAGGGTTATCTTTTAAACAATTTGCAAAAAGATATAAAGTTTACCTACAAGAGAAAGGTAAACTTGAGGCGGCTCCCAATAAGCCAAAAGGCACTTTGGGAAAGTTAGTAAAAGCAGGAATTAAGATAGGCTCTAAAATAGGTTCTGAAACATTACCTGGAGGAAGGCTCATTCTTGATACTTCGATAACAGATTCTGCCGCAGAGATAGCCAGTGAATGGATTGACTTTGTGGCAAACAATATATCAAACAAAGATGAAATTGAACTAGTGCTGCATCCATTAAAAGTGTTGACGCCTATATGGATTGAAGACTTATATGAAGCCTCCGAAAAAAAGAAGCTTGCTTTGTTTTTCGACACATTTGAAGAGTCAAATCCTGAACTAGAGAAATGGTTGTTTGAACTTCTTAAAGAAAATTATGGTGCCATTCCTTCTATTCTGCTTGTTATTGGAGGGAGAAATGCCCTCGATCCCGAAAAATGGAGCGAATTCGCTACTTTTACCTATAAAATCAAATTAGAACCCTTTGCTGAGTCTGAAGCAAAAACATACCTTGAGCACAGAGGGATAAATAATCCTGTCCTGATTGAACAATTACTGGCTATTTCAGGTCGCCTGCCGGTTTATCTTTCCTTATTGGCAGATGGCGATCCCACTAATCCTGATGAAATATTTGATCCAAGTGAAAAGATAGTAGAACGATTTTTGAGGCACATAGATAATCCTGTCCTGAGGGATTTAGCCTTATATGCTTGTCTGCCAAGTCAGCTTAACCAGGATGTGGTAGAATGCTTATTGCCGGATCAAGAAAAGGTGAATGCTAAAACTCATTTTGAGTGGTTAAAAGCTCGACCTTTTGTAGAAAAACGGAGCAATTATTGGGCGTATCATGCTATTGTAAGAGAGATTATGCGGCGCCATCTCAAAGAAATTTCAGAAAAGGAATGGGAAAGACAGCATCTTGAATTACTGGATTCGTATGAAAAAAAATCTGCGAGGTTGGAGGCCAGTGGGAACCGTGATGCCTGGTTTGAAGATGAAAATTGGAGAATCATATTATTTGAAAAACATTTCCACTTGTTATGCGCTAATTATAAAAAATATCTCCCTGGTACTATTCAAGATTTTGTAAGCCTTTTATTTCGCCAAGCTCCTGCATCAACAATTCCTTTGGTTACTACTTTGAATAACGTAGAAAAAATAATGGACGTCAAGCATGGCGTAGGAGAAATATTCCTTAAAGGAATTGGTAGTTTGATGGCGAAAGAGGAAGATGGCGTTTTAAAAATGTTCAGCACCATAAATCAACTTGATTTTATTGTACAAGATAGTGAAAAGAGCTATGTAATATTCACTCAAGGGGTGTTTGAGAAAAATCCAGACGAGGCCATCGCCTGTTACCAAAAAGCGTTGGACATCAAACCGGATAACCATTTGGCCTTCTTCAAAATGGGGAATGCCTATTTAAAAACAGGCGATCAAGACCAGGCCATCACCTGTTACCAAAAAGCGACGGAGATCAAACCAGATTACCATTCGGCCTTCTACAACATGGGGATAGCCTACTCGGATAAAGGGGATCAAGGCCAGGCCATCGCCTCTTACCAAAAAGCGCTAGACATCAAACCGGATAAACATGAGGCCTTCTTCAACATGGGGGCAGCCTATTCGGATAAAGGGGATCAAGACCAGGCCATCGCCTCTTACCAAAAAGCGCTGGAAATCAAACCGGATTACCATGAGGCCTTCTTCAACATGGGGGATGCCCATTCAGATAAAGGGGATCAAGACCAGGCCATCGCCTGTTACCAAAAAGCGCTGGAAATCAAACCGGATTACCATGAGGCCCTACACGCTCTTGGCTGGTTAAATTTGCTTTTAGGGAAATTTGAAATCGCAAAATCTTACTTACAAAGGGCCTGGGAGCTATCAAATTTTGCAGACCCTTATGCAGCAATGAATTTAGGGCACGTATCTCTTTTGCATGAACGGGATAGAGAGGCTGCAATTCTTTTGTATCAAAAAAGTATTGCTTTGCAAGAAGACTCGAACAGCTTTTTCGAAGGGATGGAATCCGATTTTAAAGATCTTCAAATGGAAGAACAAGGAATAACTAGAGAAGATTTTGATCAACTAATCCATGAATTAAAAGCCTAAACTAGTGGAGTGCGATTAAAGGAACTCTTAGAACCACCCACCAAACTGGCACCCTAAAATCCATCCCCTTCTCATCAAAAAAAGCATCCAAATGCCGATGAATCCGCTTCAGCGCTTCCCGGCTCCGACCCACTGTAAAATTGCTATCGGTGTCCATATCCGTAGCCAAACCCGGTAGCGGGCAGCCGCGAGTATCCCCAATCTTCACCCCAGGGTGTACCCGGATCAAACTAAAACCTGGCACCTCCTCCAGCGTCAGCACGTACTTCAGCTTTAGCGAAGGGTCTTTTTGTAAAAGGGCTAAAGGCTAATTTTGTATGCACGTATATGGCCTGGAGCAGTGCGGCCACTAACCTGGCCATGTAGGGAGTACCACCTGATTTTATTGCGAAGTTGGGGGCTGGTAGAAGTTGGAGGTGTTGAAGAAGTATTTGTTGGCGACAGGGTTGGACGTAGCGAAAGTGGTGGCGGAGTATGAATTTTTTAGGTAATAAAAGTATTGACACAATTTCATTTGTCATTATTGAAGTGAAACAGTAAATTTTATTTACTTTAGCATAGTTTACATCTTCTCTGAAAAAAATTGGAGAAAACTTAGATGTATTCCATTGGAATTTAAATAAATAAAGCATGAGGGATGATAAAGGGAAAATGCTGGAGTTAATTATCGCAGACATTGAAAGGCTTATCTCAGATAACCCCACTACAAAGATAAAATTGCGACACAAAGTAACAGATCGAGACGGATTTGAGAGAGAAATAGATGTTTATGTCGAAGTGGAAGTAAATAGAAAGCTATTTCGATATGCAATAGAATGCAAAAATTATAAAGAAAATTCCAAAATTGAAATGAGCGATATAGACGAATTTTATTCAAAGATCGCCAATCAAGGAATGAAGGGTATTTTTTTGACAACGAGCAAATTTCAAAAAAATGCAATAGAGAAGGCTAAAAAATTGAACATCAATCTTTATATGATTGAGGATAGTGATGATGATTTTATTCAAAGCTATTCGCTGTTTCATAAAAGGTTCCAAATTTTAAGTATAGCTATAGGCTCTCCCGAATTTGAAGAATCTAAGCAGTTTAACCTTAATGAAATTTATGTAGGTGAATCAAAGAAAAAATGGAAGGCTGAAAATTATATAACAAAAGTTTTGAAAGTACAATGCGAAAAAGCGATTTCTCAAAATATGAAAGAAGCGTTTAAAGAATTTCTGGAAAATGATGAAGATAGCGTAAAATTGCACCTTGGGGTGACAAAAGATTATGTGTTGCATGGAGAGTTAAATTTAGTGTTTTTTAAAAACAAGGGGATATTTCATCCCATCCCTTTTGTGCGTAGTAATGTAAGACTATGGATCGATTTTATAGAAAATGTGGCTCCAAAAAGTCATGTATACAAATCTATTGAAACAGGTCAAGTGTATGCTACTTTTTTATCTCAAAATATTGTGATGAATACAAAAGCAATAGGTCTATTCAATGCTGTTAAAATTGAAGGCGAAGATGAATACAACTTTAGTATCGTAACGCATGATGGAGGAGTTACTAAATGGGTGGATTTAGTAAAGCTTGGTGAATTTTCAGATTCAGAGCTAACAATATCAAAAACACCAATTATAAAGAATGAAAATAAATAAAGCTTGATGAGTACACTCAATAACTAAGAAACAACCTCATCCATGATCTTCAAAAGCACCAAACCAAAACTCAATCATTACAACATCCCCCCAACGGATGAAAACCACGAGCTTTTGCGCAAGGCCAAAGCTGCCATTGCCGCATCCTATCCAGATCAGGCTTTAGAACTGCTCTCTACCTTAAAATTGAAGAACTTAGATATTGAAATTACTGCCATAAGCGCCCGTTTGGCTGATCTGGAGCGTACCCAAAGCTTTGGTACAGAATCTTTTGACACCGAAACCAGGGAGCACAACAAAATCAATAAAAGTATAATCTTCCTGATCACTGCCCTGGAGAAAGAAATAGCCCAGTCCTTTGAATTTTACGACAAAATCAGAGCTGCCCTAAAATCGCGCTATGAAACCCGCCTGAGCCAAAAACTCTCTAACCGCCAACCAGTCAATCTCCGCCTGGTGCCTTCTACTGCTGGAACTACGCCCCAGGCAGCGAATACCTTTGTACAATACAGTGAAGGGGAAATTAGAGGAAAATTGGCGGAGTATTACAAAGACGCAAATGGCCGTTTGTTGTTGGTTGGTGTGCCTGGTGCTGGTAAAACGACATTGCTTTTACAGTTGGAGTTAGAGCTGTTGGAGAAGGAGATTACGAGAATACCTGTCGTTTTAAACCTGGCGCGCTGGAGTAATACATTTCCTACCTTGGAGACCTGGATTCAAGAGATTTTGCCATCGGAAATGGGACTCACCATCAATAAAAAAATGGCGGCTGATCTAGTTGCTCAGGACCGCCTTATTTTGCTGCTGGATGGATTGGATGAAGTCAAAGAAGAGGATCGTCAGGTTTGTTTGGAGGCAATTGGTGTGTATGGTGAAGATGCTGATAGGCATTTTATCATTTCATCACGTATTGAAGAATACAAAGCAGCAGCCAAAGACGCGCCTGTAAATGGTCAGGTGGAAGTGGGGACATTGAAGTATGAGCAGTTGATTGAGCAATTGGAAAAAGCAGAGCATAATGAAGGGAGCAAACGTTTATTGGCTGCACTTAAGGAAGATGTCATTTTGTGTGAAATTGCGGAAGTTCCATTTTATTTCAACACTCTACAATTATTGTTTGCCAGAGGAAAGTACCTGCATGAATTTAACTTTGCAGCCATAGATACTGATGGCAGAAAAAAAGAAATAGAACGGAGTTTTGTTTCTGAGATGTTCCGAAAAATTAACACCAAAGGTTATGATGCTCAGTCAATAACTAAATATCTTGGATTTTTTGCTTCACGGCTGAAACGTGAAAATCTCGTAGAGTTTGAGCTGATCAATTTACAATATAGTTGGGGTAAATTTGCAAACCAGGATAAAAAAATTGGTATACTATTGGAAAATCTAGTCTCTAATTTAGCTTTTGATCTATTTTTATGTTTATTCTCAGGGATGCCCGTAGGTTTGATCGGAGGTCTACCCGGGTTTCTGTTTGGATTTTTCTTTACATTTCTGTTTATACTTGTGATTGAAGTCCTGGCTACAGCTCTGGGGCTAGTTCTAGACGAAGATTTCCCTATTTTTATTTTTACCAGAGAGAATATCAAGTGGAATTGGAACGCTTTTATAAATAGAAAAAAGCTGGTTAATAGTCTAATCGGAGTTTTGACCGCAGGTCTGTTTTTTGGTCTGGTAATAAGTTTGTCAAAAGGAATGGAAATAGGCCTCATCTCTGGTATATTCTTAGGCCTGGTAGTTGTTCTAGGCATAAGAATTATCGAACAATTAAAAAATCATTACTCTTTTATACAGATCAATTACCCTTATCAACGATTTAAGGATTCAGCCAAAGTGTTTTATTTTTCCATTTTGCAACATTGGCACCTTCGACACATTCTACATAAGAAAGGATTATTACCCAAAAAACTAGTTCCCTTTCTCAACGACATGGTCAAATGCAACATCCTCGAAACCACCGGAGCCTCTTGGCGCTTCCGCCACCGCATTTTACAAGATTATTTTGCCGATCAATGGGTAGAAACGGAATTAAAAAAAAAAAAAAAATAGAGCGTCCGCTTTCACCAGGCCAAAACTGTTAAAAGTGAAGTCCTCAAGGCATGACTTCAAAAAGCAACGATTTCAACTTCCTACAGTCTTGTCACCCCCCTCCCACTCAACCAAC
>JAIYDG010000634.1 GCA_027487625.1 Bacteroidota bacterium
CGCTGCAACAACCACTTGGCCACCATTATTCGCCGAAGATTGGCCGACATCCGACGGTCCGAACTCGGCGAAGGACCTGAAGTTCCCGAAGATGACTGGACCTCTTCGGACGAAGAAGAAGATCATTACATTACCGTGGTCAGGCATGACATCATCGGTAGGTCGAATGAAGGTCAAGATTCTCAAGATCAAGATGGCGGTGGCGGAGACGACGACGCGTCTCAAGCTGAAGGTGGCGAAGACGCTGAAGGTGGCGAAGACGCAGAAGCAGAAGAAGATGGCCAAGAATCTCAAGAAGACGGCCAAGCTACTAGTGACGCCGCTCAACTTGCTCAACTTAATCAGCGAAGATTGGTGGAGTTCGACCTGCGTTTCAATGATGGCGAAGAAGACGGCGAAGAAGACGGCGAAGAAGCTCAAGAAGACGGCGAAGAAGCTCAAGACGGCGGCGAAGAAGCTCAAGACGGTATTAGGGACGTCGCTCAACTTGCCGCCATTATTCAGCGAAGATTGGTGCGTTCGGCAGTCAATGAAGGCGAATCTCGCGGACGTGCAACTTATCGGACCGGACGTGCAACTTATCGGACCGGACGTGCAATTTATCGGACCGGACGCGGGCGTGGACTTTCTCGACAGGAAAGGTATGACCGCGCTGAGCGATCCCAGTGGATCTCCTATGCTAACATGTGGTGTTGGGAAAATCGTGGTCGTCGTGGTCAATCTCGTGGTCGTGGTCAATCTCGTGCTCAAGGCTCATCTCGTGGTCAAGGCTCATCTCGTGGTCAAGGCTCGTCTCGTGTTTTCCGTGGTTCCTCATCTATCGGATCGGAATCTGGCAGCCCACGAGGAGCCCCCTTCACAACACACACTGAGTGGACTTATGTGGGTCGTGACAACAGCGGCTGTGAGTTCCCTTGGGAGCTGGGCCCTAGGATGTACATCGCCGACTCCCATGTCTTCATCGTCGAACGTCGTGTTTATGGAGTCCGCCATGCTCGAGATATCGACATCCTGAGATGCGAGCAATCTGACGAGTCCGGATGTGGAGCATTCGCCTACAAGTTCAACGGCGTGATCTTCACCTATGGTTTCCATTGTCACGATTGAAGTCTGAATATGAAATCCGGAATATATAATCTAGAACATAAAATCGAGTATATAAAATGTTGAATATGTACCTGTAGCCAGAAAATGAACCTGGAAAATAATAAGACACCACCTGTATGTACAAATAAGAATTTTGCTTACCTACCAAAATTGATATCCCCCAAAATTTGTTAAACCATCCTTCTGATTTTTTCGATATCCCATTTTTTCATGTGCAGTACTCGATATAACGCATAACGATTGAACCTTTGTATTGTTTAGTTCCGAATACTGTAATAAAAGAGATTAAAAAATTATTGCATTACCTTTTTGAATAAGAAGGGGCCGAATTAGTCGAGTTAGTGACTAATATTTAATAGGAAGACTAAATTAGTGTTTTTGTGTTTAATGATCTTATGTCCGAGTCTGTGATTTATTCACAGATTTCTAATTGAATGTAGCTTCCATTTTAAATATCTGTGGTAATGTATCGTTTCCGGTGAGCCGTTAGTTCATTCAGTTCAAAACAAAATTTGTTTGCGGCAGCTTTGCACTTCGATCGTCTCTTGGATTTTTTCAACTTTTCTCAAAGGTGAATATAGAAAAACGTGATTACTTTTTAAAATTTTGATTCATCATTAGAAATTTAATTGATTTATTGTTTTATTGGCAGACAGGTTCGCACAGTTCCCTCAGTTTGTTGAAAGATAAGAAATAAAAATGAAATTTGTTTTTTTAGATGTCTTCGCTTCAATCGTCTCAAATTGAGAATATGATGAGGTTTGGAATTTGCAATTTCCACGTGGCCCAAACCATTCGCCGCAACTTGGAAGACCGTCACCGTTCCGAACTCGGTGAAGGTCCAGTATGGCCGGAAGATGAATGGACCTCATCTGATGACGATTCCACCGACACTGCTTCGTCCGACGAAGAAGGAAAAGGAGATGGCGATGCTCGAAATGGTGATGCACCTCCTCAAGAGGCTTCTTCTCAAGTGGTTCCCTCTCAAGCGGTTCCTTCTCAAGAGGCTCGTCGTCGTCGTCGTGGTGGCTACGTGTACTATCCTGCAAGTCATCACTTTGAGTACCATCATGCCGGATCTGCTACTTACCGTCAAGGCAGCGATGCCATGCCGATTCTTCCAGACGGCAATGGTCTTCCGGATTCTTTCTTCACTGCAACGCTAGATGGAAGAGGATTTACGCCACACCTTAAGTGGACCTTCGTCGGTAGACTCCCCGATCCTCCTAATCCCGCCGTCGATCCCAATGGGTGGGCAGTACCGAAGATCGAAGGTCCTAGGGTCTACTTGGTGGGTCCAAGGGTCTTTATGGTGGATCGTGAGACACCTGGGACGCGTAAGGAAGGTGTGGACTTGCTTAGGTGTGAGCAATCCGTGGGGTCCCGTTGTCCAGTCTTCGCCTACAAGTTTTCGGGCGTGATCTTCACCTACGGAATGCACAATCACGTTTGAAGACGAGAAGTTTATCGCACTTGTGAATATTCGTACTTTTGTATTTGTATAAATTGAATATATCATAAGTGCCTTAACAATAATACCTGTTGAATACTTTAGGATATTCGTACTGATGTAATTGTATAGAATGAATAAATCCAAAGTAAACTGAAAAAAACTATTCAATTCTTTGTAAGAGAGTGATTGATTGTTGTTGTAATCGAGTTATTAGAATGTCTTGGTATTGAAAGTGATGGTTGTTATTTGTGG
The DNA here is from genome assembly GCA_027487625.1 of Bacteroidota bacterium. GTDB lineage: Bacteria > Bacteroidota > Bacteroidia > UKL13-3 > UKL13-3 > CAISCU01. The sequence goes on from JAIYDG010000634.1 coordinate 2,813, forward strand.
TTTTCGTGTTATTAAGTGTCTGGAAAACAAAAATGAAAAAGTCGCGCTTTTGTTACTTGGTGGTATATTGAGTTAAAGTGTTGGGAAATAGTACCTTAAATAGTCGCTTTTGTAACAAGGAGGTTTAGTGAGTTAAAGTTTGAGGAAAACATAACTTAAATAGTCGCTTTTGTAACAAGGAGGTTTCGTGACTTCAAGTTTCGGTAAATACATAACTAGAAAAGTTATCAACCGGTTGATCGTTGTAGTGTACGTTGAGGTGGATTTCATCAGAAAAAAATAAACAAAGTAAGAAGTGAGCGAAGGGCCCAGCGAAGGAAAGAAGCATTTTTTTCTAATGGTGGTAGAAATTTTCTGAACTTTGCCAAAATGCCGTTCTTTTCGATGGAACACGAACTCGACGACCTCTTCTTCCACACCGACAAGGGCGAGTACAACTACAGCACAGTTCCTGGCGACCGTTGGAGCTGCTCGAAATTGTACCTCTTTGAGGGGCGAGGCTACATTAAGGACAAAATTTCGTTTCACGGAGACAAGCTCTACTTGAAGTGCCGCAAGAGTCAACGGAAACCACATCCATGCAAGGGGCGTGCCGTCGTGGAAGGTAATTTCGAAATCAATATGCAGTATTTTAGTATTTAGTATTTAATGATTTCAGTACTTTTCTTACATTGTGGCAATTACCGATTACCAAAGGATAGGATAGGATAGATTGCGAATGTTTTTTGTTGCCCCGAAAAATGATTTGGTTAGGAACATTTGGTTAGGTTAATAACTGATAATAACTTTGTATGGTCAAATACTTGATTTTGTGCTTTAGTTAGTTTAGGTTTAGTAGTTGTTGAAGCTTTGTAAAGAAATGGCAATGGTAATTAACGTGCTTACCTCTTTCTGCAGCGAATCGCCTGAGAGTGAGGAAACCCCATGAATGTGCCGTCCGCGATTTCGAGTTCGTTGAGATGGCTGTGAGGAATCGAATGAAAGCCGAGGCTTACAGTACGGCACAGCCTTTAAACGACATCTATCACGACGTCCTCAACGAGTTCTCAGAGCACATTGGCGCGGGCATCAGCTACCACAGCATGCTCGGCAGTTTGAAGGATGCTCGCAGTAGGCGTTACGAACGTGCCAACTGCACGGTGGAAGAATTGGTGGCCCACATCGAAAGTAATGACTGCCTCGAAGAGATCAAGATCGTGTGCCAAGGCGTTGTCCATTTCGCGGAGGACAATGGTACCCGCCATTACGGAATCATCTTAGGATGTCCAGAGGTCTTGGCGCGTGTTGGTACTGAACACCAGTACTTTCTCTGCGATGCCACTTTCAAAACTGCACCCCGTCCATTCAGTCAACTGTTCAACATCATGGTCTCTCACGAGGGTGTTGCCATTCCGATTCTTCACGTTGCCATGTCTTCTAAGCACAGCGGCCTTTACGAAGGTACTCTCATGAAGATTCGCGAAATTTGCCCACAACTGGAGCCCAGGATCATCAAGTCCGACTACGAAATGGGTCTCATGAGGGCCATTCGTGCCGCGTTCAAAAATGCAACAATTGCCGGCTGTTACTTCCACTACTGTCAGGCGGTGTTTCGTGCCATGATGAGGACAGGTAATGTTATTTAAAGTTATTGCCGGTTATAGTTTCTTACTTTTTGCCAAAACACTTATGCGATTAATGTTAATGTAGTTTGATTACTTACTTATACAATTGTCTTTTCAGGTACTGGCCTTGCTCCTTATTATCACAACAACAACGAACAAGGCGTTAAGAAAATCCTTCGGCGTTACCTTGCCCTCTGCTTGTTGCCCGCCAACGAAATTCCAGTTGAATGCGACCGGATCCGTAGGCGCATTCGTGCTCTCATTGATCCATCAGCTCGGCGCAAACTCATCATTTTCCACGAGAGCTACATGGTCGCTTTCTGGATCCGAAAAGTCCGTCCTGAGCGCTTTTCCGTCTACATGAACTCCTTCAAGACGAACAACTATGTGGAGAACTTCCATCTCCGCATTGGTTCGAGAGTCCCCTACCACGTAAACTTCTTCAGGTTCGTCAAAGAGTTCAAGCTAGTCGTCTTCCAGCGCACATTGAGGTTGATCAACCAAATTAACCGCGGAGAGAAAGTGAAAAATGACATCACTGCCGACGCTGGTAGACACAAGGAGTAAGTATTGTTAACGTGTTAAATATTTCATTTCCTACCATTTAAGACACATAATCAAGAAAAAGGGAGGTCAGTGCGTTTGGAATAGACGTTTTAATTGGTGACGTTGCCAACACAAGATGTTGTTAATTTCGTACTTTCCCTAATATTCCTTCACTATACTACTATTACAGAGAAATCGAGAGGATGGAGGCCAAATACCTCGAGGGAGAGATGACCGCAACGAGATTTCTTGATGAGGCCAGCCACTTTTTTGACGGGTGGTCCGTCCACACATTGGATGACGACTGGAACGAGGCGTATGGAGCCTACATTCAGCAGATTGAAGACCATCGGAATGAAGCCTTTCTGGACGAAATGAACATCGATCTTCCGGACATTGAACTCGCAGCCGATGAACCACGTCGCGCTCCACCTGCCCCTGGTGCTGCCGCTATCCCTCGCGCTTTCAATGCGTGCGGAATTTGTTTGCAAGAGCTTGACCAGCACAGGTGGCACAGGATGAAACCGTGCCAGCACTCTTTTTGCACCGGTTGCGTCAAAATGATGTTCCCACCGAAGTTGCCGAGCGAAACCGACGCAGCCCACCGCAAAAAATGCAAGCCGTGTTTTGTTTGCCGTGGAGAAGTCAAATCTGTTGGCTACTACTTCCCCAACACTGTCATCATGCACGAAGGCGACAATGTCGTTAACGTCGTGCCCGCCGCCGATCCCAACGAAGCAGCAGCTTCAGCAGCAGCTGCAACAGCAACTGCCTTAGAAGAGGAACTTGAGGATGACGGCGCTGCTGCCAGGAGAGCAGAAAATCAACGTTGGGTGTCACAAATCAAGTTCACCAACAATCACCGTGGTGGTCCTCAACCTAACGAGCAGTGGGATCAACTCCGGGATGAATTTGACTTGGACGACTTCGACTTATCGCAACCTCACAGCCAACCTTCAGAAGGACCAGCTGGTGGCCAAATGAGGCCTCTTTCAATGGTGGGTGTGTCGTCAAGGGGTTCTTCGACCAGGGGTTCTTCGGCCAGGGGTTCCAGGGGTTCTTCGACCAGGGGTTCTTCGACCAGGGGTGCGTCGCGGGGTCGAACGAAATTTAGAGCTCGTTGTACGAGAGGAATGAATTCATCACGTGGCTCCAGGGATCGCGCCTCAGTGGTTCAAGAACTGGACATACGTGCGAGAAGTATTCTGAACGTCAAGCACCTCGGGGTCGGCAAAAGAAGCAGGCCAAGTAACGGTGGAGGGAGCAGCCAAGTAACTCTCTCTGCTGTCCGCGGGAGGCAAGGAAGTTCGGGAGCAGCTGCCGGAGGGAGTCAAGGCAGTTCGGGAGCAGCCGCCGGAGGGAGTCAAGCCAGTCAAGCCAGTCAAGCCAGTCAAAAGAGGGTGCGATACGCAGACGAAATTGATGTATCCGAAATTGAAGATCTGTTTGCCGATTGCGACTAAGTGAGGTCGCAAATGTTTCCTCTATCTCTCCAAATGTAATTGTATACGGAGGGGTAGAAATAATCCAAAGAGGAAAAAAAATATTTCACAGTACCTTAAATGATACCCCCTTAATCTATCATTTGCTGTCTATTTGCTTCGTTATGTCATTGTATTAGAAGTGAATAACCTTACATATCTGATATCCCACATATCTCTCCAAATGTAATTGTGTACGGAGGGGTAATCGAAAGATGTCATTGTATTTGAAGTGAATACAACCTTACATATTCACCAATTCGTTTATCCTTCGTTTGCGTTTTCTTGC
>JAIYDG010000504.1 GCA_027487625.1 Bacteroidota bacterium
TCTCCTAATTCAATCCTATTGAGTAATGTATCTAAATTGTTTTGGTCGTCTTTTAAAAATTGATATGGACTAAATGTATATAAAAACTCAAAATTAGAACCCAATTGATTCATGTAGGCATTTCGTACTGTTTCCAAATTAGAATACTGTGCCGAAAATTCTGCCAAGCCACTCAAGCCAGTATATTTAACCAAAGTATCGTTTATTTTGGCATAAGTAATGTTCTGAAAATCTAAAATCTTAGCAAAACTTCTTTCATAAGTTGCCAATACATTTCCTTGTGCATCGCGAACATAATAGGTATATAAATTCTGGTTGCCATTTTTAGGTTTTACAATTTTTACTACCCTATGCCCATCAGGACTGTACTCAAATTCTAAATCGGGTTTGGTACTTCCAGCAGTGCGTATAATCTTTTGTATTTTGCCATATACATTCCATTCAATGCTTAATATTTGCTCAGCTTTGTCTTGAATTAAATTACCTATGGCATCGTATGTATAATTGCTAAAATCAACTTGTTTATCAATATCATCTGCGTAATTAGCTGCAGCTACTGCATCTGTTACTCTCCTAAGTTTATTGGTTGGTAATCCTGCAATTGTTTCATATTCATAATGCAAACTGTCCATAGCCACTTGAGATGGTCCGCCATTACGAAGTTGTTTTAAAATATTTCCATTTGCATCATAACTAAATGTATTTAGGTATTGAGGTAAAGCTGTTGCATTGCTTGGATAAGAATTAGCCACACTATCAAACTGATTATAACTGATACTACTCACCAACCTATTTAATTGGTCGTAACGGTAACTATTTAATAATGGGTAAACCCCAAATTGTCTAATAGCCACTGACATCATTCTAATATTGCCATTGTATAAATTAGGGCTTTGGTTGCCTGCACTTGAGCCTGCAGTGGCACTCACAAACGATTCACTTTGGGCCATGTTTCCTATCATTTGGTAATCGCCTTCATAATACCCTAAAGTAAAGCCATAAGCATCGGCAGGAAAATAGGCATTCCCAGCAAAACCATTTGTTCCTTGGTACCCATCTCTACCCAAATCTCTTTGTGTTTGCAAATGCGAGCTGTTTACTCCTTTTAACCAACCTTGCAAGGTATAGGCATAATCTACACCTTGTACTTGTAATTTACCCAGCTCCATACGTGCCAATGGTCCATGTAAATAGTACCTGTATTTGGCATCTTCATCCAATTGGTATTTTCCTGGTCCGGTTTCAACACTAATCAATCTATTTTCTGCATCATAATTGTATTTATGTAAGTATTGATCGGCCATACCTGTTTGATAGGCTACCTCATTTACTTTGCCGCTCACCAAATCATATTTATAATGAACCAGTTTATAATCATTTAATAAAGGCACCAAACCTTTTATTTCTCTCAATAAGGTTTTTACATTTCCGTGAGCATCATAACTATAATGAACTGCATGTTCATAAAAATTACCATTACCTGCAGCATAACTAGAATAAACTACTCTATTGCGCAAATTTTTAGGATTGAATAAAGTGGTATCTAAAAGCGAATAATCAGCTTCATCGTATTTGGTTCGAGTTATTTGTGTTTTAAACGTTGTGGCTAGCCAAGCATTTAAGCTTGCAGGAGTTCTTGCCATTAAATCTGTCATTGGATTGGCCTGATTGATTTGACCCACTTCTACAATTCTACCTAATGGGTCGAATAAAGTATAACTGTATTGTTTAACTGCACCAGCAATAGCAATTTGTTTGGCATTTTGAGAAACAACCAGTCTACCTAAATCATCATAATAGAATTTACTTTCTCCCGCATCTGGTGTTTTTTGCCAGCACAAAGCATTTAAAGAATTGTATTGGTAAGTTGTTGCCATAAGGTGATTAGGAGTAAATCTTTGCGCACTGCTAATCAATCGGAAATTCTGAACCAATCGAGCATCCTCATTACCAAAAGGCTTAACACCAGCAGGTGGAATGGTTTTGGTAAGATTACCAGCTTGGTCGTAATAATACAAAGTATAATGGTATTGGAATACTTGCAATTGTTCTTGTATTCTTTCAATTTGTAAAGGACGTAAGCACTTAGCTAAATAAGCTTTTCTAAAAGTAGCCAAAGAACTATCCAAGTAGGCAGCATATCTTTGAGCTGCCATTCTTTTTGCAATGGCTTTTAAACTCAATTTACAAGGGTCTTCTTGCACAATTTTCAACTCATAAAATGGCCTGTTACAAAGTTTTTTACAACATTTTGGAGGTAAACATGAATTCAAACTTTTCAGGTTATCTCTCCATGAGCCTGAGCCATTTTCATGTAAGATATAAGCAAGGGTGTTTGCAGGTATAGTATCCCACTTTGCATATAATGGTACCGAACTATCTCCCACCATCATATAACCATCAATAAATGCACCTGGTTGTCCGGCAATTGCGGAGTTTTTAACAATTCGAGGCTGTCCATTATTGCCAATACCCCAAAAACTATTAGCCCAATTTATATTAATTATGGTGCTTTTTGCTATTGTATCAACATAATAATATGGTATCAAAGTAGAGTCTATATACCAACCATTAGCAGCATAAAAACAAGCACTTTTGTGTTTATCATAATCCAACAATGGATTTCCACAATTAAACATCTTTTCTACATAATCGCGTGAATTAGCAAACAAGGTAGTATCTATAAAACCATGCATCCAATCTTGTTCAACTTTTAATATAATATTACATCCACACGTATCAATGTTTTTATTTCTATCCCAGTTTTGAACATATATAGAACCACTTGAAGTAGAAACATTTTCACCACCTGAAAAATCAGAAGAATCAAACTTAGCCATAATGGCATCGTAAGTATCAAGGGTATCTAAACACTCAGCACCAAATTTTATATAATCATCATATGATAAATTAAAACCTAATGTATTGTTTAGAAATTGAGTAAATATTTTTTCATTATCAACTAAAGATTCAGAATTATTGGTTTGGTTAGTTTGATTGGGCACACTTGCAGGAATCTGAGGTCCATACTGCTCTTTGTATTTTTGCAAAGCACCTGCAAAATTTGTGCAATCAATGCAATTTTTACATTTATACTGAGTTTCAACTGAAGCTGAATTTTTAATGACTTGCTTCATCATTTCATTGGCATAGGTACCACCAGTAGAAGGGCAGTCTGTACAATTAGGGTCAGGAGTAAAAACGGTATCTTCACAACTAGGATTGTTCCAAACTGGATAATTATACAATTCAGGTTTACAAGCACAAGTATCTGCTGCAGGATTATCATATGCGAGGTAATCATGTCCATAAGGCTTAGGCATAGATATAAGTACTCCATCGCAAACTCCTTTTACTCTAAAATTGGTTCGCAATTGAGTACCTGTTCCATTCACTTTTCCGCTTAATACATCATCAAAACTTCTAAATCCAAGACTAATAGGGCTCACTTGATTAGGAGCTAGGCTTGAATTTCCAAATGTATTTTTTAAAGTAGAAGTTGCATTACATATAGCGAGAAATTCTCCAATTATAAGAGTACTATCAGAGGGACTTAAGTTACATCCTGCTAATTCTTGCCACCAAATAGGTATATATCCTTCACATGTATTTTCCTTTTCTAAATTAATAGAATCGTTCACTTGATTTTCTATTGCGGCTATTCCTGCTGGTGTATTTGGGTTATTGTTACCAATTAAACTAGCTGGACCTTGTGGTAATCTTATTTCGTATGATGTTGGCACCCTACTATCACTACAAGCCATACCTTTATATGTTGAAACTGATGTTAAACTATCAGCATTTTTTTGACGTAAAGCCAAATAAATTCCTCTAAAGTTTCTCCAATAATAATCTCTGTTGGCACCACAAATAAATATTGAATCTTTATGTTGCTCAACACAATTTAATACATCATCATTGTTTGTTAAGTTTGAACAATACAATTGCCATACCGCCATATCTTTCATACCCAAAACTTTAGTTCCGTATGAGGTAGTATATGATAAGAAATTACTTACCCTTGAACGGGCATTTGTTAATAAGATATTCCCAGCTTTTCCTTCTGTAAAGAAAGGATCAAGAGATGAATTTGGATTGGGTTGAAATAATGGATTTGTAACAACGGGATTTAAAGGAGTGAAATAACCTTTTTGAACAGCTTTTTCATAAGTATCAGTTTCTCTAAAATCAGTTTCAAAAGCATCATAAATATTGTTTTCAATACATTTTAGATACTTGCAATACTCAGGATGTTGTTTAACCAAAATAGCTGTAAATGTATCTTGCCAATACATCACCAATTCATCTAATGTAAAATCTTTGAATGCCTTGTATGTGCCGTTTAAAGTCAAACCATTTGCGGCAAAATAAGTATGATTTTTTAAAGTAGTATCAAAACCATTTCCCGCTATTGGCTCTAAAATATTAAACTTAGGTCTATTGCTATATGATGGAATTACATAGGTATTTAACTCTGCATTATAATCAATTAGAGCATACTGTCCGCCTGGCTTCATGTCTTCCATTAAAATATTCAAAATGGCATCGCAACCTGTCATAGCTGGCGGACACAATCCATCACAATTGAGTTTTAATTTGTCATAAGTACTATTAATAGCTACTGTATCTTCATGATTAGGAATAGAATCTTCGCTAGCTAAAATTTTTTGAATTCCTTTTTGAAGAAATGCAGCCTTAGGTCCTAATTGTAAATTACATTGCTCACAAGTTAAGTTACATTGGTTAGTATCAATATCTATATAAGCTTGTTTTAAAAAATCAGCCTCCGTTTTACAAATTCTATTCGTTTTAAAATCGTTGAAATAAAACTCATAGGCATCTTCATCAATGGTTAATTTTTTAGTTAATGTATAAGCACCTTGATTTAAAAATACAGTAACCAAAGAATCTTGAACATTTAATTCTGCATCATCGGCAAAGCTATATTTTAATTGTCCCTGACAAATTGTATCTGCTATATTTCCGCCAATTTTTCTTTTTAGTTTAAAAACTTCTGTATTACAATCTTCACCAGTTAAAGTAATTTCTAAATCATACATACAGTTATAACAAACTTGCGATGAAGCACATATTGGAAAATAACTTTGTGGATTTAAAAAATATTTTAAAGAGTAGGCAGTATTGTTTTTACTTACATGAAATGCAGTATTTAAAACAATTCCCTCTTCCATTATGAGTGTGTCTTGGTAACTTTGCAAATCCATACTAATGGTATCATAACCAGTATTTGAACTCAGCGATTGTAAAGCTGCAGGACTTTCACCAGCCAGACAAGTAGCAATTACTCTACCTTTAGAATCAAGGTAACTGATGCTTGCTTGACCATTTGCATCTATTACCATATTTTTCTTATAGTGGGAAGATACACCTACCTCAGTTCCAAACAATTTATCTAATTCAAGTTGGGTTGGTACACCATAATAATATTTGGTTTCATGTCCATTTCCCATTTTATGTGTAGCACCTGGTCCAGATTGCCTTCTAATTCTTCCAGTTTGGTCGGGCATATACTCTGTATGTGCAAATGGATAACCACTAGCATTAGGTATAGATTGGGCTAATCGTGCATTCAAATTGCTCATTGAAAGCAAAGGATTGTTTGCACTATAATATTTTGCAGCACCCGATAATGTTGACATAGGGTCATCACCATTTTGCTTTACACAATCAGAACCTTGGTCTAGGAGGTCGAAATTTTTAATATTATAAGGTTCACCAGCATTGTTTTTCGCAAAACCTTCAAAATACCGAATCCTATTTTCGAAAGCAGGAACAGGTAATACGGATATAGCTTGTCTACCTAAATGGTCATAGATTTCATCTGCAACAATCGCCATATTATCAGAACTATTTCTGGTAACAGTTTGCCTCTTTTTTAATAAACCATCATAATAAGTAACAACTTCTTTACTCTTGGCTTCTTCTGCAAAATCAGCTTGTAATTGCCAGTTGATGTTTTCCTGATGCACAGGAATTAAACCACCTACACCAATACCTGTATACCAAGAAGAGGAAATGCTTGCTAATTTTTCATTGTCGACAATACTCCAATTTCCATTATAAGCCTTATCCTTCAATGCACCCTTCATTACTACTCCTCTGGCTCTGAAAATTAAATAACCCTTTTCAAAAATATTACTGATTGAATAGGTATTTGAAGTAATAGCAACTCTGTTTGAATTTCTTCTGAAATCGAACCAAATAAAATTGGGATTCAAAGATTCAGCTAAAGTTTTATAGGAATATGCATCTACAAAAGTGTATTCAACTTCTATAAAATCACACTTATTCACTAATTCTTGATCGAAAGTCAAATTAATCTTCGCCTCACTTGCCTGATATGTAATACCAGTAAGCTGCGGCACCATTGTTTTTGTAAATCCACAAAAATTACGGTCTTCTTCTATAATGGCTTCTAGACATACATATTTGGCATTTGATGAGGGATTTATACTTAATACCTGTGCTTTAATAAAATGAACATTCGATTTAACATAAATAGCACGTTCTAGATAGTTTAAACCTTTTGTTCGATTATAAGAAACCATTAAAGTTGTATCGAAGGTTTGTACAACAAATCGGGTGTTTAAAGTAGTAATTCTTAAATTGACTTGAACACTAAAATTGGTTGGCGGACAAGAAGGAAGATTGTCTTTAATTCTTAATACAATTCTACCAGTAGCTTCATTGTAACAATAAGGATTCCTCCAAGCAGTATCAGGAAAAGGAAAAGATTGTTGCCCAAGCAAATCGCTACCTCTGCTTACATAATTTATGGGACTTAGAGAATCCAAGGCCTTGTAATCGAGCAGAGCCGGGAGTTTTTTTGCAAACAAATTTGTGCTGTTTACAACTATAAAAAGTAAAATTAAATACAGAATCCGTTTCATAAGCTTAATAGGTTTCGTTAACGGTATTAATTAATTCAAAATCAGAAAATTGCTTTGTTAATACCGCAATTCCTTTTTTATTAAAAGTGACAATATGTGAAAAATCAAACCATTGTTTATTTAGTTGATTTAGGTAGGTAAAATCATGGTAAACCATTTCAACAAGGGGTTTTGATGAGCTTTGTTTTTCTTTAATAAATTCCGGACTAGGAAATAATTCATTCAATGATTTGTTATATAAAAATGAAATCTTTTGTGGTTCTAATGTTTTATTATTGATTGTAAATTCAACATCAGCTACTGATTTAACTTCCTTTTTAAAATGTAGTTTAAGAATACTTTGAACATCACTTGAGCCTTTAGTTTCCAATAATTCGAGGTTCTTATTTCCTGTATTTAAAATTCCCTCAAACTGATTTAGAATTTGTTTTTGAATAGCTTGATTTGTATGCGTTAATACAATTTGCTTTTGGTCTAAATAAAGCATTACTGTATACTTATCGTTAGCATAATATTCAAGCTCCTTTGTTTTAAACTTCATCCAAGGGCCAAAACTTGTAATATCAAAATTCTGCTTTTCTATTAATTTCGATTTGTTTATGTCTGAATACAAATTGGCTTCAATAGTTCCTTTATACTTTCTTTGAAGCATTTGTCTTGAAAACCGCTCTAATAAATTAGTTTCTTTATTTGTCTTTAAAGAGAACAAAGGAAATAAAAGGAGCGCCAAAAGAAATATCCGAATTTGGTTTTTCATTTTTCGAGCTATTGAATTTTCTTAAAACTATTTCTAACTTCTTTAACAGTAACAATGCCTCTTTCGGTCTCTTTTTTAATTCTGATAAGATTACCCTCTTTATCATATTCATAAAAAGTGGCGAAATTGTTTCCATCTAAATCGGCAATCATTTTTTTGCTTTTTGAATCAAAAACATAAGATTTCATTTCCGAATTAAATGGTTGAATTCTAAAATCATCAAACCAACTTGGTGAGCCAGGTGCTGCAACAAATTTTACCATCATTGCTTTTTTAGTTGAACCAACTGTAAAGTACCCTTCAATTTTTTGCCAACCATCTATTACTGGTCCTGAAGGTGTAAAAGTTATAATTTGATTTGCTGTTATATTTGAAGCCTCTACCAATGCTTTGTCATCAGATAATACCAAAACAATTTTAGACCCTGAATAATCCATGTTATCATTATTTGTCCTTACCCAAGCACTTATATAATACTTGCCGGTATTTGGTTCAAATACTCCGATATAATCACTGCTTTTGGTTTTATACTCATTAAATGAGCTGGAATTCCAGGTTTGCATTTCAGCTAAATTCTGGTTGTTCAAATAAGAAACAAAAAGCCTTGAGCTATCCTGAACTTTATAAGAGTAATTTCCGGTGTGTGAATAATTAATATCTAATAAATTAAGCACCAAGCCATGTGTTTGATGAACCGAAGGACAAGCAACCTGTAATTCAGAACTTGCGGTTATTGAATTATCCTTTTCAAAATTCAAAGCCAAAATCTGGTGGTATGCAGCATTATTAGCAACTGCCACTGGCATAGTTCCATTTTCATTCAATAAAGTAGCAGAATAAATCCCCAAAGGATTTCTACTTTCAAGTTCAGCGCCATTTCTACTATATTTAGTGGTTTCTTTGCTGTATTGCCAATTATTCAACTGACTTGTTTTTTGAAGTCTTCCGGTGTTATTGTTTGGAAGCCAGAAAGAATTAAAACCAACTATAGTTCCATCTTTTCTAATATTATTTTGTGCATTTTCAGGACCGCGTTTTTGAACAAAGGCCCAAGATTTTTTAGGCTTCCAATTGTTTGCAATACCATGAACAAAAGGATTTAATGTTTTTTGTGCAACAACCGGTTTACATAAATCTGTTTCTAAATACTGTGAGAAAGTATAATATTCAGTATTTCTAACATTAATACCAGCATTACCATTTGAGACCACACTTCCAACATCTGGACTTGTAGCCAACCTCAAAAGATTATATTGTTGAGATGATACTAAATTGGGAAAATAAGTTGAAGCTGGAGTCAATTGCCTTAAATTACGTAAGGTCGAGAACAATTCACTTGAACCAGTATGACAAAATCCAGAATCTTGTAACTGATTTAATACATAGGATGAATTATCCACCCTATAACAATCACAATTTACGTTATTCAAATCACTAGTCGGATAATTTAAATAATATGAATAAAAAATTCCAGAAATAGCGCTGTAAGGATTTAAGTTTACATTATAAGGGAAATAACAGTTTACTGGATAAAAAGTTGAATTGTTACATCCATTTGTTGAGTTATTACTACCTCCATGTGGTGTGGAAGTTTCAAAACTAGCTTCCATTTTAAATCTAATTTGTTTACAGGCTTCTTTAATTACCATATCTTTGAATTTAAAGCCAACTCTATAATTATTTGTACTCCAATTTGTACCATTAATTTTTTGTGCAAATAATGTAACTTTATAAGGTTCACCATTAAAATACCTATCCATTAATTTTTTGTATTCAGATGTATTAAATACATAATCAGAATTATAAGTATTACTATTATGATTAGGATTTGGAACAATAGTGTATTCAATTCCAACGATTCCATGTTGAGATAATGAATCAATTTTATTAAAATTCGATGCATACTTCATTATAAAATAATCTAATAAACCCGATGCTTCCGAATTCAAACATTTTGTAATGGGTGGTGGTGGATTAAAACAGTTTTGAATTTTACCAATACTATCAAATTCGGCAACATTGGTTGCAATAACATCACTTTCAAGGTTGACAAATCCTGTTGATAATACTGGATTAGATAACTGAGTAAAACTAGCTAAAGGCACACTCTGCATGTTTTTTCTACCCGATTGAATAACAGTAACAGTTTGAGTAGGTATATTTACAAAAACTCCATTTTCATTGATTATTCGCCATTTGCCATCCTGATGTTTATAAACCCAAAGTTTCAGATCAGAATCATCTGCTTTTAACAAATCACCATGGTATAAAAATGCATCAGGAGCATATTGGACATTGTTAAATTCAACAACAAAACCATGTGATGTAGAGTTTTTAAGGTTAAACCTTGCTTTCTGATTTTTATATGCAGGCCCCATACCCTCATAAGCCCAATAAGCAGGTAAATTGGTTTGATAAATATTGTCCTCAAATTCATTTTGGGTTTTATTTATTAAAACCTCTCCTGTTATGGCATCAAAAACTGTATTTTCAGTGGTTAATGTGGCTCCTTCTTCAAATGCAGTAACCTTTTTAATTATTCCATATTTCTGAACTAGTTTTACACTTGCTGCACTTTGGAATTTATTATTAGTTTTAGAATAGGAAGGAAATAGTGTAAAAGATGCCCAAAGTATTGCCCCCGCACCACTTACATTAAAGTTCGCTGATGCAGTCCCATCTATTGCATTTGATATAGACTGCCTAGTATCAATTACAACCTCAGCTTCCGTTGCTAAAAGTGCTTTGGATATTTTTCCATTTGCATTAAGAACTGTTACTTTATTATCAAGTCTGCGTTTTCCATTTTCAACAGTTTCAAAATATTCATAAGTGGTGCCCGATTGTGCTTCTGATGCATCATTACTCTCAACATGATTCTGGGAATAGTTCCAAACCGCTTTTGGTTTACCATGCATATCATTTAACTCAATAAGCATTTTCTGAGTCATAGTTAGAAATTCATTACTTCTTACACCAAACATACTTAGTAGTAAACTTGGTTTATAATAATCGGTACGTACTTCAGGGTCCTTTTTAATCACTGGAAAATCCTTCGCAGTATAAAATTCACTTACAGTTTTACCTGTACCATTTCTTTTCAAATAATCAGTATTACTTATATTTTTGGCATTTCCAAAAACAACACTAACTCTTGAATATCCAACAGTAGCACCAGGGTAATAACTTTCACCAAAAGGCTCCTCAACATTAAAACTTTCATCAGGTACAAAAACATGCTCCTCTGTATATTCTCTACCTTTATTTTTAAATGGATTCTCGTCCATGGCTGCTGCAGGCTCCCAACTGGCCACTCCACTGCTTTCATATCTTATACTTCCATCCTCATTTTTACCAATTGGTTTTGTATAAAAAAAGTTTTGGGTATATGAGTTACTTGTTAAGGAAGTCGAGCCATTATTATCCATTATATCCCATACATCAGAACTGATTATACGTTTAACTCTTGAACCTCCTCCGTACTTAAAACCGCTTACATTATTTAACCTTACCCACGATTTCCCTGGTATACTTAGCTTACAAAATCCTTTATCAAACAATACTCTGTCTCTTCCCTTTAACATGTTATACAAATTGGGAATAAAACCAGTTAAAGTTTTAGCAAAGGTTTTAATATTATTTTGGTTGCTTTTAATTGTGTTTGAACCTGGATTTACTAAATGTGGCATAAACAATCTAGCAAATGAAAATCCAGTAGAACTTATAGGATTCACCTTTCGTTTTGAGTATCCAGTCAACTTTAATCCTTTTAACCTAATCCATATAAGTTGTTTCTCGTTATCAGCTTGTTTTACACCTAAATCTTCAATTGTAGCATAACCTCTAACATATTCATAATTCCCCTTACCATCTATATCCATTAATACATTAAACAACATGGAATTACTCTCTGGCCTTAGTCGCTTATAATCAATATTTGCAGGAATTTCAACAAAACAGATATTATTACTTAAGCCTGTATAACTATCAAATAAAATTGGGGTTGGATTATCTTCTTTTTCTTTTGCAAAGCCCTTTAAAAAGTACATTTGCATGGCTCCTCTATCTTGCACGTAGGCATAATCATCACTTTCATAATCAACCTCAATAGAACCGCCACTAGGTAATGTTATTTTTTTCAAATGCCATTGAGTGGCATATTGATCTGCATAACTTTTATTTTGAATAGAAAAAGGAAATTCAGTTGCCAATAACTTATTATTGTCATCACAAGCACCTGCACTTGAAGCCCATTCATTTAAGGATACAGAAGCAGGTTTGTAATTACCCCAGGCGTCATATCCCTTTATATGATAAGAGGCATTGTATTCTGGACTAAAATCGTAATCAAATTTATAGGCGTTGAATTTTCCTTTAAATGAATTACCGTATCGGAAATACAATTTGGTTAAAGTTAACTTTCCATTTCCAAGTGGATTAGGAGTATTGGTTGCATAGTCAATATTATTGTGGGTATTAGGACAAAGTTTATAAGAATATTCAAATACAACAGTTTTAATTGGATTGTCTAAATCTGTTTTGGAATAAAGAACTATACTGTCTAATTTATAAGATGGGTTTTGATCAGACAATCCTCCATCTAATTCTCCAACCCCAAAACCATCTCTTCTTTCAGATGTATAAAAATAAGCAACATGATTCAAGCCTTCGATTGAATGAACATGCCAAATTTCTTTTTCACCATAAACAAAACTGGCACTATTATCGTATTTATCTGATTTTAATCCTTCATTTAAGCTTGCTTTATCCTTGCGAAATGGAATCCTCCATTTATAATTTGAATTTTTTAAAGAGTAATTAATTTTAGTATAAGAACCCAAGTCATTTTCTGTAGGTCCATTTCCATCTACATCTTGGTAATCAGGACTCAAAACTGCAGTTAAAAGGTATGAATGAGCATAGGCTGGAGTTTTTATTACTTCTTTATGAGCATCAATTCCTTGAAATTTAGAAAAATTAGGACTATACTCAACCTCCCCTTGGTCACAGAATCTTTGAGGTTCATCATTACTATATGGCTCTTTGGCATTGGTAAATTGATATTCAACTTGAGTTATGTTATAAGCTGGTATACCATATACAAATCTAGAACCATCTTCTTTAGTAATCGAAATTTCAGAATTATGAGAAGCATTTCGATAACCACCAATTCGAGGAATAGTTTCCAAATAATTACTAGAGCCTTGATTAACTGTTTTAGGTATTCCATGGCTCAAGCAAAAATTTGATTGATCTGCAGTTAAAGCCGAAACCAATTGCCCTCTTATATCTCGTTTTTTTCTTTTAAAATTTGTAGATGCATTTACAATTTGCTCCGAGCTAGAAACTCTAGGTACTTTTAAATCAAAACTTTCATTTAGACTTTCAAATGGATTAAATTTCTCATCAGCTGAACCATTATCTCCAAGTACTTTAAAATAACTTGGCTCAAATAATGGGTCTGTATTGGGATTATTTTTTAAAGCACCTAATCCGATATCGCTCAATATTCTTGGATTATCTTTATCATCCCATATTCTCCAAGCATGAGATTCAGACCAATTTAACGACAATCCAATATTTGCACCAATCTTTAACTTTGCACCTTTACCCATTTCCAATCCACTTTTCCCTTGAATATCAGCCTTATTTGTCGTAGCAGGGTCATGAATAATAGGAATATCACTTCTAAAAGCTTTAAAAGCACCTCCAATGCCTTGTCCTGAAAAATTAAAAATATCTTGAGTTAATTGAGGTATAGCTATCACAGGGCTTTTTTCTGAAAATTGATTATCTTTCTCTCTTGAATAATCTAAAAGGTCATTATCATTATCACTACTTTCGTTTTGAAGGTATAATGAACCATATGCCTTTCTATTAATTTTATTATCTGCTAAGTATTGTATTGACTGGGTTCCTGAAATATTATAACTTGGATCGAATCCAAATGCACTAATCCCCTTTTTAAATGTAAAACTGTATGATAAATTCCTAATTGGCATTGAAATATTTGGCACAAAACTCCTTGAACCTGGTCCGGAATAACTTATTCCTGAATTCTGAATAAAATAGTTATTTGAAAGTGTAGTATTCAGTAAACCTTCCTTATTACTAATATTTGTTCTGATTCCAATTTGATTGTTACTTGGATAATTTAATGAAGGTGAAATCATCAAATCACCTGATGATTCATTTTGTATGCTTACCCCTAATTTAGCATACTTACTTGAGCTAGGTAATAATTTACCTATTGATGTAGTAAAACCAAAACCTGAAGAAAATCCTATTCCCCTATAATTATTGTATGATATCCCTTGATTTTTATCAAGTTCAATATTCATTTTTTTATTTTTGAGAATTTCTAAACCTAAAATTTCAAAATCGGCACCTACAGTTAATTCAGTAGTAGAATTCGGTTTATGCCTTAACTCTTTTTCAACCAAATCTCCGTTAAAATCATCTGGTATTCCTCTTAGGTTTCTATTAACAACTCCAGGATTTAAATTCCATCCTAATCCTACCCAACTGGCTTCCTGGTCCATAGTGATACCAGAGTGGTAAGCAATATTCAATGGATATCCATCAACATCCATTAATGGTATATTATAGTTGAAATCTCCTGAAAATAAATCTACTAGTTGAGTTGTTCCAACGGGCTCAAAACTCTGTACCTCTGGTTGACTTGGTCCACCTGTTAATGCTAAACTTTGAAGGGGTTGAAGTATTTCAAAAGTAAATACGAGTAACAAAACTCTCGAAATAGTTTTTACATGCTTTTGCATATTAAAGATTAATTTTGGGTAGGTTATTAATAGCTGAATTGTTAAAAATAAATTGGGATGACTTATTGTTAAATTTTGTTTTATCCCATAAAAGCACAATGGTTTTACTTTCTGCTTTTACATTAGTAGGTATTTCAAAATCAATAATTAAAGTCGATTCTGGTTTAGTTCCCATACTTCTTTCAAAATGTGTAAATAAACTTGGTATAGTGTCTGAATTAATTATTAGGAATAAATCCTTTTGTATTTCATTGGTGTAATATTGAAATCTCAAAGAATACTCTTCTTCATTCGGGCAGTTTTCTCTTAATACATCTGCTTGCGTTTTACCTTTTAATTTTAAATGAAAACGCCTTAAACGGCTTAACTTTTCCTTTTCAACTTCTAACTCAGCTTCACTTGGTAAGCCTCCATTTTTGAGTGCCTCTGTCAATACTATTGCTTCAATAGGTTTATAATAACAACTTAATAAAACCCCACCCATTTGATCTTCTTGCACAAGTCCTGAACTTTTTTGCTCAATCATTGAAAAGTATTCCTTAGGCCCAATATGTTGCTTACAAGATGAGACTAAAATTAAATTGCAAATAATTAGTAGATGTAAAAGATTTCTCATTTAAAGTATTTAAATTTAATTAGATAATTATCACCAGTTTGAGGGTTTACTATCTTTAGGTAGTAGATTTTTTTATTCTTTAAATCTTTGATCTCTTCTAAATCTATTTGGTATTTATTAAAGCCTAAAGAACGAATCGACTTTTCTTCAATATCCATAACAAAGTTTTGCTTTGCATCTAAAAAAGATAACTTCAAGATGGGCAATGGATTTGATTCTTCAAATGATAATTGAATCTGTTTTTTGATATTGAGCATTCCATCTGCTGCACCAATTTTTGGCACTAAATAACCATTAAAAAAAACAGGATTTTTTTCTTCATTACTATCAATTTCATAAGTAAATGTCCATACCTCAGATTTTATTTTAGGGGAATTTTTACTTAAAGCTTCAACTTGCCAAACGTAAGTATGCCCAAGCTCTAGAGCTTTTGCCTCTAAAGGATATGTAATTTGATTTGCGTTTAAACCAGATTTTCCAAATAAAACTGGATTTTGACCAATTGCTAAAAGTGTCGATTGGCCTTCATATCTTTCACATAATTTTATAGTATAAGTATAATTTATATTCTGTGTAAAAGGTCCTTGCCAAATTAAATCAGGATTAGGATAGCTTATTACACTTTCATTTGAGGGATAGATTAAAACCAAAGGAGACATAGGTAAAATTTCAATTTTAAAACACTCTGAATTCAAAATTTCCTGACTCTTAACATTTGTTATCTTTATACATAACATATAATTACCTGGAGAAAACTCTCGACTTATGTCAAGCCCCTCTAATCTTGCCTGTGAGCCAAAAATCTCTTTAATACCTATTGGCTTTTGCAATTGTGTTAATCCAGTTTCTAAAACTTGGTTATCCCATTTACAGCTATACATCGATAAACCATTCTTTGTGACTTCAATATCTACTGAAGCAATGATTGATTCTTGTCCAGAATTTAAAACCTGACAATTAATTGCTTCATCTAGTCCAAAAGAATAAATATTCGATTGTTGAAATATTGTACTTATCTGTGCTGTACTTGTTTCAATTCCAAAAACCACAAGCACTAACAAAACAACAATTCTCAAATTATAATGTATTTCCTTTTTCATTTTATATTGTATATGTCAATCTGATTAATCCACTCGAATACCAATTACCAATTCTATCATTTTTCATTTGTATATAAATGGCTCCAATGTTTACCAATACCTGTAATTGTTTAAACAAGTTTCCTTGAAAACTTAAACCAGAATTCAATCTGGATTCTCTTGCTTTTATATTCATGTAATCTCCATAAATACCTAATTGGTATTTTTTAAATCTTTTATTACATTTTATTGAATAACTAAATGAAGAATTACTATCTACATTCAAATTAGCATTCCTTGAATACCTTAAATTCAAATCAATACTTTTACTTACTTTCCAAATCTCTGAAACAGAAAAATTAAAACTGCTTCTAGTATTTGAATCGGCTTCATTAAATCTGGAACTTTGGTTATAAATTGAATTAATAATTAGTATTGAAGGTTTATTGAATAACTTACCATTCATTACAGATGTTAAAATCAAAATATTTGTTTTAAAAGAGCCTGAGTTTAAAAGCCCTAATTTTGTTTGTAAGGAAATATGCTCAATTCGAAGATTAAACTTCCTTTGTTTGAACATTACAAAATACTTTAAACTATTGGTCTTGAAGTTATTTACTTCGTTACTTTCTTTAATGAATGTAGAGCCAAACTGAATGAGGTTTTTGAATATATCTTTTTTAAAATGAACATCAAACGTTCTAGTACCTGGTCTATTAAAAGGAGAACCAAGACTATAAAATGAATATCCATCTTTTTTAGTAATTGCTCCAATAGATAGCTTTTGTTTAGGAAACAATCCTTCATAATTTACCAAATAGGATTGATTTTCGCCAAATGATGGAATTGAATTAATTGCAGTATTTAATGTATTTTCTGTTTTAGTGAATTTATATCCTGACACCATCCATTCACCACTGATAGTATGGTTTTTAAGTAAAACAAAATTACCAGTAAATCCAGTACAAATAGATTTGTTTAAATTCTTATTCTCCTTAGTATCCTCTCCATTTTCTGCTTTTACAAAAACATAATCAATCCGGTAAACATTATCTTTCTTATGGCCAATTTGTATACCTAAAAGATTTCCATTTCTACTAAATTCTGTTGAGTTTGTGCCAAACGAGGACATTTTCCCTACTGTGAATGCGGTATGAAAATTTCCTTTTCCAATATCTAATAATAAACCTCTATTACTAACCTGACTTAAAGCCAGTTTAGAAAATTCAGGCTGATGGTCACCAATTTCAAGTCTGTTTAATGAATAGTCTTTAAAAACACCATTTGATGAAGGCAGTCTTTGTTGAAGTTGAGATGGTTCAAAAGATCTGTTTGTTAATTCACTCAGTGATTTCACTTTTCTCTTGATTTCAAGAATTTTGTGTAATTGAGTTTTAATTGAATCTAATTTTTCAACTTCATATAAATGAATTGAATCTGTCTTTAAAACTTGGTTGGCATTCCATTTCTTTTCTGGATAATGTGCATTAAACAAACTATCACTTTTACAGCGTTCAATGATTGCTTTAGCACTATTGATTGACTCTTGATAATTTGGATTTTGATAACCTTCATTTAAACGATTGTAATTTTGCTCCGCATTATTAACCAATTCATTTAATGAATCTATTTCATGTGTTAGCTGATTTAAGTATTTAACTTTTGAAGATTGTTTTAAAATATCATATTTCGAAACCTTATTAAACTTCAAATTCAAAACATCATTAAATCGTCCCATTTGAAAAGATTCATTTCCAAAAGAAACTGTTGATTGAAACTCCAAACCCAAAACCTGAATTTTAGGATTAAAATAAACCCTATTATAAAACCCATTTTTTTCTAAACCAGGAAATACCTTTGGATTATAAAAAAAAAAAAAAA
>JAIYDG010000716.1 GCA_027487625.1 Bacteroidota bacterium
GTAGGTACTGTTGACCATCCCGATGGGCTTCAATACGTTCTCGTACATCCAGGTAACGTAGGCTTGTCCGGTAAGGTCGGTCAGGATGACTTGCGAAATGGTGGTGCCGCCACCGGAGTACTGGTATTTCAAGTCGGGTTCGAACAAGCTACGCACCGCAGGTGTAACCGCTGGAGCTTTCCCATCCAACACCTCGAATACCGTGGGCGTAGGGCCATTGATGTTGTGCCCCGGGAAACCATGGGTGGATAAACCTCCGGTGTGGCTCAGTAGATTCGCCAGGGTGATTTTTTTACCTTTTGACAAGGAATCGTAAGGGAATTTCCAGGATTTTAAGTAGGTATTGATGTCGGCATAGAGGTCGAGTTTTTGCTCCTGCGCGAGTTTCAAAATGCCCAAGGCATTCAAGGTTTTGCTGATGGATCCTGGTTCAAACAAGGTTTCGGGCGTGACGGGTCTTTTCTCGGCTTCGTCGGCCCAGCCGTAGCCTTTTGCCCAGGCAATTTTGTAATCCTGAATGACGGCGATGCTCAAACCCTTTACCTTGTATTTGGCCATCCGTTCAAGGATGGTGTTGGGGCGGGCATCGTTGACGACCAGGTTGCCGGTGATGTTGTTCTCCACCTCCTTGATTTTTGCAAGGGTCTCTGGAGAATAAGTGGTTTGGGTAAAAACTGTTGCGCTAAAGAGCAACAGAACAATGGATAGAATAGTGGTTTTCATGGTGTGGATGATTTTACCCACAACGTACGGGGATTTTGGGAGAGGAGGTGTTATGGAGTTGTGAAAGCCGGAGATTTAGGGATGAATTTTATTAGCCTTTAAGTGTTTGGACTCAAATGCCAACCAGGAAAAGGTTTTACCGTTGCGCAATTTGGGCCACCGTCTTTGCCTGTTCCTGGAACTTTCGTTTCCAGAACGAGGGAAGAATCAGTCAACAGTTGTTGGATTGTTTCAGCTGAAATATCTCTCAGAGGGATTTTCAAGCGACGAGTCCAGACCGAATCGAACTGACCCGCAGCCGTTCCGATGTCAACATAAATGAAACGTTCGCTTGATGGCCCTTGAACATACGGGCCTTTGAAATCAGGCAAAGCGGCTTGGTTTTCCTTTACCGAAATTTTAAATTCAAAGCATAAATCCTCGTTACCTGATCTTTGCTTTAAAATGGTATCGTAATTGTTTCCACTGCCTTTTTGAATGGCAAAGTCAACTCCTGAGGGAGGACTTTCCAAAATAATTCTGATGGGTAGTTCTTGATTCATTTTATGGTTGTTGTAGTCTGGATTAAAACTTTAGCTGGGTTCTTTCTGCTCCTGTAGCGCCTTGTTGTGCTTACAGACCAGCAATAGGCATTTGCGGCAGGTTACCGCCGCCCAATTTTCGGTAGCAATCCCTTCAACCTCCGCTCGATGGGCCGCTTCCTTATCACGGGAATTGCACAGCACCATTCCATCCTCATCGAGGGCGTGTAAGTCGCGTTTTTGTCTTTTGTCTTTGGGCATTTGTGCTTGTTTAAAAGCATTAGTGCCAACGCGCTGGGGCTTTGCGAAGTTCCGAAAAATAATGGAGGGAAGGGAGATTGTTTTTCGGGATTGTTATTCCGTCTGCGCAATTTGCACAAAACCCGATGTTGCCAGCAGTTTTCCCTGTGTAGCAATAGATGTGTCAGAAAAGGCGAACTATTTCATTGTCGCTTGCACATAAAGATTTTGTAACTCCTCTGAATAGTTTTTTTGAGATTCTATGATTTCAATTAGTTGCTTTAAGTCAACAGGAACTATTAACAAGTCAGTCTTTGAGTTCCGTAAATCTTCAAGTCCAAAAGTTTTTGCAAATCCTTTACCTGAAATGAAGAAGCCAAGTTTAGCTCTGCCTCGTCTATTTCCAAGTTTCTCTCTAAAAGCCACATATTCGTTTTTACCTGCTCGGTTCTTCGTCCAATTTTTGCATTCAACAAGAATTAAATTGCTTTCTGTTTTCCAAATTTCTTGGTCTGATTTGTTTACAATCACGACATCAATCTCTTCTGTCTTGGTTCGCTTTCTTTCAATAATGTGAAATCCATTTATTTCAGAAAAAAAACGTGCTACTAACTCTTCAAGATATTTTCC
This sequence comes from Bacteroidota bacterium, assembly GCA_027487625.1. Classification (GTDB taxonomy): domain Bacteria; phylum Bacteroidota; class Bacteroidia; order UKL13-3; family UKL13-3; genus CAISCU01. The sequence goes on from JAIYDG010000716.1 coordinate 2,115, forward strand.
TTTCTCATCAATATCGGTTGTTGTTTTTACTTTATGAATTAGGTCAGGAAGGTTTAGTAGAGAAGTTTCGTTGTATTTTTCTACAATATCATTTATAAGTCCAGAAGCACCGTCTTGTGCAGTTTGAACTGTGTTGTCTATCCAGTCAAGAATTTGGTTTGCATATTTTAAAGCGTCTTCAATTGTTGTCGCACTGGCCGGAATAATTATGTTATAATTTAAATGGCACCAGTCGCCATCGTCTTGAAAGTCAATGTCAGAAATGTCTTTATTTTGATTTGCACGAAACTCTACAAGTCTTTTCATTAAGTCCATATGAAATGGAAGCCCCAATGGCAAATCCCAGTATTTTCTATACCAGTCGTGTCTTACAAAAGCACAAAATTGTTTATCATACCAACCAAATTCACCTTCAAATTTGCTATGATAAATACCGTTTTCTGCTAAGTCAGCAATTTCAATTAGACTGTCCTTATGGACATCTTTTATTAGTGTTTTACCAATGTCAGCAGTTCCAATTTTTATGACTTCTGCGTCAAAGTCTTGCATTTCGGGGTCGCTCATTTTTTGTTTGTTAGTCTGTTATATAGTGTCGCCATAAATTTGCTGGCAATGCGGAAATATGCGCACTCCTTATACCCGCATGCTAAAGATAAACCAAGCGTGTTGATTTTCCAACATACTAAGATTTTTAATATTAACGTAAGTCCAGGGTTTTTAAAATGCTTGAACACAAAATTATCATCTATGTATTCGTAATAATCACATCTAACATATTGTAACCGCCCGTTTCAACGGGTGGACCCAAACATCCCCTCCTCTCACATCTATTATCCTTCCAGTGGCTTGCATCTAATGATTGATGTGTCCTCTGGAAGGATGGATAGATGTGAGGGGTGAGGATGCATTTAAGCCCGCCGATAAAGCGACGGGTTACAAGATTTTAGATGCATTTGAGCTATAAAACCCTGATTTCACGTTATTTTGCATCAAATTGGCCACCATGACAAGTCGGTACAGCATTGAAGATTACCTGGAAATGGAATCCACTAACCTCACCAAACACGAGTATTGGAATGGCAAAATACGGGAAATGGCCGGAGGAAGTGATGTGCACAACGAAATCTGCGCACGCGTCATCATTGAAATGGGCAAGGCACTGGAAGCAAACCACCTGGCTTTCAAGATATACACCAGCGACATGAAGGTCTGGATTGAAAAGCACAACCGCTTTGTATATCCTGATGCGGTAGCCATTGCCGATAAACCTAGCTACTACAAAAACCGCCGCGACATCATCATCAATCCTTTGTTGGTAGTAGAAGTTTCATCGGATGGAACCGAAGCTTATGACCTCTCTTCCAAATTTGAACAATACCGCAGCATTCCTACTTTTAAAGAATACCTCATCATCAGCCAAACCGAGCGCATGGTCACGCGGTATTTTCGAGAAAAAGAAAACCTCTGGAGCATGACGGATTACGTGGGGCAAGATGCCATCATCCCCTTGCAGTCAATGGGTATGGAGATTCCTTTAAAAGGTATTTATTGGGGGGTAGATCTTTAGATGCTGTCATCCCTCTCACTCCCCTTCCGCAATCTCCTTCAACAATTTCAATACCGGATTTTCTTCACCTTGAGGCGCTTCCTGAACCGCATTAGGCCGCTGGTCTTCCTGCACAATTTCCAATTTGGTCTGCCCATTTTCACTGCTCAGGTGATAGTTCATGGTGAAATAATTTTCAGGCTTGTTTTCTACTCCTGGCCTGGGGGCAAACAAAGTGTAGCTTACCAATTCGGTAGGTTTGAAAGCCAAAACTTTCCCCCATTGTTCAAATACCTTGTCTTCCCATGCGGTGCTGAATTTGATGTCA
>JAIYDG010000405.1 GCA_027487625.1 Bacteroidota bacterium
ATTGGATTTGGTATTGATATCACAGAAAGAAAATTAGCTGAAGAAATAGTTAAAGAAAGTGAAGAACGACTTTCACTTGCAATTAATTCAGCTAATCTGGGCATTTGGGATTGGAAAATTGATGAAAACAAATTGATTTGGGACCAATCGATGTACAAATTGTTTGATGTAGAACCGGAAAGTTTCTCCGGTGATTATGATGCGTTTGATAAAACTTTACATCCTGATGATAGACAAAGAGTAAATGAAGAAGTTGCTCAATCTTTATATTCAGAAGGAAGTTTTGCAAGCAGCTTTAGAACCATAAGCAAAACAGGAAAATTAAAAGACATAACTGCTTATTCTAAAATTTTTAGAAAAGAAGACAAAACTCCTTATCGAATGATTGGAGTGAACTTTGATATAACTGAGGCCAAACTTGCTGAACAAAGAATTTTAAAACAACAACATGATTTAGAAGAAGCACAGCATATTGCACGTGTAGGTGGTTGGGAAATTCAAGTGGATACTCAAACAATCAGCTGGACCAAAGAAATGTTTAATATTTGTGAAAAGCCAATAGACTATCAACCAAGCCTAAATGATACCTATAATTTATTTACCAGTGAAACCAGGGAACAAATAAGGGAGTCATTTATTAAAGCAATTCAAACCTACGAACCATTTGAACACGAAGCCAAAATTAAAATTGGTAAAAGAAAATACCTGGACATACGAATTAAAGGTTTACCATTAAATGAAAATGGAAAAGTTTCAACCATTAAAGGAATTTTCCAGGATATAAGTGCTGAAAAGGAATCGAAACGCCAACTTGAATTATACACAGAGGAACTTGAAAAGAAAAATAAAGAATTAGATCAATTTGCTTACGTAGTTTCTCACGATTTAAAGGCTCCATTGCGAGGAATCAACAACCTATCTATGTGGATTGAAGAGGACATGGAAGGTAAACTTGAAGAAGATACCAAAAACAACCTCGACCTCATGCGTAAGCGTGTTAAAAGAATGGAAGGACTCATTGATGGAATTCTTCAGTATTCAAGAGCAGGTAGAATTAAACACGAGGCAAGTTCTTTCAGCTTGAAAAACAGCATTGAAGAAATGATTGAAAGTTTAAGTCCTCCTGAAAAATTCAAATTCAAAATTGCAGAAGATTTGCCACCATTGGTAACTGAAAAAATTGCAATCGAACAGATTTTTGCCAATTATATTAGTAATGCCATTAAATACAATAACAATCCTGAACCTGTAGTTGATGTTAGTTGGAAACAAAATGGCGATTTATTTGAATTCTGTGTTGCGGATAATGGACCAGGAATTGAAAAAGAATTTCATGAAAAGGTTTTTGTGATATTCCAGACCCTTCAGGCAAGAGATACTTTTGAAAGTACAGGTGTTGGATTAGCTATTGTTAAAAAGATAGTTGAAGACAAAGGAGGCAAAGTTTGGATTGAATCGGAAAAAGGTGCCGGAACCAAATTTTTCTTCTCTTGGCCTGCAATCAGTGAAACTATTGAAGAAGTTTTATGAGAAAAATAGGATTTATAATTATAACTCTAATGGGATTTCTCAGTGAATCAAAAGCACAATGCATTGATTCACTGAGAATAAGTCCAACTTTCCCTTGCCCTGATTTATTGTACAATCCGGTTTGTGGTTGCGATAATGTAACTTATAGAAACTTGTGTTATGCATTAAACAGGAATGGTGTATTGTATTATACAGAAGGAACTTGCACGGGATTTGAGCTAGATGTATTTCCGAATGTAGCCGCCCAGGAGGATATTATTACCATGACATTTTCTCAATCCCAAGAAAAAAGTGCCAGTTTTATGTTGGTGGATGTTTGGGGAAAGGTATTTATACAAAGAACCCTACCTGCACAAAAACGATTTGAATTTCAATTAAACGAATTGGTTTATTTACCAAGAGGACCTTATATCGCAATAATTTATAACCCAGAAGGTAAATATCGATACGTAAAATTCGTAAAACTTTAAAGAAAACTAGGGCAAAATTCAAAATTAAATTGCCCTCGAAAAAAAAAATTAGGCGTCATTCCTCAATATTTTAATAAATAGATTTTTTTAATTGTTTCAGATTCAAGGGAAAAGGCTTATTATTGCGACCCCAAATACTAGAAAAAGGTTTTTTAAACATTTTGTTGTGAATTAGAAAACCTTGCCCTATTTTTGCAACCCATTTAATATAAAGTAAGAGACGTGGACGCATTGAGTTACAAAACCATTTCTGCCAACAAGGCTACATCAACCAAAGATTGGTTGGTAGTTGATGCTGAAGGACAGACATTAGGACGTTTTGCCAGTAAAATTGCCAATATTCTAAGAGGCAAACACAAAACCAACTTCACACCGCATGCAGATTGTGGTGACAACGTGATTATTATCAATGCTGATAAAATCCGTTTTACAGGAAACAAAATGAACGAAAAGGAATACAAATTCTTCTCAGGTTACCCTGGAGGATTGCGTTTCGAAGTAGCGAAAAACATTTTGGTACGCAGACCTACTTATATTGTAGAACATGCAATTAAAGGTATGTTACCTAAAAATAAATTAGGAGCAGAATTATTCCGCAACCTATATGTGTACGCTGGATCAGAGCATCCGCATAGTGCACAACAACCTAAAGAATTAAAATTCTAATCGATGGAAGTTAATAACGCAATTGGAAGAAGAAAAACAGCGGTTGCCCGTGTGTACTTAACAGCAGGTACAGGCAAAATGACTGTTAACGGAAAAGAAATAAAAGAGTACTTTCCTAGTATCGTTTTGTTGAGTGCAGCTCATAAAGCATTTGAAGTAACTAATACAAACGGTCAGTTTGATGTAAACGCACACTTAGATGGTGGTGGAATGCATGGACAAGCTGATGCTTTGAAATTAGCTATCTCACGTGCATTGGTAAAATACAGTGCAGAATTGAAACCAGCATTGAAGGCTGCAGGTTTATTAACCCGTGACCCTCGTATGGTAGAACGTAAAAAACCGGGTCAGAAGAAAGCCCGTAAGCGTTTCCAGTTCGTAAAACGTTAATCCGAATCTTTATAATTATATGTCTAAAATCACTCAAGAAGAGTTGTTGGAAGCGGGCGTGCACTTTGGTCACCTTACCCGCAAATGGAATCCGAAGATGGCTCCTTACATTTTCATGGAGAAAAACGGAATCCACCTCATCGATCTGCACAAGACAGCTGTAAAGCTGGATGAGGCCGCACTAGCCATCAAAAACATTGTTAAATCAGGCCGTAAGGTGTTGTACGTTGCAACAAAAAAACAAGCCAGAGAAATCATCGAAAACGAAGCAAAGCGTGTAAACATGCCTTATGTTAGTGACCGTTGGTTAGGTGGTATGTTAACGAACTTCACTACCGTTCGCAAAAGCATCAAGAAAATGCAAACTCTTGATAAATTAGCGTCAGATGGTACTTACACCAACATCAACAAAAAAGAACGTTTGATGATCGAACGTGAAAAAATTAAACTTGATAAAGTTTTAGGTGGTATTGCTGATTTAAACAGATTACCTGCTGCTTTATTCATTGTTGATATCAAACGTGAACATATTGCTGTTGCAGAAGCAACTAAGCTTAATATCCCAACTTTTGGTATTGTTGATACAAATTCTGATCCAACATTAGTTGATTACGCAATCCCTGCAAATGATGATGCAGCTAAATCAATTGCTTTAATCACTAAATACATTACAGATTCTATCGTTGAAGGTCTTAGCGAACGTAAACGTGAAAAAGAAGAAACTGTAGAAAAAGAAGCAGTAGTAGAAAAAGAAGAAGCATAATCTTATATTATACTATTCCAATACAAAAAGAGAATTTGAGAATTACCCGCGTAAATTTCAAGTTCTCTTTTTTTAAATAGACAATTCAAAATCAAAAAAATTAAATATTACAATTATGTCAATTAGTGCAGCCGATGTAAATAAACTCCGCCAAATGACCGGCGCTGGTATGATGGATTGCAAAAAAGCTTTAACTGAAACCAATGGCGATTTCGATGGTGCCGTAGATTTTTTACGTAAAAAAGGTGCTAAAATTTCTGCTAACCGTGCAGATCGTGATGCTAAAGAAGGTGCAATTATTGCTAAAACTTCTGCAGACAATAAATTGGGTGTTATTATCCAATTGAGCTCTGAAACAGATTTCGTAGCTAAAAATGCTGATTTCGTTGCTTTCGCTCATAGCTTAGCTGACGTAGCTCTTGCTTCTCAGCCTGCTGATATCGATGCTTTAAAAGCACTTCCAATGGAAGGATTAACTGTTGGTGATAAAATCATCGAACAAGTTGGTAAAATTGGAGAGAAAATCGATGTTGTTAAATACGAATTAGTTAAAGGTGATAATATCGTTGCTTACATCCACGCAGGTAATCGCTTAAGTGTGCTTGTTTCTTTAAACAATGCTCCTTCTGAAGTGAATATCGCTGCTGGTAAAGATGCTGCTATGCAAATTGCTGCGCTTAACCCAGTTGGTGTTGATAAAGCTGATGTTGATCCTACAATTATCGAAAGAGAAATTGCAATTGGTATGGACCAAGCTCGTGCTGAAGGAAAACCCGAAAACATGCTAGAAAAAATTGCTCAAGGTAAATTAGGTAAGTTCTACAAAGACAATACCTTATTAAACCAAGAGTTTGTTAAAGATGGTAGCAAAACTGTTGCTCAAATGTTAAATGAAGCTGAAAAAGGCTTAACAGTTACTGCATTCAAGAGAGTTTCTCTATAATCCTATTCTTAAAAAAATCCTCACCAATTGGTGAGGATTTTTTTTGCCCTCATTTTTTATTCAATTTATTTTCCTCAATTTTATTGAGCCTTTTAAAAACAAAATTCCTAATCTAAAAATAATGAAATACAAAAGAGTCCTTCTTAAATTAAGCGGTGAAGCTTTAATGGGTAATTTACAATATGGCATCGACCCTGCCATTCTTGACCAATACTCTAATGATGTAAAAAAAGTAGTAGATGCCGGTGTTGAAGTAGCTATTGTGATTGGTGGAGGAAATATTTTTAGAGGAGTTCAAGGTGTTGCCGGCGGTTTAGTTGACCGTGCACAAGGTGATTATATGGGAATGCTAGCAACTGTTATTAATGCTATGGCATTACAAGGTGCTTTAGAAAAATTAGGTATCAAAACCCGTTTACTTTCTGCTATACATATGGAACAAATTGCAGAACCTTTTATTCGTAGAAGAGCAGTTCGCCATCTTGAAAAAGGTCGTGTTGTAATTTTTGGTGCAGGTACAGGAAATCCTTATTTCACTACTGATACTGCTGCTTCTCTTCGCTCTGTTGAAATTGAAGCAGATTTAGTTCTTAAAGGCACTCGTGTTGATGGTATTTATACTGCCGATCCTGAAAAAGATCCTAATGCTACTCGTTTTGAAAATATTAGTTTCGAAGAAGTTTATGAAAGAGGTTTAAATGTGATGGACCTAACCGCCATTACTCTTTGCCAACAAAACAAAATGCCTATCGTTGTTTTTGATATGAACAAAGATGGTAATTTCTTAAAAGTTTGTAAAGGCGAAAACGTTGGAACTACCGTTTCATAATCAGATTCGTACAAAAGGAAAAAAGGCAGCCAAAGCTGCCTTTTTTTATGTCTATTTACCAGAGCATTTTGTTTGATAGTTACCGAACAAAATTTTAAACCCTCAATTCATCTTCAGTTGATGATGAATCTAGTTCTTTCAAAATTCTATTTACATCTTCTTCTGTTGTAGTTAATTTTAACTTACATACTTTGATGAGTTGAGCAGCTCTTTTTACCTTTTCTGAAAGTTCATCAACAGATATTTCACCCTGCTCTATTTCTGCAACAATTGTTTGAAGTTCTTCAAAGGCTTTTGTATAATTTTCATTTTCACTCATTGGATTCATTTTTATTTGTTGAGTTTACAATACTAATGATATTGCCTTCAAAAACCGTTGTGTTAATTGTATCTCCACTTTTAAGCTGATCTAAACTTTTGACGGCTTTTCCATTAAGTAAAGTAATACTATAACCTCGTTTTAAAACATTTGAAGGGCTCATATTCGATATGTTTTTTTCAATATTACTTAACTCCAATAAACCCGTTTTAAATTTCAATACACTCTGCAATTGTAAATTTCCTTTTAACTGCGATACACGAATTTTAAACTGGTTTAACTGAGAATTACTGTCTTTACGAATTCCTATAGCAATATTCTTTAAGTCATCTTTTGCCTTCATTGAAAAAGCACTCGTAGCTTTTACTATATTATTCCTGCTTGTTTTTAAATACTCATTTTCATTTTTAAAAATAAACTGGGCATATTGATGCAATGACCTCGAAAGTCCTCTGATTTCATTGTTATTCGTAATCAAAATATTTTCAGTAACAGAACGAAATAACTTGAGTTCCGACTGAAACTTTACTTGCTCCTCGCTTAAAAGTCGTTTAGATTTATCAATAATTTTTTTCTCCGCATCTTGAACCGGAACAGAAAAATTATGGAATTTTTGAAGCAGGTATTCAGCTAATTTAGTAGGTGTAATTGCATTTGAAAACGAAATCATTTCAGAAACAGTTTCGTTTGTTGCATGCCCAATTCCAGTAATAACAGGAATTGGAAACAAGGCAATTTCTTTTGCTAATTCATAATTGTTATAACAAGATAGTCCAACATCACCACCACCACCACGAATAATGGCAACTACATCAAAATGATGCTTAACCCTTTTAATTCTTCTAAGTTGAGTTAATATACTTGGAACTGCTTTATCGCCCTGAAGTAAGGAAGGGAAAAGCAAATGAAAAAACTTATAGTTCCATGAATTTAATTCAATCACCTTAAGAAAATCAACATAACCTTTACTAGTTTCAACAGAAATAATTGCAATTCGTTGAGGTAAAAGCGGAAGGCTGAGCATTTTATTTCTATTATAAAAACCTTCAGCTTTTAGTTTATTTATTGCTTCTATTTTCTCGCGTTCTAGATCTCCAAGGGTAAAACTTGGATCAATATCTAAAATCCAAAGTGAAAGACCATGGCTTGTATCAAAAGTAATTTTCGCTAAAAAGAGAATTTTAATTCCATCTTTTAACGGTTCTTTTAATAAGCGTTGGAAATTATTATTTACTCTGAAATAATCATCTTTCCATAAGTATGACTTAATCTGAGTTATTATTTTTCCATCTTTCTTTTCAACCAACTCGGGGTAACAATGTCCTGATTGTTTGTAGAAATTAAGTTTGTTCATTTCAGCTTTAACCCAAAACGAACTTTTATATCTTTCTTCTAAAGTCTTCTCGATGCTTTTTGTTACCTCAAGCAAAGAGAAGACTTGTTTATCATTTACATTTTCGGGCATTTTTACATAAGGCTAATTCCAACAAAGAATATCAGTAAATCTTTTAGATTTACAAAATTCTATTGTCCTTGAGCCAATGAATATCCCGCTTTTTCTCCAAATTTTCTAAGAATTTCCGCAGTAGAAACCATTAAATCTGCAGAAACTCTTGAAGACAA
>JAIYDG010000459.1 GCA_027487625.1 Bacteroidota bacterium
CTTGCATCAGCACCAGTAAATGAACCTTTTTCGTGCCCAAATAATTCACTTTCTATTAAATCCTTTGGAATTGCAGCCACATTCACCGGCACAAAAGCAGCTTTTTTTCTTTCACTATGGTAATGAATTGCTTTAGCTACCAACTCTTTTCCTGTTCCTGTTTCTCCAGTTATTGATACTGTAATTTTGCTACTAGCTGCCTTTTCAATCAATGAAAAAGTCTTCTTTATGATATCACTATTTCCAATAATTGTTTTGCTGAAATCATACTTTTTACCAAGGTCTTCTTTTAGCTCATCAATTTCAGTTCTTAGCTCGGTATTGGTAAGCGCATTAAAAATAGAATTAAGTAAACGAGGTTTGGTATCTTCATTTTTTATGATGTAGTCAAATACACCTAGTTTCAATAATTCTACGGCTGTACCAACATCTTCCTGACCTGAAATAACAACAATTTGAATTTGGTCATCAATTTCCTTGATTTTTTTAATCAATTCAGCACCATTCATACCAGGTAAACTGTAATCAACTGTTACCAAATCAGGCTTTTTATGAATGTTTGCCAAAAATTCTTTACCATCAGCAAATGACTCAACCACATAGTCCGGATTTAATCCTACCGAATACGATAAGAAATTCCTATACCAGGTATCATCTTCTACTATAAATATTTTAAAACTATTTTTATGAGTCGCCATAAATGCGGCATGTTATAAAACAAAAATGAACAAAGAATTGAAAGTTTTCATAATTTATTTTAAACTCAGAATGTTAGTTGTACAATTTATAAATAAAGGATTGATTATCAGAGCATTTTAGAAAGTGTAAAAAATACAATAAGTTAAAATAATTCGTCAATCCGTCCAATTTTGGGAAAAACCAAGGATTTCTAGCCCAATTTATTACAAATTCGTCATATAATTTTAATGAGAAATGATCATTTTTCTCTTATAAATTTCCATCAGTTTCGCTTTTGAATTTTCGGAAAATTTAGAATTATAAATCATTCCAAAACGGCCTCCTGTTTCGATAGAATCATAAACTTTTGCTTTAACTGGCCTATGATGAAAAATAGAAATAAGCTCTCTATTGTAAAAAATCATCAGAATTCTGTTGGTATAAGATTGCGTTACAAAATCAAATTCAGGAATTAGCCAACTTTCATAATTTTCGTACTTTTCCTGCTCAAAATAGCCAAACTTTTTGATGTAATCCTCAAAATAGGAAAACTTCTCATTTTGACTCGCACTACCCAATAATTTTTCTAATTCCAATTCTGGCACTGAAACTGGATCAATAGAAGCATTGTCAATAAAAGCTACTATTTGAATATGCGCCATACTATCATTCGATTCCATTTCACGCATTGGATTAAATGGTCGAATTACTTTTCCTGTCTTTTTTAAAGTAGAATTAAAAAGTAATGCACCCCTTTCTAATCTTATTCCATCGTATTGTTGATTTTTTTTAACCCAACAATCCAATAAGATTCTAGACTTACGCGCATTAAAATTATGTGCAATGAAATAAGAGTTCGGATACAATTCAGCGACTTGTTCGCCTTCAGCATCGAAATATATAGAACAATTTCCTGCTGATTTTTCGGCAAAAACCCAAACAGGAAAACTAAAAAGGATTAATTGAAAAATTAAAATCCTAATTACTTGCTCTTTTATGTTTAACAAATTCAATGGCAACAGGAACCAAAGATACCAAAATGATGCCAAAAACAACCTTTTCGAAATTTGCCTGAATCCATGGTAAACTTCCAAAGAAATATCCAGCTAAAGAAATTGATGTTACCCATAAAATAGCACCACCAATGCAATAACTGATGTATTTTTTGTAATCCATGTTTCCGACACCGGCAACAAATGGAGCAAATGTTCTTACAATCGGAACAAAACGCGCTATTATAATTGTGCGGGCGCCATGTTTTTCATAAAACTGATGCGTTTTGTCTAAATAGTCTTTTCTAATGGTAAAAATCCCGAAAAGTTTAGCTCCTTCGCCCTTTTTTGCTAAAAACTTTCCAATAAAATAATTTGAGTTATCACCGCATAAAGCAGCTAAAATCAATAAAATAATTATCAAAAAGATATTTAATCCATTTACAGGATTAGCAGCCAATGCACCAGCGGCAAACAATAAAGAATCACCAGGTAAAAATGGAGTTACAACTAAGCCTGTTTCCATAAATACAATCAGAAACAGCAATCCATAAACTAAAGCACCATAAGCATTGATAAAATCCTGAAGATGTTTATCAAAATGTAAAATAAAATCGATTAATTCCATAATTTAGACAAAGTGGCAATTTTAAGCAAAGTATCAGATTTAACCATATTAAATGAACAATTAACTCATACACAGTATATTTCGAGTTTAAATTACACTACAAATACAAGTTTTGAGCACTTATTTGAATCAAAAGCCGTTTTTATTTTGTTTTATTTACCTTTGTTAATCATGAAAAGAATTTCAAGAATAATTTTATTGCTTTGTTTAGGAAGCATTTTGTTAGGAACAGCATCGTGCAGTAAAAAAGGAATTTTCAGAGACAAAAAATGTAATTGCCCTAAATTTTAATGAGTAATTCCCCTAAATTAAGTCTAATTACAGTTTGTTATAACGCCGAAAAAGTACTTGAACAAAGCCTTCAATCGGCAATGTCACAAGATTTTCAAGATTTTGAGTTTGTAATTATCGATGGAGGTTCTTCAGACAAAACAATAGAAATCGCCAAGAAATTCAATTCGAAAATTGGTTTTATCATTTCAGAAAAAGACAAAGGCATTTACGATGCTATGAACAAAGGGATTCTGGCTGCTAATGGGGAATGGCTTTACTTTTTAAACGCAGGTGATTCTTTTTATAATAATCAGGTTTTAAGTTCATTGTTTAGTAATCAAGAACTAAAAAATTCAGATTTTATTTATGGAAAAGTTCAAACCAAAAATGAACCAACAGGCATAGATTATATAACTGGAGAGCCAATAGGATTAAAGGATTTCTATACAAAATATCCAATTTGTCACCAAGCTACATTTAGCAAAAAAGCTTTGTTTGATGAAATTGGGCTATTCAATTCAAAATATAAGTTAGCTGCAGATACCGAATGGTTTGCACGTTTGTTTAAAGCAAAGTCAAACGTCTGTACCTTCATCAATATAGTTATTGCATTTTATGATATCCAGGGAACAACTTATCATAAAAGAATGGCCGGTTATAGAGAATACTTAGATTTTGGAAAAAAACACTTTCCATTTTTTGTTTCTTTCAAAAACCACTTATTTTATCCCCTACTTTGGATAAAAGTAAAAATTATTCGCAACTTTAGTAATTCTACAATATTTCAGCTTTATCGAAAAATAAAATTCAACAAACAACTGGCTTCAAAATAAATGGCACTCATTATACCTCATAAATTCAGATTCCTTCCTGACAGTTTCAAAAATCAGGAATTCAACTTATTAGATGTTGGAGCAGGAAGTCATAGCGCTACAAAAACTCAAAGCATATTTCCAAAATGCAATTACTATGGTATTGACATTACCAAAGAATATGAAAATGATGAGAATGATTTTAAAGCCATGAAAGGTTTTTATCAAATGGATTTAACAAAACTTCAATTTGACGAAATTCCTGATTCATTTTTTGACGTAATCATCATGAGTCATATAATCGAACATTTATTTAATGGTGATATGGTGATTGAAGGTCTTGTAAAAAAGCTAAAAAAGGGTGGTAAAATTTATATTGAATATCCTGGAGAAAAGAGCACCAAATTACCTAGTATGAAAAGAACACTTAACTTTTATGATGACCCTACTCATGTAAGAATTTATAGTGTTCCTGAAATAAGTAAAGTACTTGAAAACAACAATTTCACCATTCTAAAAAAAGGAACAAGAAGATATTGGCCATATATAGTTTTATTACCAATAACAATTGTAACAGAGTTTATCAAGTATAAATTTATTCCTGGTGGAGTTTTTTGGGACCTGATGGGATTTGCGGAATTTTTGTATGCAGAAAAGAAATAAATATGTCAACTGTTCAAGATATTTGTAATTATTTAGATTCGATAGCCAATCCTTATTTGCAGGAATCATATGATAATTCCGGTTTGTTGGTGGGAGATCAATTTAAACAGATAAGTTCTATTCTTGTTAGTTTAGATTGTACAGAAGAAGTTGTTGAAGAAGCAATTGAAAGGAATTGTAACCTTATCGTTTGTCATCATCCAATAATTTTTTCTGGAATTAAAAAGCTCACAGGCAAAAACTATATCGAAAGAACTGTAATTAAAGCTATCAAACACGATATTGCCATTTATGCAATTCATACCAATTTAGATAATATTCTTGGAGGTGTTAGTTCAAAAATTGCAGAAAAATTAAGTCTAACAAACACGGAAATTTTAGAGAAAAAATCGGGCAATCTAGTAAAACTTATAACCTATATACCTCATTCACAAGCAAATAATGTAAAAAAAGCCATGTTTGATGCAGGTGCAGGAAAAGTAGGAAATTACGAAGAATGCAGTTTTAGTAGTGAAGGAATTGGGAGTTTTAGAGGAAACGAAAATACAAATCCCTTTGTAGGAGAAAAAGGTAGCACACATTTTGAACCTGAAACGAGAATTGAGTTAATTTTTCCGATATATTTAAAATCAGCTGTATTAAAATCCCTAAAAAATGCACATCCATATGAGGAGGTTGCCTATCAAATAATTCCATTATTGAATGAAAATCAGGAAACGGGTTCTGGAATTATTGGAAATTTACCCAAAGAAATGGACGAAAATGAGTTTTTAGAATTCCTAAAAGTTAAAATGGAGCTTAAACTAATCAGGTTCACAAAATTAAGTAATCAAAAAATTAATAAAATTGCAGTTTGTGGTGGTGCTGGAAGTTTTTTGACAAAAAAAGCTATATCATCTGGTGTTCAAGCATTTGTAAGTGCAGATTTTAAGTATCACGAATTTTTTGATGCTGAAAACCGCATTTTAATCGCAGATATTGGTCATTTTGAAAGCGAAAAATACACGAAAGATTTACTAAGCGACTTGATTGTCAAAAAATTTCCTAATTTTGCGGTCCTTTTATCATTTACACACACTAACCCTGTAAACTATTATATTTAAAACATGGCAGGCGCAACAGAAATCAGCATTGAACAGAAATTGAAGGCTTTATATAAGCTACAATTAATTGATTCTAAAATAGATACCCTTCGTTCGGTACGAGGTGAACTTCCTATGGAGGTTTCCGATTTAGAGGACGAAATAGCGGGTTACGAAACCAGACTAGGAAATGTTCAGGCCGAAATCAAAAAAATGGATGAAAGCATCTCTGTTAACAAAAACAAAATTGTTGATGCTAAAGCACTTGTAAAAAAGTACGAAAAGCAATTAGAGAATGTGAAAAACAACCGTGAATATGAAGCTCTTACAAAAGAGATTGAAATTCAAGGACTTGAGCAAATGGCTGCTGAAAAAAGAATCAAAAACATTCAGTTTGACATTGAGCAGAAAAAATCTTCTTTAGAAAATCTTCAAAACGATTTAGAAGGAAGAAAAACTGATTTAAAAAACAAAAAAGGTGAATTAGACAATATCATCAATGAAACAGAAAAAGAAGAGCAGGAATTATTAAAAGTTCGTGCTACTGCTGTTACTGTTGCTGATGAGCGTTTGGTTTCATCTTATGAAAGAATTAGAAGAGGAGTAAAAAATGGTATTGGAGTTGCAAATATCCAAAGAGATAGTTGCAGTGGATGTTTTGCCGGAATTCCTCCTCAACGTCAGAGTGATATCAAACAAAGAAAGAAAATCATCGTTTGTGAAAACTGTGGTAGAGTTCTAATTGATTCAGGACTTTCTGACGAAATTGTTGATGACATTAAAATCTAAACAATAAAATTTATATTTAAGCCGCATTTTGCGGCTTTTTTTTTGCGCACCTTTATGAAAAAAATTCTTCTTATTTCTCTATTGTTCAGCAGTATAAATGCCGGTGCCGCAAAATATTATGAACTTACAAAACGATTATTATTAGCTCAGGAACAAATTTCTACTTTAAAATTAATACCCGCTGAAACTTTAATTAAGGAAGAAATCAAACAAAACCCAGATAACCTGGCAAGTTTGTATTACTTAAATTATATTGAATGTTACAGGTTATTAATAAGTCAGAATAAAAGTGAATATGCTAAATTTAAATCTAAACTTGATGATAGAATAAATGAGTTTGATAATTGGGAAACCAATAGTAACCAAAAGCAGATTTCACTTTCTCAATTTGAACTTCAATCGGGTTTTACAAAAATTGTGTTTAACGAATATATAGGAGCAGCACTAAACTTCAGAGCAGCATTTAAGTATAGCAAATTAGTAAGAGATAAAGAACCCGGTAACTTAACTAACCAAAAAAACTACGGCTTACTTTACGCAGCAATTGGTACATTTCCCGACCAATACAAATGGGCGTTAAGGTCGATAGGATTAGATGGAAATTTTAAGGAAGGAATGAACATTCTGGTTGATTTTATTCAAAAAAGTAAACCTAAAAACGATTTAAAAGTAGAACACTCCGAAGCAATTTTCGCTTACTCCTATTTGATGTTAAATTTTGGAAAAAGCAAAAAAGCAACATGGGAATTTGTAAAAAACCACACATTAAATTATCAAGAAAGTATATCAGAAGCTTACTTAAGAGCATTGACAGCAGAAAAATGTTTTCAATCTGAAGAATGTATTAAAGTGATTAGCAAAAAACCACAAAGTTTAGAATTCGAACAGATAAGCTCATTTGATTATTTAATGGGTTCTGCAAAACTAAATTTAATGGAAATGGATGGCGATGTATGGTTGAAAAAATTTGTTACATTTTCGAGCTCCAACTTTTTAAAAAAGGATGCCTATCGTAAATTATCATGGTATTCTCTTCTAACAGGGAATCTAGAAAAATATAAGGTCTACCGGACTTTATCATTAAAACTTAATCAGCAATCAATTGAAGAAAATATTGTAAGTAAAGACTTAGAAAATGGAATATATCCTAATAAAAATCTTTTAAAAGCTAGGTTATATTCTGATGCAGGATTGTTTAAAAAATCGCTATTGGTTTGCCAAACTATTTCTGTTTCTGAACTAAAATCAACCTATCAAAAAATAGAATTTGAA
>JAIYDG010000102.1 GCA_027487625.1 Bacteroidota bacterium
GCAACCAATTCGGCAAGTTTTAGTGCCTCGTAAGCATTTACTATCGCTCCTGTTCTGCAAAGTTCTTTCAATTTAGTTTTCTTTTTACTTCCAGGAATTTTAACTTTTTTCGTATAAGGAACAGCAGATTTTTCAAGAATTTTTTTCACCTGAACTGCAGTTAACATCGGATAATATGATCTTACCAAAGCAGCTACACCAGCAACAACAGGTGCTGCCATACTTGTTCCGCTCATTGCTTCATATTTATTATCAGGCATTGTAGAATTAATGTCTACTCCAGGCGCAAATAAATCAACAGAATTTTTGCCATAATTAGAGAATTCCGCAGTTAATTTTTTGCCACCTTCCCAAGATGATGCGCCAACTTCAATCCAATTTGGAGCTGTAAAATCCAATTCTGCAAATTTTGCAGATGGAAAATTCTTCTCAGTTTCTAAATTTTTTGAATCATTGCCTGCCGCATGTATAATCAAAACATCTTTTGATGAAGCATATTTTACAGCATCATCAACAGCTTTTTTATCAGGTGAAAGTGATTTTCCAAAACTCATATTAATAACTTTTGCGCCATTATCAGCGGCATAACGTATTGAGTTTGCAATGTCTTTATCTCTTTCATCTCCATCAGGAACTGCTCTAAGTGTCATGATTTTTTTTTTTTTACAAATTCCTTTGATGCCTTTATCATTGTTTCTATTGGCTGCAATAATTCCAGAAACGTGCGTTCCATGTTCGCCATGTGGACCTGAAATTTTATTGTTACCGTAACGACTTTCTTTCACATTTTCATAATCATCACCAACTGTTGATCTTGGTTCAAAATCTAAATTCAAATGATACTCAACCATATTTTTAAAGTAGCTTGTTGCATCATTTAATTGTTTTTGCACTGGAGAATTATTTCTTCCACCAGTTTTAGCTACTTGTTTTAATAACATCAAACTTATTTTTTCAAGTCGGCCATTTGCTTTTATTGGTTTTAATGATTCTAAAGATGGATCCAAAGAACCTGCTCTTTTTCTAATAATTTCCATGGTTGACATTAAAGTATCAAAACCTTTTTTGCTACTATTTATATTTTTAATTTTATTCAAATATTGTAGCTCAGCATCATCATATAATTTTTTTAGTTCTGGTGATTTTTTGTCGTTTGCTGAACCTTCATCTTCAAAAATTGCTTTGTATTTTTTGTAGGTGCGAGTAAATTCATAAGTATCAAATTCAATATTTTGTTCAGGGCCACCTATAAAATTCCAGCCATAAATATCGTCAGTATAACCATTTCTGTCTTCATCAAACTTGCTATCTTCTACTTCATTTTGGTTTCTCCAGATGTTTAATATTAAATCCTCATGTTTAAAATCAGTTCCTCCATCAATTACGGCAACAATAACCGGACGTGAACCCTTTCCTTGAAGTAATTCTTTATAAGCCTTTTCTGTACTAACACCCCATATTTTATCAGTTGTAGGGTCTAAATTCTGCCAATTTTCAGGCGCTTTTTTTTGTGCTATTGCCGAAATCGACAATAAAAAAAGTGAAAGAAAGTAAACTAAATTTCTCATTTGCTTGTTCGTGTTCATTTGGCAATTATATTTGATGTTATCCTTATCTCATAGCTTTTTTTATAAAAGGACTTCTAACATGAAAAATGGTATTAATTCTAAATCAGAAACAAATTGGAACAGACTCTATCTCATAGTCTTCCTTTTCTTGTTTGCTCAAATTCTACTTTATTACTATTTAACGATTTCACTTCAATGAGTTTATTAGATTGGTTTGTTTTAGTAGGTTCCCTTGTTTTTATTGCTTCCTATGGTATTTATAAAAGTCGTGGACAAAAAAACATACAGGATTATTTAAAAGGCGATAACAGCATGCCTTGGTTTATGGTTGGTTTGTCGATTATGGCAACTCAAGCCAGTGCAATCACTTTTCTTTCAGGTCCAGGACAGGCTTATACCGATGGAATGCGTTTTGTGCAGTATTATTTCGGTTTGCCTTTAGCCATGATTATTTTGAGCGTAGCATTTCTTCCTATTTACCACAAACTGAAGGTTTATACAGCCTATGAGTTTTTGGAAACAAGATTTGATTTAAAAACCAGAGTACTTACTTCTTTTCTTTTTCTAACACAAAGAGGATTAGCTTCCGGATTAACACTTTATGCTCCAGCTTTGATATTATCTGCTTTATTGGGATGGAATATTTATTGGACCAATTTATTCATCGGTGGAATCGTAATTGTTTATACAGTTGCTGGTGGTTCAAAAGCAGTTTCCTACACACATTTGCAACAAATGTCAATCATATTTATTGGGATGTTTCTAGCTGGATTCATGATTGTGAAATTGCTTCCACCTGATGTTTCCATGATTGATGCAACAAAAATTGCTGGGAAATTAGGTAAAATGAACATCATCGATTTAGAATTCGATATGAGTAATAAATACAACCTTTGGAGTGGTTTAATAGGAGGGATGTTTTTAGCTTTGAGTTATTTTGGTACTGATCAATCGCAGGTGTCGAGGTATATTTCGGCAAAGGATTTGAAAGAAAGCAGAATGGGTTTGCTCATGAATGGTATCATAAAAGTGCCAATGCAATTTGCTATTTTGTTTATAGGCGTATTATTATTTGTGTTTTACCAGTTTAATCAATCTCCATTGTTTTTTAATAACAATGAAATTGAACAATTAAAAAATACACCTCTTGCAAACGAATTAGTTGTTTTAGAAAATCAACATCAGGCATTGTTTGAAAAGAGAAAACAAGAAATCAGTTTATTAAATGCATCTATCAAAAGTGAAAATGAAACTGCAATTTCAGAACATACGAACACAATCAAATCACTAATAAAGGAAGAAGATAAAGTTAGAGCTGATTTAAGTACATTGATGGAAAAACGCAGTGATAAATCTGAAACCAATGATACCAATTATGTTTTTCTAAGATTTGTTTTGGATTATTTACCACATGGTTTAATTGGACTTTTAATTGCGGTAATTTTTGCGGCATCTATGCAATCAAAATCAGCAGAATTAAACTCATTGGCTTCAAGTTCAGTTGTTGATATTTACAAACGGATGTTCAACAAAACTGCATCAGATGAGCACTATTTATGGGTTTCTAAATTGGGTACTGCTTTATGGGGATTGTATGCAGTAGGAGTGGCTATGTTTGCCAATAAACTAGGAAGTTTAATTGAAGCAGTAAATGTTTTAGGCTCCTTGTTTTATGGAAGTATTTTAGGTGTATTTTTAACTGCTTTTTTCCTCAAGAAAGTACAAGGACATGCCGTTTTTTATGCAGCTTTAATCGCTGAATCAATTGTATTGTATATGTATTTCTTTACCGACATCACCTTTTTATGGTTCAATTTTATTGGTGCTTTTCTGGTGATGATTTTTGGATTGGTATTACAGATTTTTATCAAACAAAAAGCAATATTTCAAGAAATATAAAATTGAATTTAAAGTTTTGACCATAAAAAAAGCCCTGTTTCCAGGGCTTTTAAAATATGTTAATCTCGAATGTCTACAATGTATTCGACATTATCAGGTGAGGTTCCCGTTATTTTAACCAAACCTCTTTTCCCTTTTCTGGATGTCATGAATAAATTGTCTTTCTGAGCAGTAATAGACTCATAAATTGGATCTAAAAGAATTTCACCAGCTTCATTAATTAAACCTAATAATAAACCCTTTTCAACGCGGGCCACACCTTTTTCAAATGGCATAATATTATCGAATTCCGGTTTAATGATTTCATCACCGTTCATATCGATATATCCCATTTTTCCATTTTTTATAACCTTAGCGCGTCCGTTCTTAAAAGGATATATAACATCATATCCTTTCAACATTTTACCGCCAACTCTTTTTTGAGCATGACCATCTTCTACTCCGAACCAAAGCACAAGTGCACAAATAATTAATACGATTCTCATTGCAGGGCGAATTTATAATAATTCAACTAATTTCAAATTGTGTGCCAAGGTTTAGTGGCTGCTTTTCGATAAATTTATTAAATTACCTGAAAATTAAACTAATTTTAATTTATGAATGATTTTAAAATGAGCGCCTTTTGGGCAGCTTTAATTCATGGTATCTTGTTCATGCTCTTTGGTTTACTGAGTATTTTTATGCAACAAGAAAGTTTATATGGACCAATTTATTACATGGGTTTCTTATTCCTATTAAGCGGTATTTTATATGCAACAATTTCTTTTTTATTAAGAAAAAGTGTTAAAAATTGGTATTTCGGTTGGCTTTGGGCACTCATTGATATCCTAATTAGTGTATTTATTTTCTTTAAAACCGACTTGGCAACAGGTTATTTTATTCATTTAATTGGTGGATTTGCAATTATTATGGCTTCTGCAACCTTAGTCGCTTCTTTTTTTCTAAAGCGATATAAAATATTTTTTATCATTAATGGGATTGTATCATTGGCCTTTGGATTGATGATTGTATTTAATCCACTTCCAGCTAAATTCATGGGATTTATTGTTGGTTTGTATGCTTTGCTTTTGGGTATGTTTGTGGTTTATATTGGTTTTCTGATTAAAAATTTGGGTAAAAAAGAAAATGAAATCGAGTCTTAGAAATTCTTTGTATTTATTTAGTTTAAGTCCAGCTCTGGTTTGTATTTATGGAAACCTTCATGGCGAATGGTGGAGTTTTGCCAACCTTATTTATTCATTAGGTATTCTGGCTTTGTTCGAATGGATTGGTCCAGCTTTTTCATCGAATGAACATTCACCCAAAAACGATTGGATTCCAGATTTCATCTTATTATTACATATTCCTTTTCAAATTGCAGTATTAGCAAGTTTGGTTTGGGGATATTTAAATGGAATTTTATCTCCATTATTTGTCATTCCTGCAGCTTTAAGTACAGGTATTAATTCAGGTTCTTCGGCTATTGTTGTTGCTCATGAATTAATTCACCGTAAAAGCAAATTCATGCAAGCCATGGGTAAATTTTTACTTTTTAGTGCCGGTAATACTTACTTTTTTGTAGAACATTTAAGGGTACATCACAAATGGGTGGCTACCGACAGAGATCCTGCTACAGCTAAAAAAGATGAATCATTGTATGCCTTTTTTACACGCTCTGTTGCTGGACAATTTACAGGTGCAATCCAACTAGAACATGAAAGATTAAACAAGGAAGCTAAGAAATTGAATTTGCTGAATCACTATGTGTACAGACAATTAATCTTACATATTTTATTGTTGATTTTCTTTTTTGTGATTGGTGGAGAGTGGCTTGTATTGGCTTGGATTGTTCAGTGTTTTACAGCCAATTTTTTACTAGAGTATACCAATTATATTGAACATTACGGAATGAGTCGTGAAGAGAATACCAGGGTTACAGAAATTCACAGCTGGGATTCAGATTTATTTGTTAGCAGGTTTGTTTTGGTTGATTTAAGTCGTCATGCCGATCACCACTTTTACGCATCAAAACCTTATCATACTTTACAGAATTATCCGACTTCGCATAAGTTGCCTAGTGGTTATGCAGGATTGTTTTTCCTAGCTGCCATTCCACCAATTTGGTTTAAGGTAATGAATCCTAGAATTCCGAAAGCTTAGTTTGGAAAATTAGTCTCTTGGTTAATATTTCAAATGTAAAAATCTTTTCTTTCTTTATATCTTCGTCCCATGCTTGATAAATTTGGAATTGCAAAAAGAATAGCCAAAGAATTAAAAGATGGTTATTACGTAAATTTAGGAATTGGTATCCCAACTTTGGTTGCCAATTATGTTCCCGATGGAATTGAAGTGATTCTTCAATCTGAAAATGGTTTATTGGGAATTGGTCCTTTTCCTTACGAGGAAGATGTTGACCCAGATTTAATCAATGCAGGCAAACAAACCGTTACAACATTAAAAGGTTCCTCTTTTTTCGATTCTGCCATGAGTTTCGGAATGATTAGAAGTGGTCGTGTTGATTTAACCGTTTTAGGTGCCATGGAAGTGGCAGATAACGGTGATATAGCTAACTGGAAAATTCCAGGTAAAATGGTTAAAGGAATGGGCGGAGCAATGGATTTAGTGGCTTCTGCAAAAAATATCATTGTTGCCATGCAGCATGTAAACAAAGCTGGAGAATCTAAATTGTTATCAAAATGTAGTTTGCCAATTACAGGTTTAGGCTGCGTTAAAAAAGTAGTAACCGAATTAGGTGTTTTTGATATAGATGAAAGAGGTTTCGTTTTATTAGAAAGAGCTCCCGGAGTAAGTGTAGATTATATCAAAGAAAAAACAGCAGGCAGATTGGTTGTTGAAGGAGAAATTCCGGAAATGGAAATTTAAATTCAGGCTGTTGGCTTTTAGCTATTTGCTTTTAGCTTTTTGAAAATTTCGATGAAACGAATTTTCGTTCATAAATAAACACTTTTTCAATATTTATGAAATTGCCGTTATAAACAAAACAAAAAAGGGGAAAATCTAAAAAGATCATTCCCCTTTTTTTTATTTATAGCTACTTGCCAAAACAATTCAAATGATGTTTAGTACAACAATTGTTCTTTCTAAACAAATTGAAAGCTAAAAGCCAATGGCCAAAAGCCGCCTAAAGCGCTCCAATTTCCTTCAAAACGTTATTCATCGTACGAACCGCATCTGCGCTTTTAGCAAATGCTTCTTGTTCTGCTGCATCTAATTTGTAATCAACAATAGTTTCCCATCCGTTTTTACCAATAGTAACAGGAACTCCTAAACAAATATCACTTTGTCCGTATTCGCCATTTAAGCTTACACAACAAGGCATAATGCGTTTTTGGTCGCGTACAATACTTTCTACCAATAAAGCAGAAGCTGCACCCGGAGCATACCAAGCTGATGTACCTAATAATTTTGTTAAAGTAGCACCACCAACCATAGTTGCATCAGAAATTTCTTTTAATTTATCAGCTCCTAAGTAATTTGATACTGGAACACCATTTAATGTAGCTAGTCTGGTTAAAGGAATCATAGTTGTATCACCATGTCCACCAATTACTGTTCCGTGAATATCTGCAGTTGGTGCATTTAATGCCAAACCTAAATATCCTTTGAAACGAGCGCTATCCAATAATCCACCCATTCCAATGACTCTGTTCATTGGTAAACCTGTTGCTTTTAATGCAAGGTAAGTCATGGTATCCATAGGATTTGAAACTACAACGATAATTGCGTTTGGAGAATGTTGTAACACATTTTCAGCAACCGATTTAACGATGTTTGCATTGGTTCCAATTAATTCTTCTCTAGTCATTCCCGGTTTACGAGGAATACCTGACGTAATTACTACGACATCAGATCCTGCAGTTTTGCTGTAATCATTTGTAGTTCCACTTACACGGGTTTTCATTCCCAATAAAGAAGTTGTTTGGTAAATATCCAAAGCTTTACCTTCAGCAAAACCTTCTTTTACGTCTAATAATACCACTTCATCGGCCAATTCGCGATAAGCAATTACATCGGCTGTAGTAGCTCCAACTGCGCCGGCACCAATAACAGAAACTTTCGTCATTTTATTTGTTGATTAATTAAATAATTACTAAAAACATGGGCGAAAATAAAAAGGTTTTACCGATTCAAAAAATGATTTGTCTCATTCTCACTATTTTGATGCATTTTTCGTTCATATTTACCAATTAAATCACTTCAACAAAGGCTTTTAAGAGGAACTTCAACCTTTTTTATACTTTTGCTGACTTTTAATCACTTTAGTTTTATTAAAAATGTCTATTCAGGTAACTGACCTATTTAAAATATACGGAACACAAAAAGCCCTCAATAGGATAAGTTTTGATGTTCAACCGGGAGAAATCCTGGGTTTTCTTGGTCCAAACGGAGCCGGGAAATCTACTACCATGAAAATTCTTACTGGTTTTATTCCTCAAACTTCGGGCTCTGCTAAAATTTGTGGACTCGAAACTTCGGAAAATCCAATATTAACCAGAAGGAAAATTGGTTACCTGCCTGAATTAAATCCTTTATACACCGATATGTTTATCAAAGAATACCTACTTTTCTCAGCTGGTTTGATGGGCATTACAGGAAAAGAGGCAAATTCTAAGGTGGAAGAAATGATTGGTAAAACCGGATTAAGTCCTGAAAGAAATAAAAAAATCCAGCAACTTTCTAAAGGTTACAAACAAAGAGTTGGTTTAGCTGCTGCTTTATTACACGACCCTGAAGTTTTGATTTTAGATGAACCAACTTCTGGCCTTGATCCAAATCAGGTTCTCGAAATCAGAAATCTAATCAAAGAAACAGGAAAAAATAAAACGGTGATTTTTTCAACGCATATCATGCAGGAAGTTGAAGCTATGTGTTCGAGAGTTGTCATTATCAATAAAGGAAATATTGTGGCAAACGATACTGTTCAATCGCTGCAAAGTCGCATGGAAGCAGAAGTTTTAATTATTGTTGAACTCAAGAATGAAATCAATAAGAACCAAATTTTATCAATTAAGGGTGTGAGTTCATGTGAGCAAAATGGACTGGTTTACCAAATCAGAGCCAAACACGATATCAGAGAAGCTTTGGCCGAATTGGTATCAAAAGAAAACAATTTGATTTTAAGTATGAACAAAGAACTGGTTTCGCTGGAAGCAGTATTTCAAAACCTTACCCGATAGTATGTTTGTTATAATTCAAAAAGAAGTAAGAAGTTTTTTAAGCTCC
This sequence comes from Bacteroidota bacterium, assembly GCA_027487625.1. GTDB lineage: Bacteria > Bacteroidota > Bacteroidia > UKL13-3 > UKL13-3 > CAISCU01. The sequence continues at coordinate 8,691 of JAIYDG010000102.1, forward strand.
TTCATTGCCTATGTGGTGATGCTGGTTTTTTTAATTGCAACAGGATTGTTCACTTGGGTTTTGCCTGATGTGAATGTGTTTGATATGGGTTATGCCAATTTAGACACATTATTCAATATGGCTCCATGGTTATTTATTTTCCTCATTTCAGCTATTACCATGAAAAGTTTTAGTGAAGAGAAAAAAACGGGTACCATAGAAATTATTACAACCCGACCTTTAAGTGATATGCAAATAATTTTAGGTAAATACTTTGCCGGATTGATTTTGGTTCTGTTTACCATTCTTCCAACATTGGTTTATTTTTATACCATTATAAAATTAGGAGCGCCTGAAGGAAATGCTGATACTGGAGCAATTATGGGCTCATATTTAGGATTGTTTTTCTTGAGTTCATGTTTTGTAGCAATTGGTTTGTTTGCTTCTGTTATCAGCGATAACCAAATTGTATCATTTATTGTGAGTATGTTTTTGTGTTATTTGTTTTATAATTTATTTGATTTAATCGCCGACTTTAAACTATTGGGTTCATTAGATTCTATTGTTTCTTCTTTAGGTATCAATGCTCATTATTTATCTATCAGTAGAGGTGTTCTCGATTCAAGGGATTTGCTCTATTTTATTGGCTTTGATGTGGTTTTTCTTTATGCATGTAAATTGGTTTTTGGAACAAGAAAATGGTAGGAGGAAGCAACATGAAAAATCAAACTAAATTAACATCAAAAAGAACAATTAAAACGCAATCTATTTTAGAATTTGTTTTAATAACTGCCATTGTCATTCTACTGAATATAATGTTCTCAGGAACATTTTTCAGAATAGATTTATCAAAAGAAAAGAGATATAGCCTTTCTTCATCTAGTAAAAAATTAGCTGAAAGAGTTAATTCTCCTTTGTATTTTAAAGTGTATTTGGAAGGTGAATTTCCTGCAGGTTTTAAAAGATTAAGTAGGTCTGTAAAAGAAATTTTGGATGAATACCGAGTTTATAGCAACAACAATATTCAGTACGAATTCATCGATCCTTTTACAGATGCTGATGCAAAAAAGACCAATGATATCATTCAGGAATTAGGAGGCAAAGGACTTCAACCAACCAATGTTCAGATTAAAAAGGAAGATGAGTTTGCACAGAAAATCATTATTCCAGGAGCCATTGCTTATTATAAAGGAAAAGAAATTCCTGTTAACTTTTTAAGAAGTCAGTTTGGTCAAAACCCAGAAGATGTTATCAATACCTCTATTGAATTATTAGAATATGAAGTAAGTAATTTATTGAGAAAAGCACTACTCGATAAAAGCAAAAAGATTGCAATTATTGAAGATCATGGTGAATTGGGACGTTGGGAAATGGCTGAAGCACAACAAATGCTTAGTGAATTTTATGAAGTAGAACGTTTGCCATTAAGTATTCAGGTTCCACAGAAATTAAATGAATATGCAGGAATCATTATTGCGAAACCAACACAAGAAATTACAGAATTCGATAAGTTCAAAATCGACCAATACATTATGAATGGTGGTAAGGTTTTGTGGTTGCTAGAATCTCAGTTGGCCGATATGGATAGTCTTCGTAAAGAGAACATTTTTGTTTCAGCAACTTATCCAACTAAAATTGAAGACATGATGTTTAGGTACGGAATTCGTATCAACTCAAATATTGTACAAGATTTACAAAGTAATGCCATTCCGGTTTTAAGTGGAATGCGAGATGGAGTTCCTCAACAAAAACTCTTACAATGGCCTTTTTATCCAGTAGTTGGTCCTATAATCGATCATCCAATTGTAAAAGGAATTGACCCTGTTTGGTTCCAGTTTGCTTCAACAATTGATACCATTCCAGTTAAAGGAATTCAGAAAACAGTATTGTTGCAAACATCACCTTATTCAAGGGTTTTGCCAGCTCCGGTTCGTGTTGATTTAAACATTTCAAAATTAGATTTACAACCTGAAATGTTCACTAGAAAAAGTAATGGAAATTTTCCGGTTGCAGTTTTATTGGAAGGTAATTTTACTTCTATTTTTCAGTACAGATATGATGCTTCAAAAAATCCTGAAATCAAATTTAAAGACCATGTTGATGGCAATAAAATGATTGTAATTTCAGATGGTGAAGTCATAAGAAATCAGTTTAAAAAATCAACAGGAGAAGTATTTCCTTTGGGCTATGACAGGTATACAAATGAGCAATTTGGAAATAAAAAATTTATTCAGAATTGTATTGATTATTTGTGTGATGATAGTGGAATCATAGAAGTTAGAGCCAAAGAAATTACCCTGCGATTATTGGATAAAGGTAAAATAAAAACTGAAAGAAACTTTTGGATTATCTTTAATATGCTGGTACCTGCATTATTGATCGTATTATTTGGAGTTCTAAATCAGTATATCAGAAAAAGAAAATACACGCAAGCATGAACAAAAAGAATTTATTGATACTATCAGGTTTACTGATTTCTTTGCTTTTAATCTATTTTTTATTGATTAAAAAACCTTGGAGCACCAATAAAATAAATAGCTCTGAAGTATCATTTGAGAAAATTGAAACCATAGATAAAATATTTATGGCCGATAAATATGGCGCGAAAGTTTTACTCGAAAAACAGGCTGATGGAAAATGGTTGGTAAATGGAAAAGTGGAAGCTGATGAGCAAAAACTTAAGCTCTTACTTTCTACCATTCACGATATGAAAATGCAAAGACCAGTTGATGGACCATTACATAATACAGTCATTGGAGATTTGGCATCAAGAGGAATTAAAACTGAAATTTATTCTAATAATGATTTATTAAAAACCTTTTATATTGGTTCGGAAACTCCTGATAAAACTGGAACTTACTATTACGAAGAAAATGCAGCAGCGCCTTTAATTGTTCATATTCCGGGTTTTGTAGGATTTTTAACTCCACGTTTCTTTTTAGATGAAGTGAAATGGCAAAGCAAATTGATTTTTAACTCAGAAGCCAATGAGATAGCTTCAGTTAGAGTTGAATATCCTAGTAAACCAGATAAATCATTTTTAATTAAAAGTGGCAAATTGTTCGATTTAAACCAAAAGGAATTGGTAGCTAATCCGCAAATTATGAAGATTTATCTTTCTTCATTTAAAGGATTGTTTGTTGAAGGATATTTGGATTATATCACAAAAGAACAAACCGACTCTATATTGAAAATGCAGCCATTTTGTAAATTGGAATTGGAATTAACAAATGGCACCAAAACAACTATGGATGTTTTTGAAAAGAAAATTGGGAAGAAAACGATGCAGTTGTATTCAGAAAACAATGAGGCATTAGAAATTGATCCTGAAAAATTCTTTGCTTGGATTAATCACAAGCCACAATTGGCCAGTATTCAAGTGTTTAGTTTTGGTAAGTTATTTGTTGGCAGACAGCAACTTCAAGCCCAACCTGAATAGGAAGAGAAGCATTTTTTTTGTTTCTTTGATGCGGTTATGGAAAATACGTCTCTCATTATTATTTGCTCGGTTTTATTCTCAGCCTTTTTTGCAGGTATAGAAATTGCTTTTATTTCTGCTAATAAATTACTGATTGAACTTAAAAACAAACAGGGGAGTTTGTATGCAAAAATCCTTTCTCCATTTGTAGCAAATCCTTCTAAATTTATAAGTACAACATTGGTTGGTAACAATATTGGATTGGTTGTTTATGGTATTTATATGGCCAAGATTCTCGATCCTATTTTGGTTTCTTGGTGGTCGTATTTCGAACAAAACCATTTGATTTTGGTTCTATGCCAAACCTTACTTTCAACATTAATCGTTTTGGTTACTGCTGAATTTATTCCAAAAGTGCTTTTCAGAATCAATCCTGATTCAATTTTAAAGGCATTAGCGGTACCTTTCCTTTTGTTTTACTACTTATTCTGGCCAATTGTTCATTTTATAAATTGGTTGGCAGAAATCATCTTAAATAAGGTGTTAAAAATGAAGTTTGCAGAAAGTAGTCCTGCCTTTTCTAGAGTTGATTTGGATTTATACATCTCTCAGGTGAATGAAGAAGATTTATCTGAAGATGCAGATGTAGATACTGAAATGTTCAAAAATGCACTCGATTTTTCAACGATTAAAGTTAGGGAATGTATGACACCAAGACCCGAACTTGTTTCAATGGATATTAGAGTTGGAATTCCTGAATTGTACAACAAATTCAAAGAAACTGGCCTTTCTAAAATATTGATTTTTGATAAAACTCCTGACCATATCATTGGTTACGTTCACCAAAAAGAAATATTTAAAAAACCTGAAAACATCAGACAAATTTTAATTCCAATTGAAATTGCTACAGAAACCATGTCGATTATGGATTTGCTGAACAAATTCTCAAGAACAAGAAAGAGTATTGCTTTGGTTGTTGATGAACTGGGTGGAACAGCTGGCATTGTTACCATTGAGGATATTATGGAAGAGGTTTTTGGTGAAATTGAAGATGAACATGATGTAGAAGAATTGGTAGAAGAACAATTGGATGAAAATACATTTCGCTTTTCGGCACGACATGAAGTTTCATATTTGAACGACCAGTATTCTTTGTTAATTCCGGAAGGAGAGTATCATACTTTAGGTGGATTTATTTTTGCCTATCATGAAAGTTTTCCTCAGGCAGGTGAACAAATTACAATAAGTCCATTTGAGTTTATGATTGAATCCATTACAAATTCAAAAATTAATGTGGTTCGACTTCGTAAGTCGAAAGAAGAAGTTTAGACCCATTTTTTTTCAATAAGTATAATATCAGATTCCTCATTAAAAGGATAAGTACTTACCAAAACATCTGTTTTGTTTTTAAAGAATAACCTCAGTTTTTCAAATTGATTGAGTCCTGCAATATTTCCTGTTTCAATTTTAATGTAAAGTTGTCCTTTTCCTAAAGCATTGCATAGGTTTTCTACCTTTTCGAAATCGGGAATAGCTGAACCATGTGCAAGAATTAGATTGAATTGATGTTTTGTTTTATCTGAGGAATAAAGATTGTATTGGAACTTATTGTCGTGTTTATTGAGTGATTTTAAATCCATCAAATCAGCATCAATTACTTCAATTTGTTTTGTTGAAGTATTTTTTAACGGCAGGCATTTAAGCGCATTCAGCATATCTAAACCACTTATTAGGATGTTTGGGTTTGTGTTTATTTCTAGTGTTTTATGAAATAGAATTTTATAGGCTAATATACTTTTTTTGATGTCGGGGAAAGACATGCTTTCTGAAAAATAGATTTCATGATGAAAGCGAAGAACAGCTCCACCTGAATTTAGTTTTTTCAATATTTGAAAACCATAAAATAAAGCCTTTAATTTAACAAAGTAGACCAATTCTAAATTATTATTAACGTGATATTATTGAAGAATGCTATTTAATTTCGAAGTCGGAAAATTAACCAAATTAAAATATATGAAAAGAAAAGATTTTTTAAAAACAATTGCTTTAACAGCAGCATCAGGCAGTGTATTTTTGGCAGCATGTGGTGGCGACCCTAAAAAGCCAGCTGAAACTAAAACAGAACCAGCAGCTACTCCAGAAGCAGCTCCTGCTCCTGCAGCAACAGCAGATTGCAGCGATTTATCAGGATTAACTGAGGCTGACATCAAACAACGTGAGTCGGTTCAATATGTAGCCTTATCTACTGACGCTGAGAAAAAATGCAGTAATTGCCGTTTCTTCCAACCAGGTGCTGATGCAACTGCATGTGGTGGATGTCAATTGTTCAAAGGTCCAGTTGCTCCAGAAGGAAATTGCAAATCATGGTTCAAAAAAGATGCATAGTCTGAATTAACAAACAAAAAAGGCTGTTTCAAATAAAATTGAAGCAGCCTTTTTTTTGTAACTTAAGTTTAAAATTGTTATTTTAGTATCTTTTTTTATATATGATTTTTAATTCAACAATTTTATTTTAATATAAAAAAGAAAGCATATTTGGTAATTTTGATTTTATCGAGTTGTAAAAATAAATACTCTTAGCTTAAACAATATACAAACCCACCAATTTTGTTTTTTTATGTTTTTAAACTGAAATGCTTTAAGAGTTTAAATAGTGTCGATATAAAGAAAATATCAATTTAGATTATAAATTAGTTAGTGTAATAAATGGGATATTTAATGGTCATTTGATTTTAGAAACAGAATACAAATTATGGAATATTTTGGAGTAGAATTATATGATGGTAAAAGCTTTGGAAATAAAAACTGTTACTTGGTTGAAAGCTTACCTATAGAGGACCAGTGGGTTCACTTGTCAGAAGATATTGGATTTATTGAATATTCATTTGGTGAAGTTGAATTATCTATTTCTATAGATTATTCTACTCATTCTAGTCCTAAATTAGATCCAAATGCCTTTTTTATTGTAGAGATTTCATATACTAATCATGACGATAAAAGTTTGGATAGTTTGAAGGTTTTTTTTAGTAAAGATTTAAAGGAATTAAAGGAATCTCTTAACAAAGCGGTAACTTTTGTTATGAGCTTGAAACACTTAAATAAGGACAAAATAAAAATGCTAAAACTACCTGATAACATAAATTATTATGAGGAATATTTAAATGAAATTAGTCGAAATTCTGATTAGTGAACCTCATATAAATACATCTAAAAATCGAACTTTAATCAATTGAGGGTGTAAATTAAACTGTGTCATTGTTTAATTCTATTACAAAGCTTGCTTGCCTTTAGCTTAACACAAAATTTCAATTAGGA
>JAIYDG010000643.1 GCA_027487625.1 Bacteroidota bacterium
AGTGCAACCTGAATCGAAAAAAAGAATGAGTATTGAGGATTTTTTGAGAGGAAATAAGGTTTAATTCAAATAGGATTTAATCACTTTTATAATCTATTTTTTATTTCCTCTTAGCATTGTTTGTTTCTTTGATATCGCTGTTTACCGAAGTAAAATTTGCCTGAATACTATCCCCTACATTTTTTAAAAAACTACGATAAGGTGGATTTTTTCTACTTCCAAAAGAACCATCATAAATTAGTTTAATTGTGAATTGATTGTCTTGTTGTTCAAACCAAAATTTAAAATAATGATAAGGGCGACCATAAAAGCCAAGAGTGTCTGAACCTTTAAAAGTATTGTCCTTAATTAATTGGTTTTTCTCTGCCAATTGCTTGATAAACCTAGCAGCAATCTCTTTTGAATTACTTTCTTTTGAATTGTCTTGAAAAGTATAAGTAGCAATATATTTTGTAGTATAAAAGCAGGATGACAAGGAAAGCAAAATCATTAAAGCCGCTTTATTTGCTAAAGAAAATAAAGGGCCAAAAAAATTATCGTTCACCTTATTTAATTTCATAATTCTCAACACAAATTTTGGCTATTTCAGCAATGATCTTTTCATTGGTCTCTTCATTTTCTTTGCTGTCTTTTACAAATACTGAAATAATCAAAATTTGACCATTTTTTAAAGGAATTATTCCTACATCGTTTACAGCTTCAGTAATTCCTTTAGAATTTTGATCTGAAGTTCCTGTTTTATGTGCAACAATATATTTAGGTAGGAGGTAGGGAAGACGTTTGGCTCCCGTGTAATTAATCGCCATGAATTCCAATAAAAGTCTTCTACTTTCTTCCGACAATATTTTATTGTTTTGTAAGGATTCAAGTATTGCTGTTATTGTTTTTAAATCTACCCAGTTATCATAAATTCTTTCTCTTTTCTCATGTTTTTGTTGTTCTGTCCATTTCATGGAAATGCCTTTGAATCCTTCTTGATGAAAGAATTTTTCTACAACGAGAGGAGAGCCAATCAGTTTAAATAAAAGATCACAGCTGTTGTTATCACTGTATGAAATAACATTGTTTAATAAATCAAAAATATTTACTTTACCTTTTTTTGATGGGAATTTTTCTATAAGAGGGCCAAAGCTAGAAAAAATGTCTTTTTCATCAAATTGAATTTCTTGTATTAATCTCAGATTACCTTCCTCAAACTGTTTTAAGATATAAATTGCTAATGGTAATTTGTAAACGCTCATCATAGGAAATTTGGTTTCATTGAGTCTGTATAAACCATTTTTCTCCCCAATAATTTTCACACCTACTCCAATTTGAGCATCATAGTTTTTGCAATATTCATCTAGTTTGATTTCCAATTTTGATTGTGAACAAGAAATCAAAGTTGATAAACAAAACAAGATAAATAAGGAAATAATTTTATTCATGATTCAATATAAACTTTAATCCTAATTCTCCATCAAATTCTATTTCTGAAAACAAATTCATTCCTATTTTCTGTAACACTTTTGCTGATGAAGTATTTTCCTTTTTGCAGCGAGCAACAATTTGTTTAATACCTAAATCTCTAAAACCATATTTTATAATTGCTATTGCTGATTCTGTTGCAAATCCCATATTCCAGTATTCTTCAAGAAATCTGAATCCAATATCAGTTTGATTTAAATCTTCTTGAAATCTTAATCCACACCAACCTAAAAATTGAGAATCTATCTTTCTATGAACAATCCATCTGCCTAATCCATATTTTGAATATTGCTCATAGTTTGAAATGAGTTCCTCAGCTTCCTGAATATTTTTAAATGGCTTGTCACCAGTGAATTTTAATACATTCGGATTTGAATTTAATTGAAACAAGTCTGCTGCATCTTCTAAGATCCATTCTCTTAAAATCAATCTTTCTGTTTCAGCAATAATTTTCATTTTTTCAAACCAATCAAACTATAAGCCATAGGAATTTCATGATTTAAACTTTTGATAGTAAATCTTCCTTTTTCAAGTTCTTGTGTGTTTTTAAAACAAGGATAAGGTGAAAACGCATATTCCTTAAAGTCTAAAATTTCGATTTTTTGTTTGATTAATGCTTGAAATACTTCAGATAAAGAATGATTCCAACAAACGTATTTCTGTTGAATATCTGCATCTCTATTGGCATAGGTTCCTGATTCAGTTTCAATAATTTCGCCTTTATTAAAATACGAATAAGCAATTTCTTTAAAATCATCATCAAACATCCAAACTACAGGATGAAATTCAACAAATATGAATTGCCCTCCTGGTTTTAACATTTTTTGTATAACTGTTGCCCATTTATCTAAATCGGGTAACCAACCAATTGTTCCATAACTGGTAAAAACAATATCAAATTGCTCTTTTAAAACTTCAGGTACTGAATAAACATCAGTGCATATAAACCGACAAGGAATATTCATTACAGAAGAGATTTCCTTAGCCTTTTCAATAGCTTTATCAGATAAATCTATACCAGTAACTTCAGCCCCTAATCGTGCAAGAGAAAGACTGTCTTGACCAAAATGACATTGTAAATGAAGGATTTTTTTTCCTTTGATATCACCCAATAAACCTAATTCAATTTCTTTAAGTGAACTGTCACCTTTAGCAAATCCGGCCATATCATAGAAATCCGAATCAAGATGTACATCAACCTTATTATTCCATGATTTTTGGTTCAAATCAAGGTAATTTTCTAATTCATTTTCCATTAACTTAGTTTAAATTTAAACTGTATAACCAATACTTTTTCCCAAAAATAGGTTCTAATTCTTTACTTATAACAAATCCTTTTTTCTCATAAATATGTCGAGCTGCAGGCATCATTTCCGATGTATGTAAGCCAATGGTTTGTTCATTTTTTATGATGGCTTCTTCTATACATAAATCAGTAATTTTTGAAGCAATTCCCATTCCTTTAAAGTGTGGATTTATTCCAATCATTCTAATATAAGACCAATTACCAGGATAAATATTCGTTGGATTTCCTGAATAAATTAAAAATCCCATACCAATTATTTTACCTTCAAATTCAGCAACAAATCCTTTTCCAATTTTCATCATATTTTCATACAATTCTGATTTCTGTAAATTGGTTTCCATTAAGGATTTATTTTCTTCATTTAATAAAGGAAAGTATTCACCATATGCCATCAAGCCCAATGGAATCAACTGATTTATATCTTCATGCTTCGCAATTCTATATTCCATTTTATATTTTTCTAATGAGTTGATATTGGTAAGAAAAATCAATCTGTAGTAAATTCACTTCATCTTGAAAATAAAAAAGTAATTCATTTTTTAGTTGATTTTCTATTGATTCATAATTCGTATTACCAAGATTTACGCTATTTGAGACATTACTTTGGGTACATAAATACTGAACAAAATCAAGCAAAGAAAAGGCAATTTGATGTTCTCCTTTTTCTTCCTTTATTAAACATAAATTTTCAGGAAGGATTGTTTGAATGTCTATGGAATTTCTTTGTGGAGCAGGAAAATGTTGTTTAAAATAAGATTCATACCAATCGTTTAAATTGGTTTGATTTAGTTTGATTTGATGATCGTATACCAACAACCAGGCTTTGGGTTTCAGTAATCGACTTACTTCATTAAAAACACTATTTGTATCCATCCAATGTAAAGCAGAAGCTATTGTAATAATATCAAAACTTTCATTTTGGAAGTCTAAATTTTTACCTTCAGAAACAAAATAAGTAATAGCTTCATTTGGGATAGATTGTTCTATCATGAATGCAGAAGAATCACATGCAAAAACCTTTTCTGCAACTTCACAAAGCGCTTTTGATGATAAACCTGTACCACAAGCTAAATCTAATCCCATAGGCAATTTATGTTTAAATTGCAGGAATCTTCTTAACTGTTTCATGATTAGCTCATGGTAATATGGCCTAGATTTGCCATATCGTTTTGCAGTTTCTAAATTATCAAAATGGTTCAAAATTTTGTTTTGGGTTTAATTTGATTTTAAATACTATTAAAGATTCCCGACAGTTCAAATTTCTAACAATACTTAAATTTAATAATTAGTATCAACTTAATTCTGCTCTTTTAAGTCTGTCATTAATTGCTAAACCTAATCCTGTTTCTGGAAACTTTTCTGCTAAGATTAAATCAGCTTGAAACTTATCGGCAGTTCGCATGGCTGAAAATAAAACTTGAGCTGCTTCATTCAAATTTGCGTTTTTTGATAAGATAATTTGTTCTGAATGTGGAATATGTTTATCATAATCTTTAAAACGAATTGAAACAATTTTCCTTTCCTTTAAATTTGTTGGTAAATCCTCAAAATTACCAATTACAAGTCTGGTTTTTGGAGCATAATGTCGGCTTAGCATACCCGGAGCTTCTGGATTTTCATTGTTTAGGATTTTACTTTTGTCTAAAGTTTTTCCTAATACATTTTCAATTTCTTCAATGGCTAAACCACCAAGTCTAAGTAGGGCAGGAGTGTTTCCGGTAAATGAAATGATAGTTGATTCTAATCCTATAGAACAAGTACCTCCATCTAAAATATATGGTATTTTTTCTCCGAACTGTTCATAAACATGTTGTGCGCTTGTTGGACTTATACTTCCAGAAACATTGGCACTAGGAGCAGCTAAAGGAAAATCAATTGCGCTTAATAATTCCAAGCATGTTTTATGATTTGGAATTCTTAAAGCAACTGAAGGATGTCCTGCCGTAACAATATCTGGAATCTTATTTCCTTTTGGAACAACAAGAGTTAATGGTCCGGGTGAGAATTTCTCGGCAAGTTTTAATGCCTCTTCAGGAATTTGAATTCCCCAAGAAAGAAACTTTTCAAAGCTATTGCTGTGAATAATTAATGGATTAAACTGAGGTCTACCTTTGGTTTCATAAATTTTTGCAACTGCTGCTCCATTAAAAGCATTGGCTGCTAATCCATACACAGTTTCTGTAGGAATAGCAACCAATTCTCCATTTGTTAGCAGGTTTGCTGCATATAAAATATCTGTACCAATCATGGTGCTTTATTCAGCTTCACCTCTTCTTAAGCTGTATTTTTCTATTTTATTGTAAAGATGACTTCTTTGAATGTCGATTTCTTGAGCTGTTTTAGCCACATTCCATCCATTCTTTTTCAGTTTTTCTTCAATGAAAATTCTTTCTACATATTCTTTGAAATCCTGAAGTGTACTAAATCTTTCATAGATAGATTTTTCTTCATCACGTGCATTGATTGGATTTGCAAATTTCTGAATGTCTTCAACTGTAATTCTTTGTTGACCAAGAATTACCAATCTTTCGACAATGTTTCTCAATTCACGGATGTTTCCACTGAAATTTAGTTTTTTCAATTCTTCTAAAGATTGTGGTAAGAAACCTCTTTTTGGAATTCCACTGTCTTCACAAATTTCTCTGATGAATTTTTCTGCTAATAAAGGAATGTCTTCGCGTCTTTCACCTAATGAAGGCACATGTATCAAAATAACACTTAAACGGTGGTATAAGTCCATTCTAAAATTACCTTTTTCAATCTCTTTTAAAAGATTTTTATTGGTTGCAGCAATTACTCTTACATCAACATCAATATCTTTTTCACCACCAACACGAGTAATTTTATTTTCTTGCAAAGCTCTTAAAACTTTAGCTTGGGCCGATAAACTCATATCTCCGATTTCATCTAGAAATAAAGTACCGCCATTTGATTGTTCAAATTTGCCAATTCTTTGTTTGATAGCTGAGGTAAATGCACCTTTTTCGTGTCCAAACAATTCACTTTCAATTAATTCAGCAGGAATTGCAGCACAATTTACCTCAATAATTGGCCCTTTAGCTCTATTACTTTTTTCATGAATCCAACGAGCAACTAATTCTTTTCCAGTACCATTTTCACCTGTAACTAAAACGCGGGCATCGGTTGGAGCAACTTTTTCAATTGTTTCCAGAATATTAACAATAGCAGGAGTTTCACCAATGATTTCTCTTGTTTTTGAAACACGTCTTCTAAGAACTTTAGTCTCAATAACTAAGTCCTTTTTATCAACAGCGTTACGTAGAGTGATGAGTAATTTGTTCAGGTCTGGAGGTTTCACAATGAAGTCGAAAGCACCCTTTTTGGTAGCCTCAACAGCCATTTCAACATTACCATGTCCGGATATCATAATGAAGGGTAGGTCTTCGTCGATTTCCCTAGATTTTTCTAGGACAGTCATGCCATCCATCTTGGGCATTTTTACATCACAAAGTACTACATCAAACTCCTCATTTTCGATTTTATTTAAACCTTCTTCACCGTTCGAAGCCTCATCAACCTGATAGCTTTCATACTCCAGAATTTCACGAAGTGTGTTACGAATCGCTTTTTCGTCATCAATAATTAAAATTTTCGCCATATCTTGTGTGCACTTAGAGGTGTAAAAGTGACAAATTTTGTATACAATTAAAACCCTGTTGATATTTGGTTGATTAAAACATGCACATGAACCTGGATATAGTCATTTCAAAAGTTTTGGGAAAAACAGCCCACTTGTATGGTGTTTATCATGTTGGTGGAGGTTCTATTAATCAGACTTACAAAGTTTTAACTGATGTTGGGACTTACTTTGTTAAGGTTAATAATATATCTACAAATCCGAAATTTTTCGAAAAAGAATTAAGTGGATTAAAGTTTTTAAAGGAAGCAAATTGTGTAAATGTTGTTAAAGCTTTGGGGTGTTTTCACCTTGAACAGTATAATTATTTGGTTTTGGAGTGGATTGAAGAAGGGCCAATGATGAATAATTATTGGGAAGAATTGGGAGAAGGATTGGCAAAACTTCATTTAAAGACCAATAAATATTTTGGTTTTTCTGAAGACAATTATTTTAGCTCTCTGCCACAAATGAATTCTAAAAATAGCAGTTGGGCAGATTTTTATATAGATCAAAGATTAGAGCCTTTAGTAAAACGAGCTTCAGATTTAGCGCTTATTGATTCACAAATTGCAAAAAAGCTTGTAGAGTATTATAAATTGGTTGAATCAGTGTTTCCAGATGAACCTCCTGCATTATTACATGGAGATTTGTGGAAAGGTAATGTTTTGGCAAATGAGTTGGGTAAACCTACATTAATCGATCCTGCAATTTATTTCGGACATAGAGAAATGGATATTGCCATGACCCAATTTGTTGGCAAATTTCCAAAAGAATTCTACAACGCTTACCAATCTATTTATCCTTTAAAAGAAGATTGGGAATACAGAATGGATTTCTGTTTAATATACTATCAGTTGTTGCATTTGAATTTATTCGGCAACTCCTATTTAAACCAGTTATCCGGCAATTTAGATAGGTGGCTTGGAATTTAAATACTTTATTCGTTACTTTACATAAACAATAAAGCTAATAGTGTAAAGATATGAACCAACAAGTAAACTCAAAAGCCTTGATTTTCATGCTAGGAACGGGCGTTTTATTCTGCTTAATCATGATATTTATCGTGGCAACTGGATTTGAAATTGATTTGAATGGTGCCATTGAAGATGGGGTAGAAAAGGAATTAATGAGCGTTTTTAGAAGCTCCGGTAAATAAGTAAAAACCGCCACTTATCAAAAAAATGCTGTTTAAATTAAATTTTAAGCAGCTCAACCCGAATTTGATTTTTTAAAAGTTCTATATTTTTGATTGAAGAAAAAAAGGGGCAATTGCCCCTTTTTTTTGCAAAATCATAAGCCGGGTTCTGTTATTAAACATTACTGTTTAACTGGCTATCATTTCTCTTGGCCTAACGTTGCCATCAG
>JAIYDG010000018.1 GCA_027487625.1 Bacteroidota bacterium
CCACACTTTTCGTTTTTATGGAAGAACGCCAACAAAAAAAATGAATCAGTCTCTATCTAATTTCGCGCAGAGTAATCTGATGATATAAACAACATTCGGCGAAGTTGGAATCCCTGACATCAACTCTCCACCGCATTCACAGATTATCTTTGTAAAGTCTCGAAATAGTCGAGCAAAGCCGACAGATATTTCATTAATCCAAGCAAGGTTTTTGATAACGAGTATTTTTCGGTTGGATTCTTGGTAAAATCTCACTCCATGTGTATGAGTTGAAATGATGAGTGCGTTGGATAGATACTGATGCAAGGGGATATTAAATCAAAAGTATTTCAACAAATCTATGATTGCGAAGGATGGAGGTTCGTCTCATCGACAGACAAAAAAAAGTGAGAGAAACAATTGACAATTATGAAGGAGCCAGAAAATCCAACTTATAGCAAAGCGATTGTCGTTTTAATTACAACAAACTTTATTCGGTAAGGAATGTGGCAACCAAACACAATGTTGAGTCACAATGCAAACCAGCAAAGTCAAATTAGAGGCTCTGCAATCGAACTTGTGACATAGACAGTGCTTTCGTTCCGTTTTCAATGACCCTGTCGCGTGGGCACAATTCATCGGATCCATATGTTCTGTCGAGGAATGAACAGAATCAATGAAATGAAACAGGGGGAAATCCATTCGAGAAGGCAAAACTTGGCAGATAAATGGGTAATAACATGAAACCTTTAATATGAACTTCAAAGTAAGTACATTACAAAACAATCAAATCAACCAACAAAGACTGGGTATGAAGAGATATTACTGTTCATATTTCGTCAGCACTTCTTCGGCCTTTTCTTTTGTATCAAGCGTCAGCAACTTCTTGAAGGCTATGAAAAGTGGAAATTAAGAATCCAAATCACTTTACACTCGAAGAATTTCTCACTCAAGGGAGAACATGAATGTGCATCAGATCCTTTCAATCTTTCGGTAAATTTCTGACCTTGTGCGATGAAAACCAAATCGATCCAAATCTGGCGGATGGGTCCCGACTTGTACAGCTTGGAGGGATCAAATATTGGCGATTCTGTGTGCAGGCTAGATTACCAAAGCAGCAACAAACAAAATATAATATAATATAATAGAATATAAATGAGCTCAGCTCTAAGCGACAGATGTTGGAGGAAGTACGCGTGCTGTTTTTCTCAATGAAATTCACCTTGGCTCAAGTTTTGGAAGAAATTGTCCATGTAGACACGAAGCAAAGACAACACTGCATCGTTGTGCATGGATGAGAGCGCGGCCTTCTCCAATGATGCAAGATCAGAAAAGAACTGAACAGCCTTCTTGGAAGGAAAGTTCTCGCCGAGCTCGGATTTAGACTAAAATAGGACCCAACGATGAGAGATTGTGCAATGTTATCGATTTATCTGTCCAAAAAAAAACATTAGTTCAACACAATGAAACGAAGGCTTCGGCAACGGCTTTGCTCTCAACTCACCCGAGAAAGGCAATCATCTCCAAATACATCTACGACAGCAGTTTCGGCACGGGAACTGACAAACGATGTTTGTATGCCCTCTGCACAAGTAGATGAGTATCAATGAGACAAAGCATATCCCATGTATGCATGAAGCAAACAAACAAGACGCGCAATTCGATAAAAACATGTAACAGTGTGCGCATTTACTTAGCAGATCTGAGTGGGTGTCAGATAGAGCACGAAAGTCTGGAACGGGCCTGGCAAACAAAACCTAGCGATATAGACATCAACAAAAACAAACAAAAAGGAAAAGGAAAAAAGGAAAAAGAAAGGAAAGGAAAAGAAAGAAAGGAAAAGGAAAAGAAAGGGAAAAACGCACCACAACTTCATCCTCAAAACGTTTCATGCATGGTCCCAGAATTGCGCTTACAGTCGTCAATAGACCCATGACCTGACCATGGAGAAGATGAGTGATAAGCACAGACTACTTGCTCGACTTTGACGCGTTGATGAACTGTGTCAGATCATTAAAGGTGGATGTTGTGCAAGAAAATGGATGGTGAACAAACCTGTTGATCAGTCATCGCGTCCAACGTAAACTCGTTCAGCTTTATTAGATACCAGTCGATGACACCCACCAAGCTGCTCACAAGTGGCGCATATAACTAAGGCGAAAAGTACCAAAGTTCGGTAAGTATTCTTTTCTTCAAATTCACAGTTGTTTATTGTATCAATTTAGTGAGAGATGAGTAGGGGTAGTGGTGTTTGTGGTTAAATAAATATTGTATATTACCTTTATGCTGGTGAGAGGCTTGATGTCATTAAGAAAAGCAATTGTGGTTGTCACAAGGAAGCGACCACTATCTGTGAGCTTCACTGTCAATGCATTCTGTTTGGTCCCATCTTCTTTGATAGTGCAATCTTTAGGTAACCAAACTTCATCTTCCATCTGCAAGAAATCCCATCAGCTAAGATGACATGTGATTATTATTACATGTCATTTGGAGTGCGAATGAACATGTACGGCCATATTCAAGAACAGAGGGATAAAGATCGGATATTGCGAAGAGCTTTTCCCCTCATCACCTGCTTGGAGAGTGAAGACTTGAAGTTGTTCATAAACACGGTGATTGCTGTTTGGGAGAAAATGTGTTAAAAGATAGCGCGAGCTTGGCGTGATTTTTATCATAATCTCACGAAGGAATGATCCGAAAATGTTGCGTCGATGACTAATAGAAACCCCGAGACCATGGTCA
>JAIYDG010000157.1 GCA_027487625.1 Bacteroidota bacterium
CTTTTTTTTTTTTTTTTTGCCTTTAATTGGCTTGTCGCAAGATAAAGAACTGATTTACAATCTAAACAGTCCTGAATTCTCCGAAACTAGCACAGAATTAAAAGGGCAATGGATGTTTTATTGGAATAAATCAGCTGTTGAAGTTTCAAATAACAACTTACCATTTACTCAAGTAAAAGTACCAGGTTCTTGGGATAAAGAGATTTATGGCCCAACAGGATTTGGCACATATAGGTATAAATTTGTTCATGGTTTAAAAATTGGAGAGGTTTTAGGAGTAAAATTTCATTCAGTTAGTTCAGCATATAATTTATATATAAATGGCGAAAAACTAGGTAGTGTAGGGACTTTTTCTCAAAATCCTGAATTAGCCAAACCTGATTATTTTCCAAGAGCTTATTATTTTGGTATCAAATCAGATACTGTAGATATTCTTATTGAAGTTTCAAACTATCATTACAGACAAGGAGGAATTTGGATTACACCAATAATTGGTAAAGCTGCCATTATTCGTCAAAGAAGCTTTAACAATTTAATTGGTTACTCTGCATTATTTGGAGCATTAATAGTAATGGGATTGTATTTCTTATCATTCTATTATTCAAAAACTTCAGAAAAAGCCAATTTGCTATTTGCATTGGCTTGTTTTGCATCAGCCATAAGAATTGCCAGTACTGGAGAAATTATTTTCAGGCAAATAGATTTCCCTATGAATTGGGATACATTGGTAAAATTTGAATTTATTTCTTTTTGTATGATGATGCTATTTGGCGTTTTATACATTCAAAGTTTATTTAAGAATGATGTTAATCCCAAAGTGGCAAATGTTATTAGCTCAGTAAACATTGTTTTTGCATTGTTATTCCTGTTTTTGCCAATCAATAACGCATCATTATTGGTTCCACCATATTTGGTTTTAGCGGCTTTGCAATTGGGTTATTTGCTCAATCTGGTTATAAAGGTATTAATCAATAAAAGAAAGTTTTCAGGATTAGTTGGAGGAGCATATTTAATTGTACTTGTTTTAGGATTGAATGATATTTTATTAAGTCAAGAATTAATAAATTCGGTCTTTTTGGCTCCATTAGGTGTATTTCTATTTTGTTTTATTCAGGCTTATGCTTTAACCAGAAAGTTTTCTTTGGCTTTTCATGAAGTCGAGCATTTATCTGATAAACTAATTGAAATTAACCATAACCAGGAAGATATAATTAAAGAAAGAACTGGAAAACTGAATAACCAGGCACAGGAATTAAAGAAGTTAAACAGTGTAAAAGACCGTATTTTTTCAATTGTTGCGCATGATTTAAGAGCACCAATTAAGTCTTTAGGAAGTGTATTAAACTTTGCAGATGATGAAGATGTAACTTTAGAAGAACTACGGAAATATTTAAGAGGCATTCGCAAAAACGTTGATAGTTTGAATCTCACATTAGAAAACCTATTGGTTTGGTCAACAAACCAAGTTAATGGGGTTCAAAGTACTGCAGAACTTATAGATATCAGAAGCATTGTTAATCAGAAGATTGAACTGTATATATTTCAAGCAAAAGAAAAAGAGATTAATTTAAGCAGTCAGATAAAAGAACGAGCACTGGTTTATATCGATTCAAATCATTTAAAGTTAATCCTTCGCAATCTCATTAGCAATGCTATTAAATTCACTCCTAATGGAGGTTCAATAACTTTAAGTGCTCAATATTTGGGAAATCAAATGATTGAAATTTGCGTTTCGGATTCTGGAGTTGGAATGCCGGCAAACATCATAAAAAAGATTCTTGAAGAAGGAGAAATTTATACATCATACGGAACCAAAAATGAAAAAGGTACAGGATTGGGCTTAATGCTGTGCAAAGAATATGTAGAGTTCAATGGAGGCTTTTTCAGAATTGAAAGCGAACCAGAAAAAGGCACCAAAGTATTGTTTACTTTGAGAACACAGCCTAATTAAATGGTTAATGAGTAAATCAGGGGTTAGCTACAACTCTATGACGACATTTCAAACATCAACAATAAATGCAAGGAAAAATCAGGTGAATTTTATTTTCATCTTGGCAATTTGGTTTTTGACTTCAATTTTGACAAGTTGTTCAAATCTAGAAAACAATACAACTGAAATAACAACCAATGATACAGCAAGGGTTCAAACATTGGCACCACTAGAAAGAGACACTATTGCGACTATTAAACAAAATAGCACGTTATTATTCATCAGCCAGGCAAAAAAGATTGATATAAGTAAAAGAGCAAACAGTCCTTTTAACAAACTTGACTACAATAAAGTTATTGCATATGACTACGATGGAGGAAAAGGTGAAGGAGTAATTGATATTATTTCAAATGGCAAACTTGCACAGACAGTAAAGCAGCAAAAAGAGTTGACGCAAGAACAAATTGATGACTTGACAAATTATTTAGGCGCTAACTCTACTTATGGAGGAAACAAAGCATTTTGTTTTGAACCACATTTAGGAATAGTTTTTTACAAGGATAGCAAAGTTGTTGCGCATCTTAGTATTTGCTTGGAGTGCAACTATATGAATTCTTCAATCAAAATACCTGCGATAGAAGTTAAGAAAGTTAAAATCGGTGACAATGATGAATATCCTTCTATAGGTTTTAGTAAATTGGGCAGACAAAAAATAAATGCTCTTTGCAAACAGTTAAACTTTAGTCATTGTGCAGATACACTTAACTCAATTTTTGATGAATAATATGAACTAGCTAGCTATTGGACAGAGTAGATGAGCAGCCGCTAACAGCACATTTGCAATAGACCTGTAATTCATCTCCCCATAAGGTAATTTAGTAGTTAATTTATTTGTTTTCAAAAGGTAAATTCGAGTTTAAAGGAAATCAAATCGGTAATTTGTAAAACCGTTAATCATAAAGTTATATCGATAGCTATTTATCGTTTTTATTAATTTGAAAGAGCAAGTCTTTATACTTTAAGCATATTGTATCTTTAATAATTGAAATGTCCCAACAGGCAATAAGATAAATATCTACTTCGAGTATTTTAGCTCCTTGGCTTAATCATTAACTGCATTTAGTTCGTATCTAAAATTGCTACTATAAGCAATATTTTAAAATGGATTGGATGAGTTAAAGTCTTAGATAAGTAATATAATTAAAGGCAATATTTTTATGAATTTCCGTTAAGGCAGAAAAAGTGTTTTAGACCCATTATACCAATCATAAAGCACATTTTTCAAAAGTTTATAATTTACAAGTTACCGATTGTACGAATTATGATTTACGGAATTTGAATGAAACAAATTAAAGAACTAAAAGGATTTAAACAATCGAATATAGCTATGAAGCTAGGAATAAAACAGCAAGCCTATAATTTCAAACCAATGAAGACCTTAATAATTGTTATCTTGATGTTTTTATGCAAAGTTCCAATAGGGCATGCTCAAACAGAAAATCGAGACACCTCAAGCAGATTTGGTTTACACTTAGGGAGTAATTTCGGATTTGGCTTTGCTGGTGGTACTTATGGTGGTGGTGGTATAAAGTTATCTCCACGTATCGGAGTTCACTTTAAAAATAAATTCGTTCTTGGAATAGAGTATAACACTGATTATCAAATAATATATTTAAAAGATTCAATTGCACAAACAAGTATTAGCTTGTCGAGATGGATAGGTCCGTTTTTACGATATAATTTTTTTTTACCTCAAAAAGAATGGAATATGTTTGGAACAATAAATTATGTTTTTGGTAGTGATTTTGTTTATAGTACTGATGTTAAATACAGAAAGACTTACAACACCTTGTTTCTCGGCCTAGGCTGCAGTTATAGAGTGAAAAAGACAGCTTTTGAGGCTGGTTATAGGTACACATTTTTATTTAATAATACACCGGTTGAAACAAGATGGGCAAATACTATATTTATTGGATTAACTAGAAATTTTTAGCATGAATAAAGACCACTAAATGCTTTAATGGCAATTGAGTGAACTATTCGTTTTTTGGTTTTTATTAAAGTTATACTTGTTTGAAATTACATTTTCACAATCTCAATTAAGACGATTGAGTTAAATAAGCTACATTTATTAACATCAAGAAATAAAAGTAGTGCAATGCTTTAATTAGCTTGGTTTTACTGACTTGTTGCAGATTTTTTTGGAACTTTTTTGAATCACTTTTGTTTCGATTTTTCTTTTTACTTTCCTGCAAGCTCTGCCTACCACGAAATTTAGCGAGAGAATGGAGTTGTAGCAAATTCCACATTTGCGATAAGCCTTTTTGACGGGATTTTAGTAGTTGATTAATTCGTTTTCACAAGTTACATTTGAGTTTAAACGGAATCACAACACAAATGAGCAAACCGCTATTTTTTATAAATCATAGCATTTAGTTTTATCAAGGCAATAGTTATAATGCAGCGTATCTTTCAATATTCTAGCTTACTATTAATTCTCATGAGAAGCGGAATTTTATTTTTGGGAATCCGTTTTATTGAAGATGTTACATTGCGCTATAAAACATTTGAAATTTTCCAATTGGGGATTCCGATTTTACCAGAAGGTGATTCGTTTTCTGAAGCATATTCAAATAAGATTAATAACTATAATACACATCCAATTTTATGCTATTTTTTAAAAAGAGGATTTCCAATTCTTAGCATTCTTATTAGCTTAATTTGGTCAGGATTATTTTTAAAGCTAGATCAGGTTTTTAAAAAGAAAGCAATTCAAATTAATCTAAGTAAATTAATTTTTTGGAAAAAGGTATTTTATCTTAACATTTTGTTTTCATTATTTTATTTAATTATTGGCCTATATTTTGATTACTTAAACTATTTCGGTCTAATTATTGGATTAAGTGATTTGACAAAAGTCTTACTTGAATTTATCTTTACTCTTTCATTTCTACCATTTTTTATTGTTCAATTATTTACAATTGGAATACCGAGTACAAATGGCCTTATAAGTTATTTAGATACTGAAATACTTTTTCTAATATATCCTTCTTTTACAATGATTATGGGTGCAATATTGATAACAACTTTTAAGCATTACATAAAGAAAAGAAAAACCATTAATAATGATTTAATCGAGCCGGAAGATTCATATCAGCCCAAAATTAAATGGCGTAAAATAGAAAAAGACAGTATTTAAATCTAGTTTGATTTATAATTAATAATTATGCATTCAGAGTATGCTTGCTTTGAAAAGATTTCTTAAAATGATACTCAAACTCTTTAGCTATCTTTTAGGATTGATTGCTATTTGTTGCTTAATCTTATTATCATTTTACTATTATTCAGATTGGAAATCAAAGCAACATTATGAAGAGGAAGTCACATTTTATTGCCGACATAAGTTTGTAGATTGTGCCAATGAAAACCTAGATTTTGTAGTATTGGATGTGAAGAATAATAACTTTTTGTTTCTCAATAATAATATGGTTTCATTGAGATGGAAAAATAACAAAGTGTTAGATGATTTGGCCAATTCAAAAACTTATCTTACTAAAGATTTTGAGATAAAAGGAATCGTTTATAAATATAAGTTTAATGCGGCTGTGAGTCCACTTTACGACTGCAAACTTGAAGCTTATAGAGTTGATGTGATAGAGATGATACCTTTAAAGAAATAAGAATTAATACTAAAATAAATTGAGATTGAAATAAATCTAACACCGATATTAATAAAGAACACTTATGGCAATTATGCTGCCAATAAAATTTGAATATTAAACAAAAAGAACATTTACTTAAATTAGTTTTTGTTTAATTGCACAATGGTAAAATTTGGATATACAATTTTATATGTAAATGATGTTTCGAAATCAGTAGAGTTTTATGAAAACTCATTTGGTTTCATTAGGAAATTCATCACTCCTGAAAATGATTATGGCGAACTTCTTAGTGGAGAAACAACCATTTCATTTGCTTCTAAAAATTTAGCCAATTCAAATCTAAAAAAGGGATTTATTGAGAGTAATCTGAACCAAAATCCTTTTGCAATTGAAATCGGTTTAGTTACAGAGAATGTTGCAGAAACGGTATTAAATGCACAAAAGTTTGGAGCCATTGTTTTAGAGGAACCAAAGATTAAACCATGGGGACAAACTGTTGCTTATATAAGAGATATTGATGGTTTTCTGATTGAAATCTGCACACCAATTTCCTAGGAATGAAGCAAGAAAAATTTGAAACCTTACATCCGATTCCTGGGAAAACCAATAAGAAAATTGATATAGAAAAGTATCATTATATCAAACAACATATTATAGCCATTCTTTCAGAAAATACATTTACTCATACAGATTTAATGGAGGAACTTTATAAAAGAATTCATCATGAATTTGATGGCGGAGTTCAATGGTATGGCGAAATTGTAAAGCTTGATTTAGAAGCAAGAAAATTGATTTTTAGAACAAAGGAAAAACCAGAAAAATACAGATTGGTATAAATGGTTTAGTTTGATTTTTATGTTTTAAAAAATAAAATTAAATCCTCTATAATTACCAATTCAAAAAATCAGTATGACAAAACAAATCTTCATTAATTTAGCAGTAAGTGATGTTCAAAAATCAATGGATTTTTATACAGCCTTAGGTTTTACGAACAACCCTCAATTCTCTGATGATTCTGGAAAATGTATGGTTTGGAGTGAAAATATTTATTTAATGATTTTATCTCATGAAAAATTCTTAAGCTTTACTAGCAAAGAAATTGCTGATACCAAATCAAAAATTGCAGGATTGTATTCATTGTCGCTTGAAAACATTGATGAAGTAAACAACATGATGGAAAACGGACTTAAAGCAGGAGGGATAGAGCCTAATGAAGCAAGAGATTATGGCTTTATTTTTCAAAGAACCATTGAAGATTTTGATGGCCATACATGGGAAATATTTTTTATGGATATGTCGAAATTTCCAACTGAATAAATAATTGGATGGAAATGATTTCGACTTAC
>JAIYDG010000205.1 GCA_027487625.1 Bacteroidota bacterium
ACGCCTGCAATGCCAAGCACAGAAAAAAAAGAAAAAAGCAATCTTGCATAGGGTCACAAACAAATTAAGAACGATGAAAGATGGTGACGATACTATTGCAGACTAAAGAAGAACGAATCAGCCAGCCAAAATAAAGAGCAACAATGTGAGGCTAGAAATAACAATCTGAGCGAATTTCACCGAGTAGAACAATCAAGGGAAAGAATGAAAAAGAAAATGTAAAGGGATGAAGGGAGTGAGGAAAATACTTGGCTGGAGGAGCAGCCGTCGTGGATGATGTCACAGCCGGAGTTGCAGAAGCTGTCGCTGTGGGTTGACCCTCAGGATACTTGACAAGTTTGTCGAAATATCCATGCAGAAGAGATGGAATCACCGGAAGCTCGTTCTCGCTCTTTAGAATCTTGCAGCGTGTAAACACGTCATACCCGTCCTTTCCGAGCTTCAGGTACGCCTTCGTAACAACCTGATACTCTTTCCCTTCAAGCACAATTGCCTTTCCTCCGACCTTCACAGATTCAACGATAACGCGGCTCCCAGATGGCTTCGATGCGTCAAACTGGAAGCTGATTCCTGACACCTGTGGGAACCGACCTTCCATCTTGGGCCACTGGCTCACACCGTTCTCCAGCGCAAGCAGAATGTCCTTGCCCTCCATCCCAAGCACAACAAGCTCGTCAAGCCTAGCACAGGAAAAAGTAAAGGTCTATCAGTGGTGGAAAAGAACAGATGGATAGACAATGACATCTAAATGTGAAGGAATATGTGAAGGAATGTGTCAAGGAATGTGTAGACTAATCAATGCTTGACTCAAATCCTTCAACGTCGGGAACAGTATCTTGCTCTCTGGTCTTAGTACTCACATCGGGACAAGCGACACAAGGTCTTTCATCTTGATCGGCCCGACTGGGAAAATCTCGTCAGACCGCAGCGTCCCAGAGTTGAGGATGCATACATCTACACCAACGAGCAAGTTGAACGAATAAGCAAAAATCAACACAATCAACAAGATAAGTAAGTCCCCCCTCCTTCAAAACAAAAAGGTGAATGAACTCAAAAGGGAACCCTCTTCAAACAAAGCAAACCTGATTTCGTTCCTTCGCGCAGTCGGTCGACAACCCAGTTCCCGGCATTGGTCTCGCGGGTGCGGATGCTCGCAAACTTCGTGTCAAGCGGCACGCTTGTGTATCCGATGCTCTTGTCCATCTTCTCGCGCAGCGACCCTGCGTACGACTCGACAACCTTGGCCATCTCCACATTCTCTGCCATCGTTCCCACAATCTCGATGTGCTCGGTCTTGACGCTGTGGTTGCCGGCCTAAGCGGTGCATCGCAAAAAAAAGGTCAGTTGACATTTAAACACTCGTCTTTGCTTAAAGCGAACTAAATACTGGGTCATACACCACGCACATCGACACATCTAGGTGGAATCGTGCCTGTCTGTTCACTCACCGAAAAGTTGATGTGGATGCGTGACAGGTCTCGGAAGTCTGACCCGCTCTTCACAACCTACACAATCAATCGTGAGCATCAAACATCATCACTAAATCACTGTAATAAACTACCTTAAAAGAAATATCAGAAAGAAAATACTTCAACTATAAAAGAGATCCAGTCTGATCTTGTTGGAAACGTGATTCGATAACAGTGTGTATTGTCCACTTTGCGTCAGCACTCAGCACGAGGCACTTACCCATGTCTTGCCGACTTCTTTGACTTCATAGTGGTGGTCGTGTCCTCCAAGGATCAGATCGATCTCTGGTACGTTCTCGGCAAGTCGAAGGTCGTTTGGCACGCGCATGTGTGTCAGTGCAACAACAAGGTCGACATCATCAACATTCTTCAACTCTGAAACCATCTCCTTGGCGATGTCCACAAAGTCTTTGTAATCGACCTCATCTATAGTACGAGATAGAAGAGAATAAACGGAATCAATGAGATACAAGAGAATAAACGGAATCAATGAGAAACAATCAGATCGAGATAAAGCACGTCTGATGGTGAAGAACCTCGGAATAGACTATCGCTGTAATCATAGTCTCAAGAAACAAAGTCCTTCATATGACATGCAAACATACCAAGGTTGATTGTGGCGAGTGTATCGAGCCACTCTTTCTCGATCAATCCAACCAGTCCGATCTTCCATCCGCCCCAGTGGAACACAAGCTTGCGAATCCCGTTGGCAAGTGGCTATGTTGTAGGTTCGTTAGTGTTTTGCGCAAGTGTGCAAGTGTGAAAAAAAGTGCTGCGCGCTCACCTTCTTGGTCTTGACGTCCCATGCGTTGCTCATCAGCCAAGGGAAGTTCGTGTCCTTGATCAGCTTGTCGAGCTCCTCAAGTCCAAAGTCTGACCAAGTATCGATCATAATTAGAATCACAATCTCATGCAGCATATTATTCTGTTCATGAATCTTATCTCGACGTCCTTACCAAAGTCGTGGTTGCCGAAAACGGATGCCTTGATTCCAAGGGCGTTGAGGATGGGGTTCATGTGCTTGCCCTTGGTGATTGTGCTCACTGTGTCCATGAAAAAAATGGTGTGGATTAATATACACGGTCCTCAAAAGTGTGGCAATCCAGACGAAGAAAAGGTGACATCGCTTCTTACTCAGTGATGGGTTGTATGCGTCTCCGCTGAACAGCACAAGCGGTGGCAACTCGCCGTTCTTCTCTGCCTACAAACAGAATCATGTTACCGTAATCCAAACTGCCGAAGAGGAGTGCAAGGTGTCTGTGCGACTTTCGGAGCTCTACCGAATCGCAAAATACTGTCAAGCGTGATTGGTGCGAAAGTGAACTG
>JAIYDG010000096.1 GCA_027487625.1 Bacteroidota bacterium
AAATTTAAGAAAAAGAGTGCCTACGATGTTGTTCATACGGGGGAATTGATTTTGGGAACATGATTGGGTTTTATGAACAGAAACATGTTTGTTCACAAAAGCACACTCCAAAAATAGAATGGAAAATCAAAATGTGCAAGACTTGTTAAAACATAAAAATTACGATAATGTCAAAGCGGCATGGATGTGCCGATGCGGCGGCACATCCATGCCGATGTACACCCCTCAAATACTTGGATTAGTTTTTCAATGATCTGATCTTTGCCCAATAGTTACTTGATGACGTGACCGAATTTAGTAAATAAAGCAATCATATGAAACTGAATACTATTCTCTTATTGATTTTGCTCTGCCCAATAATAGCAATTGCGCAGCAAAAAACATACAGGAACTTTGCTACCCAAAAAGTGAATGATCGCCTGAGCAAGGAAGATACTTTACTTTTGGGCAAGCAGGGTAAAGTGGAGAATTTTATCGAAAATCAAAAGAAAAAACTCCAATTCAAAAAAATTACAATTCCAGTTGTTTTTCACATTCTGTATGCTCAAGGCCAGAATTACCCTTCGGTGGAGCAAGTGTATTCACAAATTGATGCTTTAAATCGGGATTTTTCAAAAAGTGCCTATCGGATTCGACACAAAGCAGATACCCTAGAGGGCTTTGACAAACGTGCAGAAGACATGGAAATTGAATTCTGTCTGGCAAAGGAAGGGCCTACTGGCAAAAATGAGGCCTCGATCCGATATGTTGTGGTCAATTCCGGCCAATTTACGGACAATGACGTGGTCAAAACAGGGCGCTTAGGAGCTGCCGCATGGGATACTGAGCGCTACCTGAATATTTGGGTAACTCATCAGGCAGACACCATAAGTGGCTACGCCCAAATGCCTGGCGGCACTAAAGAAACGGATGGAATAGTGATCGATTATCGCTATTTCGGTACTGTGGGAACAGCCAAAGCTCCCTACAACGAGGGCAAAACCTTAACCCATTTGGTTGGCAACTATTTGGGTTTGTATGATTTATGGAATAAAAATACCCCTTGTGGTGATGATTATGTGGAAGACACTCCCATTCACAATGCACCCAATTACAATTGTGAGGAATATCGGCATGTGAGTACCTGTGGAGACAATCCGGTGGAAATGACCATGAATTTTATGGACAACACCCCTGATGCCTGCATGTACATGTTTACCCTAGGGCAAAAAATCAGAATGCATGCTGTTCTTTCGGAAAAAGGGCCAAGAGAAAAATTGAGTTCTAGCAACATAAAATGTACCAACAAACTCACGGAGGATGAAATTGCCTTCAATGCCCCTGTGTCATCCCTAACTGAAAACCTTAACCCTGTTGAATCGATCTTGGTTAAATTGGCTCCCAACCCAACATCTGATGAATTTAAAGTACAAATCCAGGCTCAGTTGCAAGTAAATAAAACAGCCAAACTGAGCGTGGTCAATGGCTTGGGCATGGTGCAATACACCCAAAATCTTGAGGTACTGGACGGCGTACAGAATTTTATGATCGATTGCCGAACCTGGAGCCCAGGCATTTATTACCTGACAATTCAGGCCAATGACCACCTTTCTACCCACCGCATTGTAGTGGCTCGATAAACTTTCCCAAAACACTTCAACTCAATTAGAATGAAAATCTTATCCCTTTTCATATCAGGCATTGTATTGCTTTCATTTTTTAGCTTATCGGCTCAACCCGTCAATAACATTGTTAAAGACGTTGTGATGACTGCGCCCAATGCAGCCTCATTGGGTAAATATGGCGATATTCCAGTGAGTTATTATACTGGGGTGCCCAATATTAGTGTTCCGATCCATACCCTCAAAGAAGGGCCGTTAAGTTTGCCTATTTCATTGAGTTACCATGCTTCTGGTGTGAAGGTAGGTGAACTGGCTAGTTGGGTAGGTTTGGGTTGGAGCCTCAATGCTGGTGGAGTGATAACCCGAACTGTCCAAGGTATTCCTGATGATGTTTCCCCTTATGGTTATTACCGGAATGGGCTCAATGTCAACCCTTCAGATCAAACTACCTATCGCGACATCTCAACTGGGATCAAAGATGGTGAACCGGATATGTTCTCTTTCAATATGAATGGCTATAGCGGAAAATTTTATTTCGATAAAAACAAGGTTGCTCATTTGGTACCCAAACAGGATATTAAAATTACGACACCTTTGCTGGGGGATTATTTTGAAGGCTTTACCCTCATTACCCCAGATGGAACCCGTTATATCTTTGGGAAAATTCCTGGAACTTCCACTACCGCTCACGAGTTTAGCACCTCGACCGGAGAATCCAACCCTTCCATTACTTCCTGGTATTTGCTAAGGGTAGAAAGCCAGGACAAAAAGTACCAGATTAATCTTAGCTACACTGCTGATGTTTATGGTTATAAGGCCCTTGCATCTTGTTATTTTAAATATATTGAATGCATTAGTGGGCTTCAGGGGAGTGTTTCCAGTGGAGCTTTCTGTTCTACTGAAACTGGAGACGATGCCAATCATCGTTGGATAAGAACGAACATGCAAGGTCTGCGCTTGAGCAAGATCATTTCCAAACAAGACAGTGTAGCCTTTAATGTAACCACGATTCGCCCCGATGTAGATGCCAATACTCAAGTGGGTGGGAACTCCTATAGCCTGGATAACATCAGCATTTCTTCCGGCACCTTTTGCAAAAAATTCATGTTTACCTATGACATTTTTGAAGACAACACCCAGGCAAGTAAAACTGAAGCCAAACGTTTAAAGCTTACCCAGGTAGAAGAAAAATCCTGTGACAATACCCTCAGCGTTCCAGCCTATAAATTTACGTATGATGGCCCAACGGTTAACAGTAAACAATTTTTGCCTTATCGCAATTCCAAAGCGGTTGATCATTGGGGTTTTTATAATGGCGCAGAAAACAACAACAACCAGCAAGTTAACGTCCCAGCTACCTCGGTACAATCCGATTGGGGCCCAACTTATACCTACGGGAGCGCAAATCGGGAAACGAATGAAACCTATCTGAAATACGGGTCATTGAAAAAAATAGACTACCCAACAGGAGGAAACACTCAATTTACCTATGAAGCAAATAGGTATTCGCTTTATGAGCCACAACTAAGTCCTCCAAGTTATCTTTTACAACTAAAAAACAACCCTGCGCCCTATTACCCTGAAAACTGCGGCAACACCTCAACGAATGGAACAGTCACTTTCACTAATCAATCCCAAATTACGGATGGTAAATTTTCCCTTTTGTTGGATCCCGCATACAGTACTTCTTGTGAATTTTCAGCTTACAAATACATCCTGGTTGAAGCACGTAGGGTTTCAGATAATTTCCTGATTGGCACTTATAGCTTCAACCTGGGCAGCAGTAGTACACCCGTTACAATAACCAAGGCTTTAAGTTTTATAGGCACTTTTCAAACCGGGGTCGCTTACCGTTTTACATTAAATACAACCGACGGTTGGGGCCGTTTTGATTTGTTCCACCAGACCCAAAGCTTCGTTTGGTCAACTAAACTTGCTGGAGGCCTAAGAATCAAAGAGATAAAAACCCACGATGGCATTGCTACTGCCAATGATATCGTCAAAACCTATGAATATCCCGCTCCTGAAGACCCCAATCGTTCCAGTGGTGAATTGTTTCACAAGCCCAAATATGGTTATGCTTTAACGGGAGTCTTGTCCAGCCTTTTTAGCATTGAAGGCCATGTGTACTCGGTCATGTTCAACGACCAAAGTATTGTTCCCCTCCATTCTTTCCAGGGCTATCATATTGGGTATCGCCGCGTAAAAGAAATTCACAATGGCAATGGTTTTACCTTGTATGATTATGCGGCCACCCCCGATTATTTAGGGAACTACAGCTCGGCCTACCCGCGGCCACCCCATCAAATTAATGTGTACAATGGTGAACAACAAAAAGTAACGCAACAAAACCAAGCTGGCTACGAAGTTGCAAAAACAGAATACAGCCCCCGAAGCGCCACCTATACCAGTACCCCGGGCTTATTGATCAAAGCCCTTCCCTTGGTTGCTTGTCTGAATGGGGACATTATTTTTTACACCACCTACTATTCCCAAACGGCAGCATACCAATTGCTTCAAAAAGTTGAAACCATTGACGGGGTGGCCACCACCACCAATTACGAATACGATAGCCAAAATCGCCACCTGGCACCTACTGCGGTGAGTATGACCAATAGCGATGGCAAAATCTATACGACCCGAAGCAAATATGTCTTTGACTGGTCGACCAGCGCCCTGCGCGACACCATGATCAACCGCAACATGATTGGAGCACCCGTGGAAACGACCACTGAACAAAACAGCAATGTATTAAGTGGCTCCAAAACCGAATACAGTTTTTACGACAGCAATGGCCTACCTACAGCCACCTCCGCAGGCAATCATCCCTATCCCTACCGTTACCACAATTACGAAAGAACCTGGACGGGAGGCACTTTACAAGCTGGTGCGTGGGCGCTCCAAGGCACCATCGACTCTTACCACCCCAACAGCAGCACTACGGCCAAAGCTTACCCCAAACAGTTTACCAAGGCAGGTTGGTCACCCGAAACCTACGAATGGAATCGCGGCTTGATCACCCAACGCACCTACAACAACTTTGTCTGGAAGTACCGTTACTACAATGGCACCCGACTGGTGTCGGGTATTACCAATATCGACGGGCAACGCGATTCGTTTGAATACGATAAACTGAGTCGGCTGAAAAAAACCTGGAGCCGAACGGGCAATGTCATCACCAATTACACTTACTTCTACAAGGGTGTTTCTTCTACCAACAATTACGTAGAGACCATCAGCAATTTTACCGCCGTATCGGGCAGCACCATGACCCAAAAAGGGGTACGGCAGTATTTTGATGGCCTGGGTCGGGTGATGCAAGAAATCAAACGCCAACACCACTCCACCAAAGGCCCCGACGGAGCAGTTTATGGGGCTTCGGATGTGATCACCAATATGGAATACGACAACCAGGGGCGTCCCATCAAAACCACCCGCCCCTACCAAGGATATTCCGATGGCACCTATTATGCGCCACCCGGAGGCACCCAATTTACCCTGACCCAATACGAAAGCTCCCCGCTCAATCGCGCGATCAGTGTTACACCACCCAATGGCTATGCGACGAGCAGTACCTATGGCAAAAACACCACCACCATCACCATTCCCGGCGGTATTTCCTATAGTGCGAATACCCTTTTGGAAACCAAAGTAACCGACCCAGACAACCGCGTAACTTACACCTACAAGGATAAAAAAGGCCGGGTAGTACTGGTCAAAAAAACCAACACGGCCAATACCAGCCCCGCCGAGACCTACTACGTGTACGACGACAAAGATCGTTTGACCACCGTAGTCCCACCGGGCGCTACCTTGAGCAATGCCGAACTCATCTTCAAATATGAATACAGTGGGGATGACCTGATGCTCAAGAAAAAAATTCCTGGAGCAGCCGAGATCAACATGAAATACAATGACCGCGACTTGTTGGCGCTAACCCAGGATGGCAATCTGCTTGCGCAAACTAAATCAATGGGAATCACTTACGATACCTATGGTAGGCCACTCAAAACGGGATTCGTTACTGGATTTCCAACTACGCCCAACTCCTTTAACTTTGTTGATACCCTCAGCCGAACCTTCTACGATGGAGAAGGCGGCGGCATTACCGCCAACCTCAATCTGAGCACCTTTCCACAATACCGAGGAAAAATCCGTTGCAGCAAGGTAAAAGTACTGGGCAGTAGCAGCACATTTTTGAATAGTACCCTCCGTTATGATGCTTATGGGCGTGTGCTCAGCACCAAAGGCAACAACTACTTGGATACCGGCAACAACAATGCCGACTCTACCACCTTCACCTATGATTGGATGGATACTAAGCTGGTAGACCTGCGTATGCACAATCCCGGTAGTGGAGCCGCCACAGGGACACAAAACATCCGACACGACCACCGCTACGACCACTCGGGCCGCTTGATCAATTATTTGTTCAAATTGAACGCAGATGAAGTCCACATTGCGGAATACAATTACGACACTTACGATCAAATGGTAGAGCGCAACCTGCACGCCAATTTCACTGCAGGTACCTGGGCCTGGATGCAAAGTGTGGATTACACCTACAACAACATGGGCTGGCTGACCAAAATCAACAGCAATAGCCATACGGGTACGGCCATGACCTTCCCCACGGGTTCTTGCGCACCCAGCTTGCCCAACCCCGGCACCACTACACGCGATTATTTACCTGAAACCAATGACCTCTTTTATCTCGAATTGCGCTACGACCAGCTCTTTGACAACACCACTGGTGGTAGCAACATCAGCGGCATAACGGGTGGTACCATCCAAAAAGCGGGCAACATCAGCCAGCTGGCCTATCGCGTGCGTGGGCGTGATCGGCAGGCTTACAATTTTAGTTATGACCACCTGAGTCGCCTGACTGCAGCTACCTATTACGATGTGAATGGCTCCAACACCGCCACCAATACCAGCCGTTTCAACGAGAGCCTGACGTACGACATCCGGGGCAACATCAGTACCCTGCAGCGCCAGGGCTATTACTCCAGCTCCTGCAACTACGGCCAGATCGACAACCTGAGCT
>JAIYDG010000216.1 GCA_027487625.1 Bacteroidota bacterium
AAAAAAAAAAAAAAAAAAAAACGATGATGATATTGGTTGCAGGACCATACCGTTCGGGAACAAACGACAATCCAGAGTTGATACATCAAAATGTAAAAGCTATGAGTTCAACAGCATTGGAGATTTACAAAATGGGCCATTTGCCAGTATTAGGAGAATGGTTTGCTTTACCTCTAATTGAAGAAGCAGGCTCAAAAAATATAGGCGATGATATTTTTAATGAAATATTTCATCCGGTTGCCATTCGCCTGATTAAACACTGTGACGCTATATTAAGAATTGGCGGACCTTCTTCAGGTGCTGATGAAATGGTGAGGATTGGCATAGAAAATAAAAAACATGTATTTTATAATTTAAATGAAATAAAATGAATCAGGAAATATTCGATTTAGAAAAAGAAGAAATTCAACAAAAAATTAAAAAAGCAGCAAATTGGTTTTATTGGATTGCAGCTTTGTCCATTATCAATTCCATTTTAAGTTTTGATACACCAAGTAATATTGGTTTTATTGCAGGATTGGGCATTTGTCAAGTAGTTGATGAAGTAATTATAGAAATGTTTGGCACTTATAACCATTATGCTACAATCATCAATTTAATCATTTCATTGGTTATCGCTTTTATAGGATATCAAGCTAGAAAAGCTAGCAAAACTGCATTTATTATTGGATTGAATCTCTATGCATTGGATGCTATATTGTTCTTTTATTTTAACTTATGGCTGAGTTTTGCCTTTCACATTTCGTTTTTGTATTTTATCTATCAAGGCATTCCAGCTATTAATGAGTTGAAAGAACTAGAGGATGGTCGTAGTCTAAATGTTCAGGAAACACAAGCAGATAATGAAATTCAACAAAATTGATTTATATTTAATCACCTAACCTATTAAAAAATATAAAAAACATGCACAATGCCATCAACTGGTTCGAAATACCTGTTTCGGATTTCGACAGAGCCAAAAAATTTTATGAAGCTATTTTCGAATCTGAAATGTATGTAATGGAAGCAATGGGAATGAAATCTGCTTTTTTTAATGCTGATATGAAAGCAGGTGGGATTGGCGGATGTTTAATTCAAGGACCGGGTTATGAACCTTCAAATAAGGGTTCTTTGGTTTACCTAAATGGTGGTGATGATTTGAATATTCCTTTGGCAAAAATTGAAGCTGCTGGAGGTAAAATAGTATTAGAGAAAAAAGCTATTGGTCACAATGGATTTATGGCTTTCTTTATTGATACAGAAGGAAACAAAATTGGTTTACATTCAAGAAATTGATTTGATAAAAGTAAGTTCCTAAAACCAGTCTCTATTCTATGCTTTTGTAGCTCTTGATTATTCCGTATTTTTACCGCAATGGAGTCGGAACAAAATCAGGAGCCTAAAAAAGCAAGAAGAGTTCGCTATAAAGGAACTCATCCTAAATCGTTTAAAGAAAAATACAAGGAATTACAACCGGAAAAATATGCCGATGATATTGAAAAAATCAAACAACAAGGCAGAACTCCGGCCGGAATGCACCTTTCAATTTGTGTCAATGAAATTTTAGATTTTCTTAAAATAAAACCTGGTCAAATTGGCATGGATGCAACATTAGGATATGGTGGTCATAGCCTAGAAATGCTGAAACAACTAAAAGGAAAAGGCATTTTGTTTGCCACAGATGTTGACCCAATTGAGCTTCCAAAAACCAAAGAACGTTTAGAAAAAGCTGGATTTGGTGAAGACAAAGTAAAAATCCGTAAAATGAATTTTTCTCAAATCGACCAATTACAAGAGGAGTCGGGATTATTCGATTTTATTTTAGCTGATTTGGGTGTTTCATCTATGCAAATTGATAATCCTGATAGAGGATTTTCTTATAAAATTGAAGGACCATTAGATCTTAGACTCAATCCTAAAACGGGGAAACCAGTTTCTGAATACCTTAAAAATTGCTCAGTTGAATTTTTGGAAGAACTGTTTGAAGTAAATTCAGATGAGCCTTATGCAAAACAAATAGCACGTCAGATTGTGAACCATTCAGGAGCTATTCAAACAACTACCCAACTTTTTTTAATCATATCAGAAGCGCTTTCGTTTTTACCAGCTGCAACAAAAAAAGAAGAAATCAAAAAAGCTTGTCAAAGATGTTTCCAAGCATTAAGAATTGCAGTAAATGATGAATTTGGTGTACTTGAAAGCTTTCTTGAAAAACTTCCTTATGCAATGAAATCAGAAGGAAGAGTTGCCATTCTTACTTTTCATTCAGGTGAAGATAGAAGAGTAAAAAAAGCATTTCAAGCATTATATAGAGCCGGCATATTTTCAGAAATATCACAGGAACCAATCAGGCCTGGAGCTGAAGAAATATTTAACAATCCAAGAGCAAAATCAGCCAAACTGAGATGCGCAATTAAAGCTTAATTATATGATTTTAGAAGAGAAAGATTATTTGCAACATCAGTTGTTTCTGGCTTCTGTTTCGCCAATAAAAATAAGAAACAGAAAAAGATCAAGATGGATTAATAGCATATTGATTTTGATATTTTCAATGATTGCTTATTATAATGGAAATATACATTTATCATTATATTTTGGAATAACAAGTATCGTGTTTTTTATAATTTATCCAGTTTATTCAAGGTGGTCACAAAAAAGACAATATTCAAAATATGTCAAAGATAATTTCAGTTCAAATTTCGGAAAAGACATCAATTTCGAATTCAGAGATGATGAGTTCTACTCTCAAGATGAAACAGGAGAAGGAAGCATTAAATATGCCGATTTAGAAATTATTTTTGAAACAAAAGACTATTTCATTTTATTATTCACTGAAGGTGATTCTTATTTAATTGCAAAAGAAAATGTCGACAACCTTGAATTCATTAGAAACAAAATACAAGAGCTACAAGTGAATTTTGGAATTCCATTTGAACAAAAATTAGATTGGGTTTGGAAATAAAAATATTGAGAAAAATTTAAGTTGTTTAAAAAATCCAATCAAGTTCAATATTGAAGAAACGAATACCATTCTTCAAAATCAACTTTTAAATCAAATTATATTTCAGAACTTTGGTATAAATAATCAAATGAACTGGCTAAAAACTACATTTAAACTTACTAGCGAAATATCTAAAGATGAAGCAATAGATAGAATCAGTCATTTATGCAAAACCACACAATCACCATATTTTAAGAATGAATATGATGGCACAATTAGTGAAACTGATTTTGAATTAACTCGGATAATATCAGGTAGAAATTCGTTCAAACCTCTTATTAAAGGAACTATTGAAACGGATATCAATGGTTGTTTTATCAATGTAAAATTTGAGGTATCCAAACCTGTAAAAATATTTATGGGATTTTGGTTTGGATTCATCCTTTTTACTTGTTTGATGTTGATTTTAGTAAACCTAACAGATATCAAATATACCTTCAAAGGATTACTTCCATTAGGGATGCTTGGTTTTGGTTTTTTTATAAGTAAATATGGCTTTGAGGGAGAAGTAAATGAATCAAAAAGAGATTTACTAAAATTATTTGAAGCAAAGGAAATTGAACTAAAATAGGATATTAGCTTTTAAACCAATTGAACCTATTTATATCAAAAGTAAAATTTAAATATGAATAGGTTCATTTTCATCATCATTCTATTTTGTTCCTGCAATCAGAAAATAGACGATTCGCAATTCTTATCAGGAGATGTCATTTTTCAGGAATCAGAATCAAGCCAAAGTAAAGCAATTCAATTAGCTACCCATTCAAAATACTCTCATTGTGGAATCATCTATAAAAACAATGGAAAAACTTATGTTTTGGAAGCCGTTCAACCTGTGAAACTAACGCCATTAAATGTTTGGATTAACAAAGGTAAAAACAAACATTACGTTCTCAAGAGATTCGCAAAACCATTGAGTGTAAATCAACTCAGGTCAATGGAAGAAATAGGACAAAAAATGATTGGAAAACCTTATGACTTATGGTTTAATTGGTCTGATGATAAAATTTACTGCTCAGAATTAATTTGGAAAATTTACAATGATGGCGCTGGAATAAAATTGAGTGAATTAGAAAAACTGAGTGATTTCAATCTTAACTCTGAAATAGTTAGAAAAAAACTAATAGAAAGATATGGTAAACAAATTCCATTAGGGGAATCAGTAGTTTCACCGGCATCATTGTTTAATTCAAAGAATTTGGTGACAGTAAATTTTAATCATTTAATTAATCAATAAA
>JAIYDG010000325.1 GCA_027487625.1 Bacteroidota bacterium
TCCAAGAGTTATTAGCTTAAACCAAAAAGTGACTGCAATTAATAGTGCTATTGAAATCGATTTAACTGGACAAGTTTGTGCCGACTCAATTGGAACTTACCAATATTCAGGCATTGGAGGTCAGATGGATTTTATAAGAGGTGCAGCTTTATCAGAAGGCGGAAAACCAATTATTGCTTTGCCATCAAGAACAGGAAAAGGACTTTCAAGAATAGTTCCTTTCATAAAACAAGGTGGTGGCGTTGTAACAACCCGCGGACATATTCATTGGGTAGTTACAGAATATGGAGCTGTAAATTTATACGGTAAAAACATGGAACAAAGAGCCAGAATGTTAGCCAGTATAGCCCATCCGGAGGACAGAGAAACACTTGAGAAAGCAGCCTTTGCTAGGTTTGGAAGAATTTAATCACCTCAAAAACAAAAAATCCCGGACAATTTGCCCGGGATTTTTTTGTTGGTTTGGTTTGTTAAAGTATCAATTTTATAAAAACCAGATATTAAACACATCAATTGGTTTTTAATTTCTTAAGTCTTTTGCCATCATAAAATCATCACAAATCTGGTCTCCTAATTTGAATTTTCGGGTAGAAACCGTTTTAAATCCAAACTTTTCGTAAAAGCTGATGGCATCTGTATTTTCTTGCCAAACACCTAAATACAACCAAGAATAACCATTTCTGATAGCTTCATTAATAACATATTGCATTAAAGCGGCACCCACTTTTTTGCCTTTGAAGACCTTTCTTACATAAATTTTTTCTATCTCTAAAACTCTTCCTGTTAAACCTTCAACATTGGTATCCTTAAGCAATTTCACATAACCTGCATCTTGAAAATCAAAATAGGCAACGGCATATTGAACTTCAGGCTTTTTAAGGTTGAATTTAATTTGTTCTAACTGATAGGTTTCTTTGATATACTTCTGCAAATCGGCAGCAGGATGAAACGGAGCAAAGGCCTCTTCAAAAGTTTTGGCACCCAGCTCTGCAAGCAAGGCCACGTGCTTCTCTGCACAAGGTACTAACTTCACATGTCCTGAATTTCCACTCATCTTTTTTCGATTTTTTTCTTTTCCGCCAATTGCTCGTTCACCATCAAAGCTTCCTGAATATAAACTCTTAGAAGCTCCTCATTTAAAGGTCTATTGGGGTCTAAATGCCAGTGTCTCAACTGAGATTGACCAGCATCTGCTTCCAAAACACCAACTTCATCGGAGAGGTAAACGCCGTTGCAAAAAGCGAGGACCAATTTACGCTTTTTGTACATACCCAAATAAAACAAATACCCCTGATATGTATAAAAAGGTACTCCATATTTGAAAGATTCTACGATTCCGTTGGCAGAATTTAACACCAAGTTCCTGACTTTTAAGAACAAAGGCAAAAGTTCAGAATTTAGGTCACTTGCGTAAACATCAACCCTCGGATGCATAAAAATTATCTTTGACGACCACCATTCATTAACTGCATCAAATTCTGACGAGCAGTTACAAATTCAGGATATTCTTTCAAAGCCATTTCAAAATACTTTTTGGCACCCATTAAATCTCTGTTTTGAGCAACCATATAAGCTTTCATATTGTAAACAGCAGCACGAATTGGCACTTTTTGTTTAGCAGTTTCGCTTACCATAAAATCAACGCTATCAGTTGAATTACCCATTTTTGATTCTAATTCTACCATAGTTTTCGAAGCTCTATCCATTTGCTCTGTAGCAAACTGATAAGCAGCAATCTGGTACAAATAGCTCAACTTATTGGTTTTAGCATATAATTTATTGTAAACATCAATTTCTTCTTCAACTCTTCCGAATTGTTGAGCCAATAAAGCTTTCAATTGTAGGTATTTTTCTTCTTCTGGATGACGGTTTAAAGCTGATTTATTGTAGTAATCAGCAGCTTCGAAATTTCTAACTGCTACATATAATTCAGGTAAAGTATCCATGTAAATAGTCTGGCTGCTATCAACCTGAAGCATCAATTGGATTGAAGTAATAGCGGTATTGTAGTCTTTTACTTCCATCGACTTTTCATACAGTTTTTTATAATCAACTGTTTTTCCATTGTTACAAGCCATTAGAGCTATCAGCCCAAGGCCTCCTAAGATTCTTTTCATTTTTTAAAATATAGTTTGCTAAGATAAATCAAAATAACAATTATAGGCTTATTGAAAAAAAGAAATTTATAATGAAAAATCGAAAAAATTGATGCCCAAAAAGAGTTATTTCTTCTTGAAATTTTTCATTTCCTTTAAAAGCTTTTTATCACTAGACTTAATCTTTCTTTCAAGCTTTTTAATATCATCTTCAACAGGAAGGTTTTCAGGTTTAATTCCACTTTTTATCAAAAGACCTCTAACATCAGAGTTATTTTTCACATGTTCTTTTGTTATATCATTTTCTGAATTTATATCTGACTTTCTGATATTTACATTGGTCAGTTCATTGGCAAAATCTTTTGCCTTTATCGTAATTGATGGTAAAAAATCAGCTAAAGGTCTTGAATCAGGAATTCCTAATTTAATCTTCATATCATTGGTTGTACGGCCTCCAAATAAGGCTTGATCTCCTTTACTTCTAATTCGACCAAAACCAGAACTATCAATACCTTTTTGAAAAATTAAACCTGATAACTCTTTTTCTGAATTACTAAGTTTTTCTCTAGCTTGAATTCTTTCCCATTCAATTATTCTTTGCTCTAATAATTCTTGTTTCCTAGTTTGAATTGCAAAATAGTTCATCGCAAATGCAATTTCATCTTTTCTAGAATCACCATTCTGAGCAATCAAATAACATGCATATCTAGTTAAAACAATGTCATCAACTGGTCTTTTAGCACCCGAACCCAATTCAACCATTTTGCTGACTTCAGCAAAATGGTCCAAAATATTTTGTTTTGCATTTAGGCAGGCTACTTTAGCTTTTTCAATTACTAAAATAAAATTTCTCCATTGAGAGTAACCCAAAAGTATCTGCAAATCTCTAGCAAACCAAAACTCAACTCCTTCAGAATTTTGAGAGGCGTTCTCAAAATTATTATGAAGCATTAAGATTAAATCTTTTTTCATGTATTAATAAATAGCACTTGATTGTTATGACTTAATTTTAAACTATCCTATTTAACCTAAAAACCAGAGTTAATTATAATTGATGTTTCTCAAAATCAGGATATGAATCAACACATTCTTGTAATGTTTTATAAACCGATTTGAACTCAAAATTCAATTCCTTTTTAATTTTTGATGAATTATAATACGATTTGTTTAATGAACTCCTTGCTGTTTCTTTGGTTAAAGGCAATCCTTTAGGATTAAACAATCGTTTGATGGCATAAAATCTCCAAGCAATTTCGGCTAATAATTTTGTTACTTTTATTTTAGGTAGTGGTTTTCCGAATTTTTCAGACAAAAAATTAAACAAATCCTGATTACTTAGATTTTCAGAAACCAAAACATATCGCTGACCAAATTTCTTCTCTTCAACCAATCTGAACATTACTTCTGCAACATCTTCGGCATCAACATATCCATTTACACCTTCAGTATAAAAAGGCATTCCTTTATGGGCAGCACCAATTAAACTTAGTGCTCCTTTGGTATAATAACCTCTTCCTATAATCATTCCTGGATTTACTATAGCAACTTGTAAACCCTCCTCTGCCCCACGCCAAACTTCCATTTCGGCCTTGTATTTAGAAATGGCATAATTGCTATTGAGTTTGCTGTTTTCCCACTTGCTGTTTTCATCCATAGTATCGCCGCTTTTTTTGCGGCCCAATGCAGCAATTGAGCTCACATAACAAAATACTTTCACGTTTTTAATGAGCGAAATATTCACCATATTGGCCGTCCCTACTGCATTTACTTGCATCATCAAATCAGCCTCACTTTGCAAAAATGAAACAGTGGCTGCACAATGGTAAACTGTTTCAACACCCTCAAGAACTTCCTCCAATGAAGGAATGTCGTTGATATCAGCCTCAACCCAAATTAAATTAGGCTGATTCTGAGAATTGGCTTCATTACCAAAATAAATTCTGTAAATAAAATCAAACTCTTTCAATGAAGAATTTGCTCGTTTAAACGCACGCAGTTTTTTGCCTTCTTTTAAAAGCTTGCAAACCACATGGGCGCCTAAAAATCCTGTTGCTCCGCTTACTACTATCAATCTGTGGAAATGTTGATTAGATGATGGGCTAAAATAGAGAGTTTTGAATAATTAAACCTTAAGAAATTTTTTTCTTTATGATAAACGACTTTTTACAACCTATATCAGAATTCGTTCAAGGCAGATTTAGAGAGCATTGCAGCCCAAAAAGCCTGTTTTTCCAAACCGATTTTTTTGACGATAAAATAAAATCCTTCGAGAGCTATCAAATAGCTATTTTAGGTATACCTGAAGATCGTTATGGCTCCGATTTCCTTGGTTGTTCTGAAGCTCCTGATCAAATTAGAAAAAACCTGTATGCATTAATTAAACCAAGGGTCGACATGAAAATTATCGACCTAGGAAATATTAAAAAAGGCAATGCTTTAACAGATACTTATGTAGCTGTTGAATCAGTTATCAATGATGTTTTACGCAAAAAAATCCCTATTCTTATTTTAGGTGGAAGTGAAGATTTAATTGCCTGCCAATACAAAGCTTATTATGGAATTCAGGCAAATCTTCAAATGGTAGCTGTAGATTCAAAAGTAAATATGCATACTCCTGAGGACAGTAACAAACTTTCCTACCTTCCACGAATCATCGCATCAGAACCAAATTTTCTTTTTAATATCACTCAAGCTGCTTACCAAAGTTATTTTGTGGAACCCGAAACTTACGATGCATTTGAACGCATGAATTTTGATATGATTCGTTTAGGAGCACTCAGAGGAAACATGAGTGATATCGAACCTTATTGCCGAAATGCCGATATGTTATCATTTTCTATGAATGCAATCAGGGCTTCAGATGCGCCTGCTC
Organism: Bacteroidota bacterium; assembly: GCA_027487625.1. Taxonomy (GTDB): domain Bacteria; phylum Bacteroidota; class Bacteroidia; order UKL13-3; family UKL13-3; genus CAISCU01. Next base: position 4,969 of record JAIYDG010000325.1, read on the forward strand.
AGTTTAATGCTTCTCCAAATGGATTAAGTGGTGAAGAGGCTTGTCAGATTGCGCGATATGCTGGAATTAGTAACGATATTAGCAGTTTTGGAATATACAATTTGCTTCCAGGTTTAGACAGAGAAGGTGTAAGTTCTGCTCTGGCTTCACAAATGGCTTGGTATTTTATTGAAGGATTGTGTAATCGCAGACAAGAATATCCGCTTCCAGAAAGCAATGATTACATGGTTTACAGAACAACTTCCAGAAATGCTGATGAAGAAATTGTGTTTTATAAAAGTATCATGAGCAACAGGTGGTGGATGGAAATTCCTTATCCGCGTGAAAGAAGCTCCCAGGAAGGGAAATTTATGGTGCCATGTAGTTATAAAGATTACCAGACTGCTCAAAATGATGAAATTCCAGACCGTTGGTTAAAAACCTACCAAAAATTACTCTAATTTATGTGGTTAAAAATTTCATCCTTTATCAATAAATGGTTCTGGCCGCTGGCAGTGCTGTTACACCTGGCTTACTTTTTTCAAGCCTGGTTTAGTGGCAGTATTTATCTTGTTGATTCCATTGACTATTTATCACAGGCTGAAAATTTTAAAAACCATGGAAGTTTATATGCAGCGCCTTGGGATGCTCCCATTAAACTCGATTTCTTTACTTTTCGTCCGCCTTTGTATGGTTGGTTCATTTTAATAATCAAATCAATTGTAAACTCAGACTATGCTGTGCTCGCTTTCCAATCAATATTGAGTTTAATAAGTTTTGGAAGTATCATTCAGTTTTTATCAAAACTAAACATAGAAAAAGGCTTTGTAAAATCGGCCTTGATGCTGATTTTGATTGCTTATCCTTCTCATCTCATTCATTGCAATTTTATTATGAGTGATATCCTGTTTCAGTTTATTATGTTACAGGCTTTTATTTACAGTTACTATTCGTATAAGGAAGCAAATTTTAAGCATACAGGATTGGCTGCATTCTTTTTTGTTTTGGCGATGTTAACCAAACCAGTTGCATTTCTTCTAGGCTTTAGTATTGCTTTGATTTTATTGATTGTTTATATCAGAAAACATCAGCTTAAACTATTGCTTCCATTTCTGTTATTACCTATAACCTATCATTCTTACTGTAGCTATAACAAACACATTACAGGTTATTATCATTATAGTTCGGTGAGTCCGTATTTTGTATTGAAGTACATGGCCAAATATACCAATGCACAGGTTTATGGTGAAGAGTATGCAGACCGTGTTCAGGATAGTGTGATGGTTTTGGCAAATGCTGCTCCCAATCACACAGAGCGGTATAAAATTATGAATGAAGCCGGCAAAACATTTATAACTCAAAATCCACTTGTATTTTTAAAGTTTAATTTCAAAGGATGGTTTGCTTTTATGCTAGATCCAGGTCGGTTTGATTGGGTTCATTTTTTAAATATAGATGAAGGAAATTTTCTAGGATTGTATCATACCATCAATACAAAAGGTTTGGTTAATGGAATGCTTGAATTTTTATCTCATGCACCTTTACAATTGCTTGCCATTTTATTTTTAAGTTTGATATTTAACTTCTTGTTGGCATTTGTATTTGTAGCTTATTTGTTCTCCAAAAAACAGAATGGCTTTCTGAAAATACTCATCTTTTTGTTTGTATCCTACATCATTGGCTCAACGGGTATTTTAGGTTTAGCTCGTTACAGAATAGGCATTGCTCCAATGATATGGATGGCTGCTATCTTTTATATTTATGCAATCTGGAATGAAAAAAGAAATCAGTTATCCTGAGCCTTATGCTCCTCTTGAAAAGGTAAATTTTCCAATTTGGGATGAAGCTGGCTTGGAAGTTTATTTCAAACGTGAAGATTTATCTCACCCATTTATTTCAGGTAACAAATGGAGGAAATTAAAGTATCATTTGTTAGATGCTTTAGAAAAAAAACACACTCATTTACTAACTTTTGGAGGCGCATATAGCAACCATATTCTAGCAACAGCTGCTGCAGGAGCCAAACTCGGATTTAAAACAAAAGGTATTATCAGAGGAGAATTAGTTTCAAATCCCGTTTTAAATCTGGCACAGCTATTTGGAATGGAACTAGAATTTATCAGCAGAGAAAATTATCGAAATAAGGAGAGCTTCTATCTTGTAGAAAATTATCCCAATACAAGTATTATTCCTGAAGGTGGTGCTGGTGAATTAGGCGAAAAAGGTGCTGGTGAAGTTCTTAATGAAATTGATGATTCGTTTGACTTTATTATGTGTTCAGTTGGAACGGGAAGTACTTTTTCAGGATTATTAAAACAAGCAGTTGCTCTTAATAAACAGTACGAATTACAAGGATTTGCAATTATTAAAAACGGAGAATACTTGGGTGATTCTTTTGAAAAATGTGGCTATCAAAATTATCGCTATATAACCGAATCACATGGCGGTGGATATGCCAAAACATCCGATGAATTACTTCGCTTCATTCAAGAATTTTCTTCTAAAACAGGAATTCTTTGCGACCAAGTATATGAAGCAAAAATGATTCATCACTTTAGTAAACTTGTTCAAAGCGGATACTATCCAAAAGGCTCTAAAATTGCCATCTTACACAATGGTGGCTTAAGTGGAATGCTGAGTTTATTGGTAAAATAAGGATAATAATCCTATTAAAATCATTCAACTATTTCCCAAAAACCATTTTTATCACTGCCAATTCGTTTGATTTTACCTTGTTCTTTAAGTACTTTAATTTTTCTTTTAACAGTGCTTAAACTTTGGTTCAATTCTTTACTTATCTCATTAGCTGTAATGTTTCTATTCCGTTTAATAAGTGAAATTAAACTTACATGATAAAATTTTACAGTGTCATTTACAGTGTCATTCACCAAGTTTTCAGTGTCATTTTGAGTATCATCAAAAAGCACATGCATTTCACGGTTTTTAAGCTCGTAATTGGTACTCAAAAGTAGGTTTGAAAGAAATCTATGAAGGTATTTTTCTGATTTAAAAATGCCTTTAGATAAATCTTCGTAATTGGCTCGAACTAGCGCATTTCGAAAATACCAAGAATACGAAACAAACAAATCATTATTCACATTTTTAAACCCTAATTTTCGAAGATATTTTATCAAAAAAATTGCAGTTGTTCTAGTACTACCTTCTCCAAAAACATGAATCTGCCATAAGTAAGAAATAAAATGTGAGAGGTGCTCAACAATTTCCTGTTTATTTAATCCTTAATAATTAAACTTTTTTTCTAGTTCAAAATCATATTCTAAGGTAGCCTTTAAGCCATCTGCACTAGCATATAAAACAATTTCTCCATTTAATACCCATTCCTGTTTTGTAATATTATAATCTCTAATTTTACCTGCAAATTCATATATACCATTAAACAATCTACGGTGAATTGAAACATATTCAATTGGGGAAAAAGTAAATGTCTGCTCTCCTAAAATCTCAGTTATTCGCGCCGATACTTTATCAGCTTCCTCTGTCCGTTCTGATTCAGATTTGTTTGGATGTTGCTTATAATAGCTATCTATTCTATTCTTAACCTCTTCAATTGTAATATCACCTTCAATATTTTGTTTAGCAGTAGCAATAAGGTATTCAGATGGCTTTAGCCCATCAACCTCTTGCAAACCAATTGCAGTTTTCCAATGATTGGCCTTTTCTACTTTGTTTGGCTCACCCTGCCTAAAATATTCTTCGAAATTATCCATTACTTACTATGACGTTTCCAATTTAGATTTTAATGCAATTTACCAAACTCTTAATCAATTCTAATTTTACTTTTAATTCATTTTAATAAAAATCATTAAACACATTTTTCAAAGTTTACAACATGCTTAAAAACAAAAAAGGGAGTCAGTTGCCCAACTCCCTTTTTTATAAAAATCATTTCTGCTATTATTTACCAGCCATTTTGCTGATTTCTTCCTGGTTATAAGTTACCGCATATTTTGCTCTTAACTCTTTAATCCAAACATCCATCAAAAATTCTTGGTAATCACTTGTTACCAATCCTTTTGCTTCTTTTAATTCTTTTGGTTCTGGTGCAATTACTCCTTCTACAAAATAGAACTTATTGCTTCCATCTTCAGAATTGATATCAACAACACCTTTTTTATCCCACATTTTACCAGCAGTTGGATCGTTTTGTTCGGCTCTAGTAATTTTGCCTGAGATAGTACCAACCAATTTTTTGTTGATTTTTTTGAATACTTCATCCTCAGTTTTACCTGCAGCAAACATCTTCATTGCTGCTTGTTTGGTTTTTGAATCTAAACAATTGTATGTTTTGAAAACCAAACGCTCTTTCCACATATATTTGGTTTTGTTCAAGCCATAAAATTTTTCTAATCCCAATGTATCGCTTAATGCTTTACCCCAAACTTTTTTATCGGTTAAATCAAACAACAAAATACCATCATGATATTCTTGCATAATGTTTCTGAAATCTTCGTATTTGGTTTCTAAAACACTTTCTTCATAAGCCAAACATTTTTCAGAAGCCCAATCATCAAAATTCTTTCTACCTACAATAGCAGCATTTCCTTTGTCAACCGGTTTTTGATTCAATGCTAAAAACTGAGCAAAATCTCTGGTATAATGTTTACGATTACCAATAGTAAATAACTCTTTATTTGCTACCTCATTGCTATCATAATTCCAGTTGCCTTTAATGAAATTAGTGTCCAATTTAGATAAGAACATTTTTAAATTGGTTTCATTCACAGTATAACTTCCTTCTTTTTTCACTCGTGCAATTACTGCAGCTTTTGAACCTTCAGAGCGACTATCTTTTGAAACTTTATTTTTAACAATGTCTTGCACATCTTTAAATTCACCCAAAGGACGTCTATCAACATATCTTACAATATGCCATCCGAAATCTGTTTGGAAAGGTTTAGATGTTTCATTAGGATTTAAAGAAAAACAAATGTCTTTGAAGTTTTCAGGGTAACCGCTTAAGCTAGCCATCCAACTCATAGTTCCTTTATTGCCTTTACTTCCTTCATCTTGAGAATATCTTTCAGCTAAACTTTCAAAAGTTTCACCTTTGTTTAATTTAGCATAAACACTATCAATTTGATCTCTTGCATCTTTTAAAGATTCAACTGCAGTTCCATAACCCGTTCTAATCATAATATGTTGAACTTTAACCTCACCACGTGCAGGTCTTTTTTCATTCAAAATCATAATATGATAACCAAACTGAGTTCTGAAAGGCATACTGATTTCACCTTTATTTAATTTATAGGCAACGTTTTCAAAAGGATAAACCATTTGGAAAACAGTAAACCATCCTAATTTGCCGTAATTCTTTTTTGCAGATGGATCATCAGAATACTTAACTGCCAATGAATCAAAACTTTCTCCTTTAGCAGCACGTTTGCGTAAATCTGAAATTTTGTTCCATGCAGCCAACGAATCTGAAGCAGAAGCATTTGGATTACAATTAATCAAAATATGAGAAGCGTTCACTTCAGTTTTCATGCGCTCATAAGCTTCTTGCATTAAACTTTCAGTTACTTTTTTATCGCTCATGTAAGGAGTAGCCAATTGTTTTCTGTAACCAGCCAATTCCGATTTAAAAGCAGGATTGGTATCCAATTCCATACTTAATGCTTCTTTAACCTTTAGTTTAAAGTTAACATAAAGGTTCAAGTAATCAGTTAATTCCTTTTCACTTGGTAAAGCAGTTTCCTTCCTGTTTTTGTTTAATTGTCTTAGGAATTCGGTACGATAAACGGTATCCGCTCCATAAGTAAAAACAAAAGGGTCGGTTTTAATTGCTGCAACAGTTTTGGCAGCAGGTTTCTTGGCAGATTTCTGAGCCAGGCCATTCAACGAAATCAAACATCCAAAAAAACCCAGCATTATTGCGGTTTTTCTCATATCCATTATTTTTTTTTTTTTTTTCAAAAATATAAAAATGTAAAGCCCCTGCAAGCATCTGCAAAGATTAAAAGTAATATTAATAAAATAAGATTAAATTATGACTCAATTAACTGATACAGAATAGGCTTTGATGGACTCGCATCTGTTTCCAAAGCAGCAATTTGTAAATTCAAAAGATAAATTCCGTCTTTAATCTCATTTGGAGCATAAAACATCTCAGTAATTGTGCAATTAAGTCGAGTTAAATCACCTGGTCTCCAAAATGCTTTATGCGCTTCCATTTTACCATTATCATGTTCAGGGTCTACAGAAGGTAAGTCAACCAATAAATGATTGATTCCTAAACCTGCAACGTATCCAGCCAAAGCAGGTTCAATGCAAACAGGAACGTTTCCAGAATAGTTCATCAATTTTTTATCATCCTCATTTGGCAAACTTCTTAATAAAATTGCTTGAACTTTTGGATTAATTTGATTTTCAGCATCTTCTAATAATAAGCCAAACTGATTATCATATAATTTCTTTGGACTTAAACTCAACAATTGTGCTATGAAAAAAAACTCTTTTAAACTTTGGTTGATGGTAATTCTTTCTTTGGTAATATGTCCAATACACTCAGTATGAGTGCCATTTCCATGAGCATTGATCAATAAATTTTCACAGTTTGCAGAACTTCCCGCGGCTACAGAACCAACGAAGTCACCAACTCTAATTGGTTCAAAAACAGGATGTGGAATTTGAAAAGCATTAGGATTAGAATCTCCACTTCTTAAAGGTATTGATAAGTCGATTGGATTATTCGTATCAATCTTGTAAGATTTTCCATTCCATTCAATATTCAGTTGCATACATTCGTTCTTTGGAAACAAATATTGATTATTGTAATTAGAAAACACAGAAAAGAATTTTTATATGAGGGCATATGATCAGAAAAGATATTGGAAATTCATCATTATAGCTGCAGCTGCGCTTATTGGTGGAATTTCTCTTTTGTATACTAGAAGTTTGGTTAAATCGCTTGCTGTTCAAGAAGATAACAAAATAAAACTTTGGGCAAATGCTACCAAACAACTCATCAAAGCTGAAGGTGATATCAATTTTTTGTTAAATATTATCGAAGACAATGAAACCATTCCAACCATTTTAGTTGATGATGAAGGCAATATTGTTACTACAAGAAATCTTGATCCTGCAAGAGAAAAAGACACTGCATATATAAATAGTACACTCGAAATCATGAAAAATGAGCATGTACCAATAAAAATTTTATACGACGAAGAAAATAAAAGATATAATTACCTGTACTACGAAAATTCAAAACTTTTAAACGAACTAAAAACTTATCCTTTTATACAATTGGCACTTATCGCTTTTTTTGCTTTGATGAGTTATTTCGCTTTAAGTAGCAGCAGAAAAGCAGAACAAAATCAGGTTTGGGTTGGTATGAGTAAAGAAACTGCTCATCAATTAGGAACGCCTATTTCATCTTTAAGAGAATGGTTAAATCTTATTAGAGAAACCGATAAAGACCAACAAGAAGAAATCTTACAGGAGTTTGATTACGATATCAAAAGGTTAGAATTAATTACCGAACGTTTTTCAAAAATCGGTTCGGAACCTGTTCTTAAGGGTGAAAACTTAGATTTAGTAGTCGAAAAATCAATTAGTTACCTAAAAAATAGAATTTCAAGCAAAGTGAAATTCGAAATCAATATTGGAAAACCTGGAAATTGGGCTCAAATAAATATTCCTCTTTTTGATTGGGTGATAGAAAATCTTTGTAAAAATGCAGTTGATGCAATGGAAGGAACCGGTTTTCTAAATATTCAAATCAACCATGATGCCGAATTTGTATATATAGATATAACTGATACTGGAAAAGGTGTGCCTCGTTCGAAGTTTAAAACCATTTTCAAACCGGGTTATACAACTAAAAAAAGAGGTTGGGGACTTGGTTTATCATTGGTAAAAAGAATTATTCATGAGTACCATAAAGGACAAATTTATGTAAGGCACTCAGAACCGGGAAAAGGAACTACCTTTCGCATCGTTTTAAAATCAATTAATTAATGGGAAGAATTTTAGCTGTAGATTATGGCACAAAACGAGTTGGACTGGCAGTTACAGACCCATCACGAATCATAGCGAATGGCCTTACAACCGTACATTCAAAGGATGTTATTAAGTTTTTAGAAGATTATATTAAAAAAGAACCCGTTGATATTTTTGTGGTAGGAAAGCCCTTGCGCTTAGATGGTTCTGATTCTGAATCTGCGGTACATGTAGAAAAATTCATATCTTTGTTGGCTAAACACTTTCCTCAAATACCTGTAGAAAGGATTGATGAAAGGTTTACTTCCAAAATTGCTCAAAGAAGCATGCTGGAAATGGGACTGAAGAAAAAAGACAGACAGAACAAGGAAACTGTTGATCAGATAAGCGCTGTTTTGATTCTTCAAACTTATATGGAAACAAATTTTTAGAAAGAAAGTATAGTAATGATTTTACCGATTCTCGCCTATGGCGACCCGATCCTTAGAAAGAAAGGAATTGATATTACACCCGAATACCCGGGATTAAGTGCATTAATTGAAAATATGTGGGAAACCATGTATGAAGCAAGTGGAGTTGGTTTAGCTGCTCCTCAAGTGGGTAAAGCCATTAATTTATTCATTATTGATACCGGCGCTTTTGGTGAAACCGAGGAAGCAACTGGTGAAAAAAGAGTTTTTATAAATGCCAAAATTCTCGAAGAATCGGGTGAAAAATGGGATTATGAAGAAGGTTGTTTAAGTATTCCTCATATCCGCGAAAACGTAAACAGACATAGTAATCTGGTTATAGAATACCAAGATGAATTCTTTAAAACACATACCGCCACCTACAACGGATTGGCTGCTAGAGTTATTCAACATGAATACGACCATTGTATTGGGGTTTTATTTGTTGATCATATTAGTCAGCTTAAAAAACGCTTGATTAAAAATAAATTGATAAATATTTCGAAAGGTGGAGCTCGTGTTGACTACAAAATGAGAATTCCAAACGGTCGATAATTGTAAAATTTGCAAGCGAATTGGGCTTTTTTGCTAAAAATGCAACAAAATTTATGGTGTAATTGCACCATTTATTTAGTTGAATTTTGTTAATTGCTCTTTATTCGCATTAACATAAAGCTAATATATGAGCAATACCAGTGTCTCTTTACCAAACTTTCCGTCGCTGCATCATTACATGAGAAATGCTGCATCAAACATTAAAAGACCGGAAGACATTTATTTATTAGAAAAACAAAAAGACAGTTATAGAGGTATAACTTATCAAAGTGTTTTAGATCAAGCACATGCTATTTCTGCTTTTTTGCTTTCTAAAGGATATGCGCACCAAGATAATGTTGCATTAATCATTGAAAATTGTCCTGAATACATTTGCTTCGACCAAGGTTTAATGGAAATTGGTTTAGTGAATGTTTCTATCTATCCTACTCTAAGCGAATCGGAAGTAGAATACATCCTCAACGATTCTGGCGCAAGAGCCATTCTTGTTGGTACTCCATTTTTATTAAAGAAGGTAAACAAAATCAAAGCAAATTGTCCAAAATTAGAATTGGTTATTACTGCTTTTGATACTGATAAACTCGATGAAAATACCATCACTTATCAGCAAATGATAGATTTGGGTACTAAAAGTCATGTTGAACTTAAAGACCAAATTGAAGCTCGTTTAAATAAAGTTACTCGTGATGATTTGGCTTGTTTGTTATATACTTCAGGTACTACAGGCAAACCTAAAGGTGCGATGTTAACACACAATAATTTTATTACCAATGTAGAAATGGGTATTGATTTGATGCCTATAGTTAATAAGGATTTTAGGTTCCTTTCTTTCTTGCCACTTTGCCATGTATATGAAAGAACTGCTACTTATTATTTAAGTACAATGGTAGGAACACAAATTGCTTTTGCACAAAGTTTAGAGGCACTTTCAAACAATATCATTGAAATGAAACCAATGGCCATTTTAACTGTGCCTAGGTTATTGGAAAGAATTGAAGAACGTGTAAGAAAAAATGTGACTTCAAAAGGAGGTTTGAGTTTAAAAATCTTCAATTGGGCAATTAAACAAGGTGAAGCCGCTCGTTTAAATAGAGAAAATTACAAAGGAAATTCGCCTCTTTTAAACTTGAAATTAATGATAGCCGAGAAATTGGTTTTCACTAAAATCAAGGAAAAATTAGGTGGTCAGATGAAAATTATGATTTCTGGTGGTGGTGCAATGCCTCAACACGTGGGTGAATTCTTTGGAAACATTGGTGTTTTAGTTTGTGAAGGATATGGACTAACTGAAACATCACCATTGGTTTCAGTAAATGAACCAGCTCGTCCAATTTTTGGTAGTGTTGGTAGAATTGGAAAAGGATGTGAAGTTGCTATTCAAAATCCTGAAACAAAAGAAATTATTACTATTCAAACCAATGCCAGTTTCGACCCTAAATTTGAATCGGCAGAAGGAGAAATTTTGGTGCGTGGACAAAACGTGATGAAAGGTTATTGGAATCTTCCTGAACAAACCGCAGAAGCTATTGACAGCGAAGGTTGGTTACATACAGGTGATGTTGGAAAGTTCTATAAAGGATATTTAAAAATCACGGATAGAATTAAAAATATCTTGGTGAATTCATTTGGTAAAAATGTATATCCAACTCCTATTGAAAATACTTATTTAAAATCGAATAAAATTGAACAGATTTTCTTGATTGGAGATAAACAAGAATACTTAACTGCAATTATTGTTCCTTCTAGAGAAGAAATGAAAGAAGTATTTGGTTTTAAAGAAGATTATTTCAATGAAAGCAATGAATTCATTCAAGACGAAGAAATCAAAAAATGGTTAGATGTTGATATGCATAAATACGCTAATGAGTTAGGAAAATTCGAACGCGTTAAAAACTATATCATCAAAAGAAGACCATTTACATTGGAAGCAGGAGAATTAACTCCAACACAAAAAGCAAAAAGGAAAGTAATTGAGCAAAAATTTGATGGCGAAATCAAAGGTATGTACCACGCAATTGTGGAATAAGAAATCCTAAAATGATAATCAAACAAAAAAGCACTGAAGATTAAAAATCTTGGTGCTTTTTTGTTTGTAGGATAATATAAACTTTGAATTCAATATGATATCAAAACAGGTAATAATTGTCTTATCCCTACCCCAATCTCATCTTCACATGTTCAATTCCGGCTTCCCAGAAAATCCTTCAATTTGCAAGATTATTGAGGAAAATCAATTTCTTGTCTTGGAATAAAAAAACCTTTAATACAGTTTAAATTTCTAATACAAACTTGTATGTGATTTTTAGTTTGAATACCTGCACCCTTATATGCAGGTCCTCCTTCTGTAAAAATGCCTCTTATTGTATCAAAAGGATTAATTTCACTAAAACCTTTTTTCATTTTGTAATTCTGAATTTTTTCATCAAATCAAATTTGAAAATCGTAGTGAACCTCTCAAAAATATTCGTATTGAAATATCTTTATTCTACCCGAATTTTCCTCGCAAATTGATTTTAAAAGCTTATTCTCATAATAGCTCATTACTATAGTTGCAGTAGATTCTCCGCTTCTGTATCTTTTTTCAATCCGATAATTATTCCCATCTTTATCATAATAATACTTTGAAATAATATCCCTATAATTCTCTATGTTTTGTATTTCTGAATTGTTTGGATGCCCCCCGTTGCAGCCAACCCTAAATGGTGCTATTGATTCAATTATTCTTCCAAGTGAATCCAATTTTATATTTCTTGAAGTGGGCTTTTCTTCAAAAGTTTTAGCACTATTCTTTTTGATATAAATTGTATCAAATCTTACTTGCAAAGAATCAAAAATGGAATAGTATTCATAGGTATACGCAACTTTTTTATTATTCAAACTATCATAAATAATAGAAATATGCCATCCACTTGAATCCATAACTTCATTTTTTCGGGGAATTAATCTTGGACTATAAATCGTTCTTTGATTAACTACCTGATTAATTAGATTTTTATTCGAATCATATTTAAAATTGATTTCATTAATTTTAGTTTCACTCCGACTTTTATTGGTTTCCTGTTCTGTTAAATGAACCAATAATTGTTCTTGATTGTATAGAAATTTATTGTGATGAATTGTTATCCATTTATTCTCTAATCCTAATTTTTGTTTGAATCTTGACCACCAAATAACATCGGACTTGAATTCACAATGATAGTCAATTGGATTACCAAATTCATTGAAGCTTTTATAATTTGTTAGTTTAATTTTTTTGCCCTGTTTCCCGTTCTTTTTCAGTTTATATTCTGAAATAGTTACCTTTTTTATCTTGTTATCAAGAATCTGGTTTTTTGAAAATTCTTGGCCATAAAATGAAAGCTCAATTGAATAAGGGTCGGGATTGTACAAAATTTGCCCTGCCAATTGTTTTGAAATGAATAAAGCAATTAAGATAATATACCTCATGATTAATTGTTTTTAAATTGCTTTTATTCAAATACTAATTGAATCTGTTTGTTATAAAAAGGAGTTTTATTGAATAAGAATTTTTACCCCTACCCCAATCTCATCTTCACATGTTCAATTCCGGCTTCCCAGAAATGTTCCCCTTCTCTTTTGAAATTGTGTTTTGCATATAATCCTGCTGCTTCTAATTGTGCATGCAGATAAACATTAGTGGCATCTTCAGGCAAATCTGATATCACTGCTTTTATTAAGGCTGATGCAACTCCATTACCTCTACATTTTTCTAAAACAGCAAATCGTTCTAGCTTATAACCCTTTTCGGTTTTTCTCCAACGTGCAGTTCCACATGGTTCATCATTTAGTTTCGCCATAAAATGAACCGACTCTTCCTCATATTCCCATTCTAGTTCCTCCGGACAATCCTGACCGATAACAAAAACTTCATGTCGAATTGCCCAAACCTGCTCAAGTTCAGGTTTATCTTGTACTTTTTTAACCGATATATTCATTTTCGAAGCTAAAATATGATATAAGTTCTTTTAAAAGAAGTCATAATCATAAAAATTTGCCTACTATCTTTTTAAAAAAGTGTAAGTTTGCCACTCCTTAATTACCTGTGATATGACAAAAATTGCTGAATTATTAGGCGATAAAGCCGAATTCCTTTTAAACCACAACTGCAAAACAATTAGCAAAGATCTAATTATGCTTCCTGGTGGTGATTTCGTTAACCGTTCTTTTTTAAACGGAAACCGTAACCCTCAAGTTCTTAGAAGCTTGGAAGATTTGTATAGCCATGGCCGTTTAGGTGGTACTGGTTATGTTTCAATTTTACCAGTTGACCAAGGTATTGAACATAGTGCTGGTGCATCTTTTGCTCCAAACCCAATCTATTTCGACCCAGAAAATATCATCAAATTAGCTATTGAAGGTGGTTGTAATGCCGTTGCTTCTACTTATGGAGTTTTGGCTTCTTGCGCTAGAAAATATGCTCATAAAATTCCTTTCATTGTTAAAATTAATCACAATGAATTCTTAAGTTATCCTAACAAATTCGACCAAATCATGTTTGGTTCGGTTGATGAAGCTTGGAACTTAGGTGCTACTGCTGTTGGTGCTACTATCTATTTTGGTTCTGATGAGTCAGGTCGCCAAATACAAGAAGTTGCTGCTGCTTTCGAACGTGCGCATGAATTAGGAATGGCTACTATTTTATGGTGTTATACTAGAAACAATGCGTTCAAAAAAGATGGTGTTGATTACCATACTTCAGCAGATTTAAGCTCACAAGCAAATCATTTGGGTGTAACTATCCAAGCTGATATCATCAAACAAAAATTACCTACAAACAATGGTGGTTATACTGCTTTGAATTTTGGTAAAACTCACGATAAAGTTTATACAGAACTTTCTTCTAGTCACCCTATCGATTTAACCCGTTACCAAGTAGCAAATTGCTACATGGGTCGCCAAGGTTTAATTAACTCAGGTGGTGAGTCTAAAGGTGCTTCTGATATGTCTGAAGCTGTAACAACTGCTGTAGTTAACAAACGTGCAGGTGGACAAGGTTTAATTTTGGGTAGAAAAGCTTTCCAAAAACCAATGAACGAAGGTATTGCATTATTGAATGCTGTTCAAGATGTATACTTAGATAATTCAGTAACTATCGCTTAATTAAAGCTATATTTTTAAAAAAAAGCCTCCAATTTTGGGGGCTTTTTTTATTGTCTTTTTGCTCAATGATTTATAAAAAATTAAGCAATAATTTAAGTTGAGTTAACAATTTTTAAGCAAAATTTTAACACACTTATTGCCCTGAATATCAGTCATTTTATTTATTTCTCTTGGTATATTTAACAGCTTCCTTTTATTTCGAAACTTATTTCTATTTCAAAATGAGTTGGTATATTAGAATGAAAGAGGGTATTACAACCCTTACATCAGAGAAAAAATCCGTTCCGGATGGACTTTGGCATAAGTGTGGTAGATGTAAGAAAAACCTTCTAGCAGAGGACCATGCGAAGAATAATTACGTTTGTCCGAATTGCAATTATCACGATAAAATTGGGTCTGATGAATATTTTCCTATTTTGTTTGGTACTGAATATGAAGAACTATTCTCCAATATCAAACCTACTGATCCATTAAAGTTTAAAGACACCAAAGAATACGCAAAACGCTTAAAAGAGTCACAAGAAAAAAGTGGTTTAGATGATGCAATGAAAGTAGCAGTTGGTAATCTTGCTGAAAACCAAAAATTAGTAGTTGCATGTATGGACTTCGGTTTTATTGGTGGAAGTATGGGTAGTGTTGTAGGTGAAAAAATTGCCCGAGCTATTGATTATTCAAGAGAAAACAAAATTCCTTTGATGATTATCTCTAAATCAGGTGGTGCGCGTATGATGGAAGCTGCATTCTCTTTGATGCAAATGGCTAAAACTTCTGCTAAACTAGCTTTATTAGGCAAAGCAGGTATTCCTTATATCTCTTTATTAACCGATCCTACAACTGGTGGTGTTACCGCAAGTTTTGCTATGTTGGGCGATGTAAACATTGCTGAGCCAGAAGCTTTAATTGGATTTGCTGGTCCACGTGTTATCAAAGAAACCATTGGTAAAGATTTGCCTAAAGGTTTCCAAAGCTCTGAATTCCTTTTAGAACATGGCTTTATTGATTTTATTGTAAACAGAAACGAACTAAGACTTAAACTAACCGAACTTGTTCATTTATTAATGAAAAAACAAATTCCTGCTTAAGGATTATTGACATAAAAAAGAGGCTGTCTCAAAAGTAAAAATAAACGAGTTTAGAATCGCTTATTTGAAAATTTCTCAGATACCTGTACAAATAAAAAAGAGGCTGTTTCATCTTTTGGGACAGCCTCTTTTTTTTCTTGTTTGATACTATCCCTTAACAATTCCAACTTTACTCTGAATATACAATGCCTTTTCATGAGCATCACTAGGTGTATCTCCCAAAATTGTTATATGACCCATTTTTCTTTTGGGTTTACTTTCTTTCTTTCCATATAAATGAACATAAACACCTTCCATACTGCTAATTTCATCTAAGCCTTGTATGGCATAAGTTCCAGAAAATCCTTCTCCGCCCAATAAATTCATCATCACACCTGGTTTAACAATATTGGTGCTGCCTAATGGAATTCCTGCCAATATTCTTACCAATTGTTCAAACTGGGAGGTATAACAGGCTTCAATGGTATGATGTCCGCTATTGTGAACCCTAGGTGCTACTTCATTCACCAAAAGTCTGCCATCCTTAGCCAAAAACATTTCTACGGCAAATACACCTACACCTTTCATCGCATTGATGGTTTGTAAGGCCAATTGTTCTGCTTGTTCTTCAACTTCGGGACTAATATCTGCTGGACATAATAAAAAGGTAACCAAATTGGCAATGGGGTCGAATTCCATTTCAACAGCAGGATAAGTAACAGTATTTCCAGAACGATCTCTCGCAACAATCACTGCCAGCTCTTTTTCACATTCAATAAATTCTTCTAAAACACATGGTTGAGAAAATGGAATATTTACTTTACCCTCAATTACATCATTCTTGCTAAGAAGTACTACGCCCTTTCCATCATAACCATCTTTGCGAGTTTTAGCAGCAATTTTTTCTGAATGAATATTAGCCAATGCAGGTATCCAACTTTGTTCATTATCTACTAAAACAAAATTGCCACTTGGAATGCCATTGTCGTAAAAGAATTGTTTTTGGTAACCTTTGTCTTGAATAATTTGTAATAACCTGGGTGATGGTATGATTTCTTTACCTTCATTTTCTAATTTTAATAAAGCTTCGGTATTTACATGTTCTATTTCAAATGTTAATACATCTGAAATTTCTGCTAATTCACGAATTTTAGCTTCATCCTGCAAACTGCCAACAATTAATTGATCAGCAATGCCGGCGCACGGACAATTTGCATCGTTTTCAAGAATATTAAAATGTAAATTTAAACGCAATGATTCTTCAATCATCATGCGGCCCAACTGGCCTCCACCTAAAATTCCTATTTTCTTCAACAAAGGATTCATCCTGCAAAAAACGGATAATCCACTTGATTAAAAAATAGATAATTGGCTATTACTGTCCTGCTCTCTGACTTTTTTCAATAATTTGCTCGTAGAATTTTTCGTATTTAGGAACGATTTCATGAATATCAAACTCAGCTGCTCTGGCTTTAGCATTGGCTTTAAATTGTTTTAATCTGTCATCATCAGATAAAATATAAATACCCTTTTCTGCCATCGTTTTTACATCTCCAACTGCACACATAAATCCTGTTTGTCCCTCTAAATTTAATTCTGGCAAACCACCTGCATTACTTGATATAACTGGAACTTCACAAGCCATAGCTTCCAATGCTGCCAAACCAAAACTTTCTGTTTCACTTGGCATCAAGAACAAATCACAAATACTTAAAATTTCTTCTATCTGATTCTGCTTTCCTAAAAAAGTAACTGATTGCTGCAAATCCAATTCCCTGCACAACATCTCAATATTGATACGCTCTGGACCATCTCCTACCAATAATAATTTTGATGGGATTTGTTTTCTTATTTCAGAAAAAACACGAACCACATCATCTACTCTTTTTACTTTTCTGAAATTGGAAGTATGTACAATTAACCTTTCTCCATTTGGAGCCACTGCTAATTTAAAATGTTCTCTTGGTTGATGTGAAAATCTTGTTAAATCAATAAAATTGGGAATGGTTTCTATATGTCTTCTGATATTAAAATGCTCAAGTGTATCAGCTTTTAAAGAATCAGAAACTGTTGTAACTCCATCAGATTGGTTAATGCTATAACATACTACCGGACCAAATGATGCATCTTTTCCAACCAAAGTAATATCTGTTCCATGTAATGTTGTTACAATAGGAATATGAATGCCCTCCGAAGCAAGAATTTGTCTTGCCATAATAGCTGCAGATGCATGTGGAATGGCATAATGAACATGTAACAAATCCAATTTTTCAAATTTCACCACATCAACCAAATGAGAAATCAAGGCAGTTTCATAGGGAGGAAAATCAAATAAAGGATAATTACTTACATAAACTTCATGATAAAAGGTATTACCAGAAAAGAAGTCGAGACGAGCAGGTTGTTTGTAACTAATGAAATGCACCTGATGACCACGCAATGCCAATGCTTTTCCTAATTCCGTTGCAACAACCCCACTTCCTCCATATGTTGGATAACAAACAATCCCTATTTTCATAAAATCTAATTTATTAAATGTCTTTCAACACTTATTATTAATAACAAAAGTGCAGAATTGTTTTCGATTTCAAATAAATAAATCATGAATAGTTGATAATGACAACTAACTAATTTATCTAACATCAATTTTACAGCAATAAGATTAACTCTGATTTACAGTCATTTCCAAATTCAAAAAAACAAATTCAGAAGATTTTTGGTTCTTAAATTATTTATTAAAAATAGTTGATAAACTCAACTATTGCAAAAAACAACTAGTTTTGTAAGGTATGGAAGATGTGAAAAAAGGTATTGTTGATCCATTAAGTAAAGAGGATACACCTTTAGCTTTTAGATTAAATGTAATTGCAAAAAAATATTACGGTGCTGCTGCAAAACAGATGGAAAATCTGGATATGGAGCGCTATTTTTTTGTATTAAAACTGATTGCAAAAAGTGAATTTATTACGCAACAATGTTTAGCCAATTGTTTAAAGGTCGACAAGGCTGGAATCGTCAGAATGATTGATTACCTAAGCGATAAAGGTTTGGTAATACGCGAAGTCAATCCAAACGACAGAAGAGAACACAGAATTCTTGCCAGCAAAAAAGGTTTAAAATATGTGACCAAAATTGAAGCTTCCTTTAACGATATCAGCGAAAAAGCATTTGCAGGTTTTACAAAAGCTGAGGTAAAACAATACATAGAAATGTGTCAACGAATCAATGAAAATCTGGAATCGTTGCCATCAACAGAATACAGCATAATTTATACTAAAAACTAATTGAATCATGAATAAAAAACAACTTATATATCTCATAATCGGTATTCTTATTATTGGTGCTTTGGCCATTCCTAAATTAATGCCAAAGGGCGGACCAAAAGCTGGTGGCAAACCAAAACAAGGTCCTATTGTAATCGGAAAATTCACTATTCAATCTACACAATTAAATAAAACGGTTTCGGCTGCAGGAAGCATTCTTGCAGAAGAAGAAGTAGAGTTAAGAACAGAATCTTCTGGTCGTGTTTTACAAATTCTTTTTAAAGAAGGGGAAACAGTAAGTAAAGGACAACTTTTACTTAAAATGAATGATGCCGATTTACAAGCGCAATTAAAAAAGGCAATTAGTATTGAAAAACTAAAAGCTCAAAGCGAAAAACGTATGAAACAATTACTTGATAAAGGTGGTGTTTCTCAGGAAGCTTATGATATGGCAAACACAGAATTACAATCGGCTAAAGCTGATATAGATTTACTTCGTGAACAAATTCGTAAAACTGAAATTCGTGCTCCTTTTAATGGTACAATTGGTTTAAGAAGTATTAGTGAGGGCAGCACTTTAGCTGTTAATACGCTTATTGCTCGTTTGCAAAGTTTAAACAAAATGAAACTCGATTTTTCTATTCCTGAAAAATATGCTGCATTTGTTTTTAAAGGACAAGAAATTAGTTTTCATACCGATGCAATGCCAAATGATATTCATGCAAAGGTGTTTGCAATTGAACCTAAAATCGACCCAAATAACAGAAATATTTTAATACGTGCAATCTTCGATAATCCAGGTAAAAAATACTTCCCAGGTAGTTTTGCTAAGGTGCAAATTGTTTTAAAGAAAGATGTCAATGCGATTATGATTCCTACACAAGCTGTAACTCCTATTCTAAAAGGACAAAAGGTTTATGTTGTTTCAGGTGATTCAGTAGTTGAACGTAAAATTGAATTAGGAGAAAGATTGGATTCAATGGTACAAGTAACTAAAGGTTTAGAGCCCGGTGAAGTAATTGCTGTGAAGGGTGTGGTTTTATTAAGAAACGGAGCAAAAATTAAATAAGCCCAATGAGTTTAAGTAGTTTAAGTGTTAACAGACCTGTACTGGCAACAGTCATGTCGATAGTAATTGTATTATTTGGCATCATTGGTTATTCCTATTTAGGTTTAAGGGAATATCCTTCAATTGACCCGCCAATTATTACAGTTAGAACCAGTTATACAGGCGCCAATGCCGAAATCATTGAGTCGCAAATAACTGAGCCATTAGAAAAAGCAATCAATGGTATTGCAGGAATTCGCTCCATTTCATCATCAAGTAATTTGGGTAATAGTAGTATTTCTGTTGAATTTAATTTAGATGAAGACTTAGAAAGTGCAGCAAACGATGTGCGTGATAAAGTTTCACAAGCAGTGCGTTCATTACCTCAGGATATTGATGCTCCGCCTGTTGTAAGTAAAGCTGATGCAAACTCAGATGCCATCATCTCAATGACTGTTCAAAGTGATACCAAAAACATTATTGAAATAAGTGATTATGGTGAAAATGTATTGTTAGAGAAATTACAAACCATTCCAGGAGTAAGTACCATTCAAATTTGGGGTCAGAAAAAATATGCGATGCGTTTGTGGCTTGATCCTTTAAAAATGGCTGCTTATGGCGTAACTCCACAAGATATTAGAGCTGCTCTTGATAGAGAAAATGTTGAATTACCGGGTGGAAAAATTGAAGGTAATGCTACAGAACTTACTGTTAAAACCATTGGAAGATTTAGTAATGAAGAAGACTTTAATAACCTAATAGTTTTAGCAAATGGAACCAATCAAATTCGTTTCAGAGATATTGGTAAGGCTATTTTAGGTGCAGAAAATGAAGAAACAATTTTAAAAGAATCGGGTAAACCAATGATTGGTTTGGCAATTGTTCCTCAACCTGGTGCAAATTATATTGATATTGCAACGGAGTTCTACAAACGCTTCGAACAAATAAAAAAGGAAGTCCCAGCTGCTTATCAATTAGATATAGCAATCGATAATACTGGCTTTATCAAAACTTCTATCACTGAAGTAAAGGAAACTTTGTTCATCGCATTTTGCCTAGTTGTACTTATTATTTTTTTATTTTTTAGAGATTGGTTGATTGCATTTCGTCCTTTGATTGATATTCCCGTTTCACTTACAGGCGCATTTTTTATCATGTACCTCTCGGGTTTCTCAATCAATATTCTAACCTTATTGGCTATTGTTTTAGCAACCGGATTAGTGGTTGATGACGGAATTGTAGTCACCGAAAACATCTTCAAAAAAATGGAAGAAGGTGAATCCCCAAGAGAAGCCGCTATTAAAGGTACAAACGAGATTTTCTTTGCTGTAATTTCCACTTCGATTACGCTTGCAGTTGTATTCCTTCCTATTATATTCTTACAAGGATTTGTTGGTCGATTGTTCCGTGAGTTTGGTGTCGTCGTTGCAGGTGCTGTGCTCATATCTGCATTTGTTTCTATAACACTTACACCTATGCTGAATGTATATTTCACAAGAAAAGATTACAAGTATAGAAGCAAATTTTACTTAGCTACAGAGCCATTCTTTTTAGGTTTGAATAAAGCTTATAAATCATCACTTGAAACATTTATGAAAAGAAGGTGGATTGCTATTGTTGTGGTAATTGTTTCTTTTGGTTTGATATATTTAATCGGTTCAAATATCCAGGAAGAATTAGCTCCTTTGGATGATAGAAGTGTGATGCGTATTACCTCAAATGCAGCAGAAGGTGCTTCTTATGAATTCATGGAAAGTTTTCAAGACCAGATTGCCCAAATGGTGATGGATTCTGTTCCCGAAAAAAGAAAATTACTTTCTGTTACAGCTCCAGGTTTTATAGGAAGTGGTGCTGTGAATACTGGTTTTACAAGAATTCTTTTAGTTGAGCCCGACCAAAGACGTCGAACCCAACAACAAATTGCAGATGATATTACAAAGAATTTAAAGTCATATCCTGATGCAAAAACCTTTGTTATTCAAGACCAAACTATCAATGGAAGTGGTGGTTCAAGGGCAGGTTTACCAGTTCAGTTTATTTTGCAAAACCAGGACTTCAAAAAGATTCAGGAATACCTTCCTAAATTCATGGAAGAAGTTGGTAAAAATCCAACTTTTCAAATGATTGATGTGAACCTTAAATTCAATAAACCTGAATTAGTAATTAGTATCGACCGTGAAAAGGCAAAGGCTTTAGGTGTAAGTGTGCAAAGTGTTGCTCAAAGTTTGCAAATGGCATACAGCGGACTTCGATACGGTTACTTCAATATGAAGGGAAAACAATACCAAGTAGTAGGACAGTTTGATAGAGAAAACAGAGATTCTCCGCTTGATTTACAAAGCATGTATGTTAAAAACGATAAAGGTGAATTGATTCAGTTAGACAATATTGTTACTGTTACAGAACAAAGTAGTCCACCTCAATTGTATCATTACAACCGTTATAAATCTGCAACAGTAATGGCAGGATTGGCACCAGGAAAAACAATCGGTGATGGTATTGGAGAGATGAAGAAAATATCTAAAAAAGTTTTGGATGAAAGTTTCACTACAGACTTAGCTGGACCATCTCGTGACTTTTCTGAAAGTTCATCAAATACAACCTTTGCCTTATTACTTGCTTTGATACTAGTTTACTTAGTTTTAGCAGCGCAATTCGAAAGTTTTAAAGATCCACTTATCATTATGATAACAGTACCAATGGCTTTAGCAGGTGCTTTAGTTTCACTTTGGTATTTTGATCAAACACTCAATATTTTTGGACAGATTGGAATTATTGTACTCATAGGATTGGTCACCAAAAACGGTATCCTGATAGTTGAATTTGCCAATCAACAAAAAGAAAAAGGATTGAATAAAATGGATGCAGTTGTTGTTGCAGCAGTATCGCGTTTACGTCCTATTTTAATGACCAGTCTTGCAACAATGTTAGGTGCTTTACCTATTGCATTGGCATTGGGTGCAGGTACTAAAAGCAGAATGAGTATGGGAATTGTAATCATAGGTGGATTGCTATTTTCAGGCATTCTAACCTTGTATGTGATTCCTGCTATTTACAGTTACTTCTCAAAAGAAAAACACAATGATGCAGCTTAAGAAATATATATTTTTATTTGTTTTAATAACAGGAAATTTAAGTCGTGGAAATGCACAATCCATTCTAAAATTAAATGATGTATATCGTTTGGCGTTAGAGAACAATTTCTCTATTCAATTAGCCAAAAACGAACAAGAAATCAACAGAAACAACAATAGCATTGGTGCTGCTGGAATGTTGCCAAACATTGCTGCAAGTGCAGGTAAAGACAATACAGTTACAGATACAAAACAAAAATTCCTAAATGGCGCTACCAACGACAGAGATGGTGCAAAAGCCAATCAACTGAATGCCGGTGTAGAACTTGGTTGGACCATCTTTGATGGCTTTAAAATGTTTGCATCAAAAAATAGATTGGAGCAATTACAAAACCAAGGTGAGCTTCGATTCAAAATGCAAATTGAACAAGTATATTCAAGAATCAGTAAAGCCTATTATGATATTGTTCAAGCAAAGCAAATGTTAGAAGTAGAAAAACAATCTATTTCCTTATCTGAACAAAGATTAAAGCTTGTGCAAGATAGATTTGAAGCAGGCAAAGCATCTAAAGCAGAAGTACTCAATGCTCAGGTTGATTTTAATGCTGATAAAAGTCGTTTATTGAAACAAAAGAATGTTTTACAAAATCTAAAAATCAATTTAAATCAATTATTGGCAAGAGAAATAGATACTGAATTTGATGTTGAAAACGAAATAGAAAATACGCAAGACTACAAGCTCGATTCCTTATCGATGTTGGCAGCTGAAAGGAATACAAGTATCTTGATTTTGAAATCAGGAAAGAACATACAGAACTATGCTATTAAAGAAATACTGGCTGAAAGATATCCGAGTGTAAGTTTAAGAACCGGTTATACATACAGTAAATCTGAATCGGAAGCCGGCTTCTTACAAAGCAGTAACAATACAGGATACCATTACGGTGCAGGCGTAAACTTAAATGTATTTAGTGGAAGCAGTGTTAGTAGAAGAATGACAAATGCTAGAATTGGATTAAAATCAACCGAATTAATTTTAAAAGACAGTTTGAGTAAATTACAAATGAGCTTGAATTTAACTTTTAGAAACTTACAGTTAGGAAAAGAATTGTTGTTAATGGAATCTGAGAATTTAAAAGTAGCAAAAAGCAATGTTGAATTGGCAACAGAACAATATAAAATTGGTGTCATCTCTGCACTAGAACTGCGCCAAGCACAACAAAATTTACTATCTGCTGAAACACGTTACCTCGCTACCCGTTATGATGCAATTCTAGCAGAAGTTGAATTGAAGAGATTAAGCGGAATGCTTTTGTAACAGCAGGCTTTTGGCCATTGGCTGTTCGCTTTTGGCTTTCGATTTTAGTAATGAGAATGTGCTTTTATACTATGTATTACCAATAAAGACGGTCAACGTAATTTAGGCTTTTACAAACCTGCCAATGGCCAATAGCCAAAAGCCAAAGTGTTTTCTAACAACGAATGCCTCATCATCGGCAGCGCGTGCTGATGCAATCTAAATGGCCTTGTGCGCCAAGCCGCCTTTTGAATTTTCCGCGGGTAAGGCCAAACTCTTCAAAAGACAATGGCGGGCCAGAGCGGAAAAGGCATCAGCGGCAGGCCAGATTGCATCAGGCGTTGGCCTTGCAGCCAAGCAGGCGCCTCCGATGATGAAAGGCTTTTGCTTACTTTTTGCCTAAAAAGTAAGGATAAATGCAACGAATTATGCTTTAACTTAAATCGTACTTGTAACAAGAAATTCAATTAATCCATCATCAAAAACAAAAACGTTTCATTGAAAACGAACTCATCATCGGTAGCGCGTGCTGATGAAAAACACACTGGCCTCTTGCTTCTGGTTACTGGCCTAGAATTAGAGATAAAAAAATACACCTTTCTATAGGAATGAATCCATTTAGATTACTGTAATCAATATAATCCTTCTTTTGAAAACCGATTTAAA
>JAIYDG010000401.1 GCA_027487625.1 Bacteroidota bacterium
CCTTTCTTTTCTTTTTTTCTTCACAATTTCTTTTTGCAAATTTTTTTTTGTTGCGGAATTTCTCAGACATTATAAGAGACGAAAGTACACTTACTATTTCCTCTTTTCCCTTCTCATTCATTTTGATGGCGAAATTGGAGAAAATCAAACGAAAACTCACCAACCAAGCAAACATGTTAAAGCAAACCAACATTTTCATCCCAAACAGAAAAAAATAATAAAGTATCAAAATCTATATATCGAAGTATAGATTTATATTTTGACCCCAAAAAGCTATCATAGTATCAAATGTCCTTGAAAAATAATCGATACTCAACCTCTCAACTCACATATACCCTCCAGTCTGTGCACAGCCAACATGCAAGATCATACCTCAGAAAAGAGCAACATCAAACCTCCTTTATCGAAACAAGGTAAACACACAATAAAAGGATAAAAAAGAAGAAGAAGAAGAAGAAGAAAGGAGAAGAAAAGAGAATATTGCATCACGCTGTGCCGAATTAAAAACTTTGCTGCAGTTATTGTCAACATATGTTCTTCAATGGATGGTGATGTTTTTTTTCCCCAAAATGTCATCAGTTGCATGACATTTTTTGTTTCCGCACCCCAAAAACTAATCAACATTATGACAACTCATTTTCTGTTCAAAAAACATGATACTTACCATATCGAAATAAACAGAAATCACAAAAAAGAGTCAATCGGATGCACACCGGTTCAACATATTCAGTGATGAAAACCAGCCAAACACCACGGTATAATATTCCCACTTCACATCTTTGCTTAGTTATTAAACAACAAAGTGCTTCTCGAAGATGTCCGTGTGATTTAGAGCCAAAACTGAATTCATCCATCAGTATTGTGATTACCTTTACAAAGAGTCTTTGATTATTATTGCATTTTTTTCTAAAGATGATTATTGTGCAGAGCAAACCCTCACAACAATCGCATTTGCCAAAGCCGAAATACACCACCGATGCTTCAATCGGCGCTCCTGTCGGATCCAAAAAGATTGTCGTGATCGAAAAGAAAGTCACGCCATCAAACTCAACATGTAAGCTTTCAAGTATCAATTATTTCATCATGCACAAGTTATTGATGATATTTTTCTGAAATAAGAATCAACTACACAATGTATTTCATTCTCCTATCATACACACACTCTCTCTATTCACCGCTAGTCAGTCTTGATAACAGTTCATTTTTCCATTATCTAAGTGGATTGAAACTCTATGATTAGCTGTGAATCTTCCATCGTCCGTCCCCAATGCCGATGTCAATAGAGATAACGAGGTTTCTCTGGAAGAAATGCGTGCAGCAATCTATGGGTACATCTCTGGTCCAGGACTACCAGAAGCAAATCCAGCAAGAAAACAAAGAATAGCATCAATATACGCAACAGAGAAATCAGTATCTGCTCCAACAAGTATGAAGGAATCCATACAAAACGACAGAAAACCGCCGCTGCAGACAAATCAGAATTCACAAAAGCCACCTTTGCGTCGTGAAAGCCCCTCAGAAGTTACCAACGAAGCAAACAAACAAGAAGCCATGGCAACGAAAAAGCCTGCGCTTCCTGGAAAAGTGGTATTCTCTTTTAATCCTCTGCAGACAAGTATGAATCAGTCTTCCTTTGCTTTTGGAAACGAGGACTCGCCCACAATACACACAAAGTTTGCCTTGGACAAGATTATGGTGGGATTCTGTGGGTCGCTCGAAGAGACGGGCTACCAAAGCGATGGAGATGGAGCAAGAAATGCTGAGCTTCAAGTTGATGATTATCGGCCACAGCCCATCCGAACAATCACATTCCCAGATGAAAATCAAAACTCAAAGCAAGATGTCCCATTGCAAACCCAAAGAAAAGACATTTTTGTGTTTGAAGATGCATCTGCAGATTTGCCCCGAACTGCAAATACCAAGATCATTGATGCTGTGATTGGGGTCTGTGATGAAAATTTGAAAAGTGCCATCGGAAAAGAAAAGCTTTTGTATTCCTTACCAGTGGAAATTTTCTCTCCAAAAATCATCCTGGACTATACAGCAACAGAGTTTGACGAGAATGTCACCTTCCAATCCATGAATATGATAGAAAGAATGCATTTGATTGGTCAAGATGCTGTTTCTTTTGATGGGAAAGTTGGTCTGGCGAATGTAAATGGCAGCGACTTTGAAGTTGTCACTGTGGGTAAGTTGTTTGTCGATAAATTGAACAACACCCCTCGATGATTCCATCTCTTTCTGGTTTTCTAACTTTGAACACTAATTCGCCCACAGGCAGAACCACTTATGAGGTTGTCAATCGCGTCAAAACGTCATCTACCTCACATACTTGTGAAGTCATAAAGACAGAGTCGCTCGAAATCGATTCCAACACAAGGATTAAGGTTTGTATTTATTGACGATTTACTGTTTTAATTTGGGGTTGGGAGGGAACACTATCAATGACCGAAAGAGCAAACAGATCACTTACCATGGTTTGATTCAGTTTGGCAATGGTTCTATTGCACGAGACTTTTATGGAGCATGGATTTTTCAAAAAAGACTCGGATCTCATCAGGTGCGCCCATTTTTCTTCTTCTCACAAAGCAAGCTTTAGTTTCAACAGTATGCACCTGATACAAGAG
>JAIYDG010000221.1 GCA_027487625.1 Bacteroidota bacterium
ACTGGTTTACCAACTAATATTTCATCAGCAGGTCAAGGTGGTTTGTTAGATGTAGCAGTATCACCCGATTTTGCTACTACTAAAACAGTTTATGTAACATATAGCATCACAGGTGGATTTCTATCTCTTGCACGATTTGTTTTAAACGAAACAAGCACCAGCAATTGGATGGTGTTACACACTACAGAATCAGCTTCAACATGGAATGGACATTTTGGTAGTCGTATTGTTTTTGGAAAAGATGGTAAATTATACTGGAGCATTGGTGAAGGTGGATCAGCGAGTTTAGGAGGAGCAAGTAGTCCACACCAGAACTCACAAAAATTAAATACGCTTTGGGGTAAAGTACACCGTTTAAATTTAGATGGTAGCATACCTACAGATAATCCTGTAGTTGCAGGCCAAAGTGCAGCAACTACCATTTATAGTTATGGACACCGCAATCCGCAAGGAATGGCATTTGAGCCTGTAAGCGGGCATTTATATGTGAACGAACATGGTCCAAAAGGTGGATGTGAACTAAACAGGGTAGAAGCGAGCAAAAATTATGGTTGGCCTTTGTATAGCATGGGAGTAAATTACAATGGAACCATCATCAGTAACGGACATACAGCAGCTGGAATTACAGCGCCCTTAAAAAGCTGGGATCCGGCATTGGCACCATCAGGACTTACTTTTATCAACCATTTATCGTATAGAGATTGGAATGGAAACATATTGATGGGTAGTTTAAGTCGTAAGCATTTGTTGATGGTAAAAATGAACAATGGTGTAGTTGGAATGGATACAGTTTTGTTAGCCAATGAAGGGCGTATTCGTAATGTAAAAATGGGTCCTGCAGGAAAAATTTATGTGAGTGTTGAAGATGGAGGTAGGTTGTTAGAGATAAAGGCGAAGTAGAGGAATTTATATTAGAAAGAGATTCTAATTTTAGCTCTACTATTTTGATGGATACTTGCACATTTGCACCTCTTCTCTTTCCATTTTTTGTTTCTTTCTGATTTTATTTTTGCTTAAATTCGGACTATGAAAAATTCAAGAAATAGACCTCTTGATTTTGTGATAGATAAACTCACAAACTCCATAGAAAACTCCTCTACACATGAGGTTTTCGATACAGAGGTTGTGCGAATGACATTGAAAAATTCAACCCAGATTAAAAAGCTAGATTGGCAATTTGATTGGAAAAAGGAGATAAAGGATAGTACCAAAGAAGTTTATAAACTTACCACTGTAAATAATCCTACGATTATTCAAGGACTCTTAAGTATTGAAGATAAACAGGATCATATTTTTATGCATCTAATTGAAAGTTCGATTTTTAATAAAGGAAAAGATAAAGTTTATTTGGGTGTTCCTGGAAATCTAATTGCCTATGCTTGTAAAGTTTCGGTTGAAAAAGGTTACCAAGGCTTTCTTGCTTTTGATGCAAAAACAGCTTTAATCAAACATTATGAGGAATCACTTCATGCAACACATTTTCGTGGTTTGAGGATGTTCATTGAAACAAATGCAGCATTATTTCTTATTTCAAAATACTTTAAATCATAAACAAAATGGGACTAATCAGAGAACCGAAAAATGTTGATTTCACTGTTGAGTCAAAGCCATGGACGGATGAAGAGCTTCGTGATTTCCGAAAATTAATGAAAGAAATCAAAGAAAAGAACGCTAAGAAAAGGGCAAAAGCGATTACTAAAAAGAAGAAAGTCACAGCATAAAATCCTCAAACTTTCAAGTTCAGATAAGTATTGTTTTACTTATCTGAACTTGAAAGAATGTAAGTTAACTATTTGTCGATTAAATGTCGCTTGTTGTTTATTACATTGATATGAAATTTTGATTTATAAAATTCTACTTTCTTGACACTTTAGAGTAACAATTAGTCATTCATATTCTTTGTTATACTTTTTAACAAATTATAAGTATTTCCCTCACCTCCCCAACATCTCCGCTGTTTCCACCAGTTGTATAAATTCAGCCCTGTAGCCATCTTCATCTTTGCCTTTGTTGTTTTTTGCAATGGCTAAAATGTCTTTGTACTTCATGTTTTTTGCTTCTTTGTTTTCTCTCAGTTTCATGCCAAATAAAGCTACAGCATAAGCAAACTGTATTTCAGATGATGTATTTTCTATGCTTTCATTTTCGTTTTCTATAGGCAATTCAAATTTGATGCTTTTATCCTCACCAGGTTTTTTATACCTTAATTTAATGAATCCTATCTCGTTTTCACTGTTGCCACTTTTTAGCACTTGTTTGCTATACCTCAAGCTATCAGTTTCTTCTTTAAACTTACCATCGTTCATGTTTAATTCATAAATAGCAGTAACTCCATGTCCTGCGCCTAATTCACCAGCATCTTTTTTATCATCATTAAAATCTTCTTTGTTTAACAATCTATTTTCATAACCAATTAACTTGTATGATTCAACAAAACGTGGATTGAATTCTATTTGTATTTTTACATCATTTGCAACGCTAATTAAAGTTCCACCTAATTCTTTTACCAATACTTTTTTCCCTTCAAGAAGTCCGTCTATATAGTGATAATTTCCATTTCCTTTATCAGCAAGATTTTCCATGGTTTCATCATTGATGTTTCCAGTTCCGAATCCAAGTGTGCTTAAGTAAACACCGCTTTTTCTTTTTTCTTCAATTAAACTTACTAGTTCTTTTATATTATAAATACCTACATTAAAATCGCCATCAGTGGCAAGAATAATTCTGTTGTTTCCTTCCTTAAGAAAATTCTTTTGAGCAATATCATATGCGAGTTCAATTCCAGCTCCACCTGCTGTGCTGCCGCCCGATTCTAATTTGTTGAGCGCATCAAGAATCTTAGGTTTGTTTTTGCCATTTGTAGGTTCCAATACCAAACCTGCAGCACCGGCATAAACAACGATGGCAATTTGGTCTTCAGCACGCATTTGTTCAACAAGCATTTTTAAACATGATATAAGCAATGGTAGTTTGTCACTACTACTCATCGAACCAGAAACATCAATTAAAAATGTAAGCATATTTGGCTTGCTGTTTTCAATTTGAATTTTGGGTGATTGTAAATGAATATGTAATAGTTTTTTGTTTGCAGAAAATGGATGATTAAATACTTTTGATTGAATTGAAAAGGGGTGAACTTGATCTGTAGTAGGAAAATCATAAGAAAAGTAATTAATCATTTCTTCAACTCTCACTGCATCAATTGGTGGTAATTGATTAGATTGTAAATACCTTCTCATATTGGAATAAGAAGCTTTATCTA
>JAIYDG010000199.1 GCA_027487625.1 Bacteroidota bacterium
AAGACGGCATCAGGAATGTCATCTTGCATCGAGTTGCAGACGGTAGGCGCCTCGCTCACCTCTTGGCTCGCGTCAGCTGGTTCGCTCTTTATCCAAACAGTCTCAATGTCAGATTGTGACATATTTTTAATGTTGCTTGTTTCAGGTTTAAATTGAAACTGAACAGTTTTCCAACTCTTGCCGGCCATTTATACCAAATTTACTCTTATGTTTCTGAGTATTGAGGCGGATGAGTGGCATTTGTCCAGTGCCTCAAAGCCTCTTTGTAGCTTGGAAGATTTACATCCTCCTCTTCTCTCAGCTTGACTGCTTCTTCGTAACTAGGAAGGTCTCTCTTTGTTGTCGGAGGCAGCGGTTTTGTTGGAGGCAGTGACCTTGTAGCACGCGGTGGTCTTTGGCGCTCAGAATTTTCAAGAGGCGGGGGAAAATAGCACTCTTGGATTCCACGAGTTCTTAATCTTTGTCTCGCACGACAAGATTGGAGATACCAGTATTTCCTTTTCCTGTTCTCGATCATTGCTTTCATTCTCCACTTGATTGCATTTTCAATTTTAACAATTAGTCCAATCAGCACAAAGCAGCACAGCAATCCTAACAATCCAAACAAAATGAGCCACACAAATTCTTCGCTCTCATCCATAGTTGGTCTTAGAATCCTATTTCGCAGGATATGTCATTTCTCAACAATTCCAACACCTCTTCTTGTTCCTTTTCCTCTTTTGACTCACGTCTTTCCCTCCAAAATAGGTCCATGCTTGTCAGCAGTATGCAAAATGCTAGACACATGTTACAGAAGATACCTTGTATAAAAATCGACATCTTTAAAGCCTTTCTGCAACTTTTTAAAACGATTTAGTCTCCTTATTCTAATGGTCAAGTAGAAAACCAGCAAAGCCACTTCGACGTACACAAGAACAACCGCGTAGATTAAAATTTTTCTGCAATGCCCTTCCATTTATTTGAACGTCAGTTCTTCTCTGTGACTGGTCAAATCTTTCAAGAGACGCACGACTAGCTTGCGCCAGTAC
The DNA here is from genome assembly GCA_027487625.1 of Bacteroidota bacterium. Lineage (GTDB taxonomy): Bacteria > Bacteroidota > Bacteroidia > UKL13-3 > UKL13-3 > CAISCU01. The sequence continues at coordinate 1,029 of JAIYDG010000199.1, forward strand.
TCTTTTCCCTCTTCCACTCTGTTCTCTTTTTTTAGCAGCTTCCAGTGATCCTCTTCGCATGTCGAGTTGGCGTCATCGTAGTTGTCAATCCTGAGGTCTCTCCAATATCTGTCCTCGCACTCTTCATCCTCCGGATACATCAGATTATTTTTGCTGCACGCCCGATGCAGTGCATCTTGGCACGAAAACAAGAGGTTAAAACTTTTGTCAAAGTCAAACCAATCTCTTGACAAACTCGCGGGCGGCCACACTCTCTTTGTTTCAGGTGAAAAATTTGTCTCGTCCGTGCGTTCAAACAAATCGTAGTTGACGTAGTTTTCCAGGAAAAGAGAGGCAACTGCACACCAATTATCCAACTCGTTTTTCAATCTAAAGGTCCACTCGGCACCTATCGAATTAAACTTTGTAAACTCTTTTGCGTGGTAGTAGCACGCTTCCAAGCTGATGCGCAAGCCGGATCCAGATTTTTTAACCCACCTCGGCTCGTTTTCAAACTTTCTCCTCAATGCCAAACAGTTCCTCTCGAGCAACTGCTGGTCAACTCCGAGAAGAAACCAGTCTCCGGTATAGCCTCTCAGACTATTTTTTGTTCCTTCGATATCGCCTTTTACGCAACCCGTACTGTCAACAGTATTTTCCTGCTCGCCATAAGTGTCCATCACACTCTCCCGACAGCTCAGACTTGACTGACTGATTTAAAATTAACACAGTTCCTTAAATACAGAAAAATAAAATTCGAAAATTATTTACAACATTTATTTACCATTTTTGAGTCAAGATTAATCAGCAATATTTTTTACATTTAATTTACAACAAGTAATACACTGATCGCAAAGAAAACAACGGTTAGTTACATAGTCGCAGGAAATGCAGGACAAACAGGTTTCGCTTGGACGATAAGCGTGATCAATTTTTAACACGTCCACTTTTAATTTTTTCAAAAACATTTTCAATTCTTCGTCCGTCATAATTTTTTTGGCCATCAGTTTACTTTGTCTGCATTGATGAAGGCCATCTCGGAGTTGTACTGCAGCAAATCCTCCAAGTGGAACGACACCATCTTTCTCCAGTACTCCTTCAGGCTAGCATTGCTCTCGCTTCGGCTTTTCAGATATGCTGCGTGTTCCAAGATGTCCGTTTTTGCATGCTCATCGGGGTCATCTCTTATCGTCCCCTCGTCAACAATAACACTTCCGGGAAGGCGAGCGTTGTTCAAAGAGCATTGGTGCACCAGGGCATCTTTGCTTTCCATCAAAAGCTCAAAGCTTTTTTTGTAGTCAAACCAGTCAGTTGACAAAGGTTCTGGTGGCCACTTTCTGCGAGTGTCAACCTCGTCTTCCGGTGGCAAGTCATCTCCGAAAGTTTCCAAGTTCAGATACGCCATTCGATTTTGTAGAAAGAGCGATGCCTCAGCACACCACTTTTCAACTTGTTTTTTCACGTCTGGTCCGCAGTGTTGTTCTGAATCAAGGTTCCACTCGTTTGCCAGCCACCAAGCATCATAGACCCTTTCTGTGAGCGACCGACTCCTTGTTCCATTTGTTCCAGGGTTTCGAAGAAATTCTTTCATCATCGACATGCAGTTTGTTTGCAGCAAGCCGTAGTCGATTCCCAAAAGAAACCACTCTCGGTATTGCCATTCTCTGCTTGGCGAACTCTCCGCCACATCTTCGTCTGGCCCAGATTCGTTTTCACCCGCAGAAGAAGACAACTGGCTTGAGAGTTCTTCGTATTCTTTTAGATTGGCATCCATTCTGTTTGAAAGCTTTTGTCAAACTGAAACAAAATTGCAATCCCTCTCTCTATATATACCTGCAATCTGCTAAAAATTTAGAGCCTGCTTTTTTTTCATAAGCTTTCCTGCTGCTCTTCGAATTTCAGCGTGGGTGAAATGTCTCACCAGCTGATCCGCACGCAACTTCAAGCGCTTGATGCCAAACTGACGCAGGCACAGGGTCACAAATTTTTTCTCAAACAAAATTCTTCC